>JANMXG010000451.1:0-11369 GCA_031394235.1 Betaproteobacteria bacterium
CGCGATCACCTCGCGCACCGGCATGTCGGGTGAGACGGTGATCGGGTCGCGCAGCACCCCCGACTCATAGCGCTTGACCCGCGCCACCTCGGCCGCCTGCTGCTGCGGCGTGAGGTTCTTGTGCACGATGCCGATGCCGCCTTCCTGGGCGATGGCGATTGCCAGCCGCGCCTCGGTCACCGTGTCCATCGCGGCAGACACCAGCGGCAGGTTGAGTCGGATGTTGCGCGACAACTGGGTCGCGAGGCTGGTGTCGCGGGGCAACACCTGAGAAAAAGCGGGCACCAACAACACGTCGTCGAAGGTGAGTGCCTTGCCAAGGAGGCGCATCGGATAGCTCCAAACGCAAAACCAGATTATACGGAAGAGCCCAAGGAGCCCCGACCCGTACGCGGCTGGCAAAACCATCGAAGGCAGCCTGCACCGACAAAAAGTCGGCGGGCGGCAAGGCTTTCGCTGGCTAAACTTCGGCCCTGAATTACATCGGGAGCACCGCTTGCGCCGTTCATCACTTCACCGGCTACTCAGCACCGTCTGCCTGGCAGCCTTGTTGCTCGGTGCCGGACCTGCGCTGGCGCAGTACAAATGGAAGGACAGCCGCGGCCAGGTGCATGCCAGTGACATGCCGCCGCCGCGCGACATCCCGGACAAGGACGTGCTGCAACGGCCATCCAGCAACCCCAGCCGGGTGGCGGCCGCGCCGGCCGCAGGTGCAACACTGGCCGCCTCTGCCGCCCAGCCGGGCAAGTTGCCCGTCGATCCTGAACTTGAAGCCCGCCGTAAGCGCACCGAGGACGAAGCAAAAGTGCTCAAGCGCGCCGATGAAGACCGGCTGGCGGCGCAACGCAGTGAGAACTGCCAGCGTGCACGCCAGCAAATGGCCACGTTGGACAACGGCCAGCGCCTGGTGCGTTACACCGACAAGGGCGAGCGGGTGGTACTGGACGATACGGCCCGGGCCGACGAAGCCCAGGCCGCGCGCCGTGCCATCGCGCAGGATTGCCGCTGAGGCCCTGCCCGGCCCCTGCCCGGCCGGGCACCGGGTGCCATCAAACCCGGCGTTTGACCTTGCGCACGCCGTCGCGCTTCAGGCGGTGGCGGCGCGATTCCATCGGATCGGCCAGCAGAGGGCGCAGCAGTTCCAGGCGGTCACCGTCAACCAAGGGCGTTTCCGCGGCGCACAAGCGGCCCCACACGCCCAGGCGCAGATCATCCAGCACGGTCGGACCCAATTGCTGGCCCAGGCCGCTGGCCCGCAGGGCAGCCCGTGCAGGGGCCCCTGCAGCCAAGCGCACTGGCACGCTGATCACGTCGTGCGGCGCAGCCGCGTAAACCACCCACACGGTCATCAAAGCGGTGTGTGCATCGCCAACACCCGGCTGATCCAGACCGTCAGCATGATGCAGACCCTCGGAACGCCCAGCGTCAGCGTGCGCCATACACCTGCTCGGCCCGCTGCACAAAGGAGTCGACAAAGGTATTGGCGACCCGGTCGAAAACCGGGCTGAGCACGGTCTCCAAGGCGCCGCTGCTGAACGCGTAGCGCAGGTCAAACTCGACCCGGCAGGCGGCGCTTCCGGTTGCACCAATGGGCACAAAGCGCCAGGTGCCTTCAAGATCAGAAAACGGGCCGTCAACCAGCGCCATCACGACGGACGTGTCCACCACATGGGTGTTGCGGGTGCTGAAGGCATGGCGCAAGCCGGCAAAGTGCAGGTGCAGGCGCGCCGTCATGGCGTGCGGCTCCTCATCCAGCACCTCGGCCTTGTCGCACCACGGCAGAAAGCTGGCGTAGGACGCAACATCGGTGACCAGGCCGTACATCTCGCGGGCCGAGTACCAGAGCAAGACTGACTTTTTGACATGCTTCATACAATGAAAGCAATTCTAGGGGCCGGCTGTTGCGGCGTTTGATGCCAGCGCTGCACCGCCCCAGCTTGCAAGTCACCATGTCCCTGCCCAAAGCCATCCGCACCGCACCACCCAAGGACGCCCCCCGCGTCGCGCCCAAGGACCTGCCGGCATCCGCCCCGATTGCCGAGAACCGCCGTGCCCGCTTCGACTACCACATTGAGGAGCGGCACGAGGCCGGCCTGGTGCTGGACGGCTGGGAGATCAAGGCGATCCGGGCAGGGCAGGTGCAACTGACCGACGGCTATGTCGTGATCAAGGGCGGCGAGCTGTACCTGATCGGCTGCCGCATCAATGCACTGCGCTCGGCGTCCACCCACGTCAACCCGGAAGCCGACCGCACCAAGAAGTTGCTGATGCACAAGGCGGAGATACGGCGCCTGGTGGGCAAGGTCGAGCAACGCGGCTTCACGATGGTGCCGCTGAACCTGCACTACAAGGGCGGCCGGGTCAAGCTGGACCTGGCGCTGGCCAAGGGCAAGGCCGAGCATGACAAGCGCAATGCCACCAAGGACCGGGAATGGGAGCGGGAAAAAGGCCGTTTGATGCGGCACAACATCTCGTCCAAATCCTGATTGGTCGGCCGCTGGGCGCGGCTTGACTCAACGCCAGTGGGGTGGCCGCTTGTCGATGAAGGCCTGCACGCCCTCAAGTGCGGAGTCGTCCATCATGTTGCAGGCCATCGTCTGCGCGGCATCGGCGTACGCGGCAGCAATGCCCACCTCGATCTGGCGGTAGAACAGCGCCTTGCCCAGCGCCAGCGCCACCCGAGGTTTGCCGACGATGGCGCACGCCAGCGATTCGACCTCGGCATCCAGCTGATCGGCCGGCACCACGCGGTTAACCAGGCCTTTGGCCAGCGCCTGGTCGGCCGACATGAAGGCACCGGTCACCAGCAGCTCGAAGGCCGCCTTGCGGCCCAGGTTGCGCGTCAGCGCGACGCTGGGCGTGGCACAAAACAAACCCAGGTTGACGCCACTGACCGCGAAGCGCGCCTGGCTGTCGGCCACCGCCAGGTCACACATCGCAACCAGTTGGCAACCCGCCGCCGTGGCGATGCCCTGCACCCGGGCGATCACCGGCACCTGCAGCGCCTGCAGGCTCAGCATCATGCGGCCGCACTGGGCGAACAGCGCCTCGTAGTATTCCTGCGATGGCTCGGCGCGCATCTCCCTGAGGTCGTGGCCGGCGCAAAAGGCACGGCCCGATGCGCCGATCACCAGCAGCCGGGCGCTGTCGTCGCGGGCGATCAGGTCGAGCTCGGTCTGCAGCGCGGTCAACATCGCCTCGGACAAGGCGTTGAACGCCTGTGGCCGGTTCAGCGTCAGCGTGATCACGCCGCGGGCATCTTGGCGGCGCAGCAGCAACGGGTCGTCGGTGGTCAGCATGGCAGGGTGTCCCTGGACGTTGCGGAGGTCATTCAATGGCAGTCAATCCCCTGTGCGACCGGACCTGGCCCGGTTGCGCAGCTCGAACTTCTGGATCTTGCCAGTGGAGGTCTTGGGGATCTCCTCAAAGCGGATCTCGCGGGGCACCTTGTAACCCGCCAGCAACGCCTTGCAGTGCGCCACCAGTTCGGCGGCAGACACCGCCGCGCCGGCCTTCAGCTCGACAAATGCGACCGGCGTCTCGCCCCATTTGACATCGGGCCGAGCCACCACCGCACAGGCGGTGACCGCCGGGTGGCGGTACAGCGCGTCCTCGACCTCGATCGAGCTGATGTTCTCGCCGCCCGAGATGATCACGTCCTTGCTGCGGTCCTTGATCTTGACGTAGCGGTCAGGCTCCAGCACCGCCAGGTCACCGGTGTGGAACCAACCGCCCGCAAAGGCCTGATCGGTGGCGGTCGGGTTCTTGAGGTACCCCTTCATCACGATGTTGCCGCGGAACATGATCTCGCCCATCGTCTGGCCGTCGGCCGGTGCTTCGGCCAGCGTCTCGGGATGGCGCACCGTCATGCCCTCCTGCAATGGGTAGCGAACGCCCTGGCGGCCGTTCAGCCGGGTCTGCTCTGACAGGGTTTCCGTCGCCCAGGCCGGCCGCTTGACGGCCACAGCCGCCGGGCCGTAGACCTCGGTCAGCCCGTAGACATGGGTGATGTCGAAGCCGATCTTGGCCATGCCCTCGATCATCGCTGCCGGTGGCGCCGCGCCAGCCACCATGCCGCGTACCTGTTGGCTGATGCCGACCCGCAGGGCCTCCGGCGCGTTGTAGATCAGGCTGTGCACGATGGGTGCGGCGCAGAAGTGGTCCACGCGGTGCTCACGCATCGCGTCCAGGATGGCCTGGGCCTCGACCCGGCGCAAGCAGACCTGTGTGCCGCCCAGCATCGCCAGCGTCCACGGAAAACACCAGCCGTTGCAGTGAAACATTGGCAAGGTCCACAGGTAGACCGGGAAGTTCGGCATGGTCCAGGTTGCCGCATTGCACACCGCATTGAGGTAGGCGCCGCGGTGGTGGGTGACGACACCCTTGGGGTCGCCGGTGGTGCCACTGGTGTAGCTGATCGCAATCGCGTCCCACTCGTCGGCCGGGCCAACCAGATGGTCCAGCGGCGCATGGGCGGCCAACAGCGCCTCGTAGCCGTGCATGCCCAGCGATTCACCGGGACCGGCGTACTCGGCATCATCGACATCGATCACCACCGGGCTGCGTCCATACTGCTCGCGCAGCGCTACCAAAGCTGGCGCGATCTGGGGCGAAAACTCGCGGTCGGTGATCAGCACCGACACCTCGCAATGGTTCATCTGCCAGGCCAGCAACGCCGCATCGAGCCGGGTGTTCAAGGTGTTGAGCACAGCCCCCAGCGCCGGCACGGCGTAGTGCGCCTCCACCATCTCCGGCGTATTGGGCAACATCACGCTGACGGTGCTGCCACGGCTCACGCCCAGGGCGCGCAGTGCGGCGGCAAGCCGGGCTGCACGGTCGCGGGTCTGGGCCCAGGTGTAACGGCGTGCGCCATGAACCACCGCCGTCAAATCGGCGTAGATTTCGGCGCTGCGCTCGACAAAACTCACCGGCGACAAGGCCACAAAATTGGCGGCGTTGCGCGCCAGGTGCTGGTCGTAAATGCTGGGCATGCGGTGCTCCGATCAGACGACGGCAAATGCATTCAGGTGGCGCAGTGCGGCCAGAACAACGCGGGCCTGGCGGCAAAAGCCCCGCCCATCGTCGCACATGAACCCACCCTTTCATGCGCCGGAATGTCGCGGGCGTGTCAGGGCAAGCACCCGTTGCCGCTGCCCAGTGGGCCACCTATAAACCGTGACGTTCTGGCGCTTCGCGCCGGCCATGAACCGCAAGTCTCAGGAGCAGGACAGCCAGACAATGGGAGACACCAGCAAGCCCAATAGCAACCCCTTGCTCAGTGTGCGTGGTGTGACGGTCCGCTTCGGCGGCATCGTGGCGCTGGACGGCGTGAGCTTCGATGTGGACAAAGGCCAGGTCTGCGGCCTGATCGGCCCCAACGGCGCCGGCAAGACCACGCTCTTTAACTGCCTTTCCAGGCTCTACAGCTACCAGTCAGGCGACATCCTCTTTGAGGGCCAGTCGATCACCGCGATGCCCACGCACCAGATCGCCCAGTTGGGCATGGGCCGCACCTTCCAGAACCTGGCGATGTTCCGCACCTTGCCGGTGCGAGACAACATCATGATCGGCGCGCACGCGCGCTCTTCAGCCGGGTTTCTGGCCAGCGCCCTGCGACTGCCCAGTGTCAGCGCCGAAGAACGTCGGCTGCGCGAACGCGCAGACGAGATCATGGAGTACCTTGAACTGACCCCTTTCGCCAACCGCGCAGCCGGTGACCTGCCCTTCGGCACGCAAAAGCGGGTAGAAATGGGCCGCGCACTGGCAGCCGATCCCAAATTGCTGCTGCTCGACGAGCCCGCCGCTGGCCTCAACCATGAAGAACTGGGTGAACTCGGCCGCTTGATCGTCGATGTGAACGAGCGCCTGCACATCACTGTGCTGCTGGTGGAACACCACATGAGCCTGGTGATGAGCGTGTCCAAGCACATCGTGGCGTTGAACTTCGGCAAGAAGATCGCCGAGGGCACACCCGCCGTGATCCAGAACCACCCGGATGTGATCGAGGCCTACCTGGGCGCACCCGCCGCCGCAAGCACGGAGGTGGCCCATGGCTAAGTTGCTCGACGCCCAGAAGCTCTGCGCGTTTTACGGCCCGACACAGGTGCTGTTCGACATTGATTTTTCGATCGAAGCCGGCCAGATCACCACCATCCTAGGTGCCAACGGCGCAGGCAAGACGACCACGCTGCGGGCGCTGTGCCAGGTGGTTCGCACCACCGGCAGCCTGGATTTCAACGGCGGCAACGGCACCGTCCAGCTGGTGGGCAAGGCCACCGAAACGGTGGTGCGCTTGGGCGTGGCCCATGTGCCCGACGGCCGAGGCACCTTCACGGCCCTGTCGGTCGAAGACAACCTCAAGCTCGGCGCCTACGTGCGCAAAGACCGCGCCGAGGTGGCGCGCGACATCGACAAGGCCTATGCGCGTTTCCCGCGGTTGGCCGAGCGCCGCCACCAGCAGGCCGGCACGCTGTCGGGTGGCGAGCAGCAAATGCTGGCCATCAGCCGCGCGCTGATGTTGCGACCCACGCTGCTGCTGCTCGATGAGCCCTCGTTTGGCCTGGCGCCGCTGATTGTTGCCGAGATTTTCCGCATCATGCGCAAGATCAACGAGGAAGACGGTGTGAGCATGCTGTTGGTTGAGCAAAACGCCAACCTGGCGCTTGACCTGGCGCACCACGCCTACCTGCTGGAGACTGGCACCGTGGCGCTGTCGGGACCGGCCCAGACCATCAAGAACGACGAGTCGGTGCGGCGCGCCTACCTCGGCTATTGAGACAACGCCATGGAAGCATTCCTCTACCAAGTCTCCTCCGGGCTGTCCAACGGCATCATCTACGGGTCCGTGGCGTTGGCCCTGGTGATGATCTACCAGGCCACCCACCACATCAACTTCGCCCAGGGCGAGATGGCCACCTTCTCGACCTTCATCGCCTGGGCGCTGATCCAGGCCGGTTGGCCGTACTGGGGCGCTTTCTTCTTTACCGTGGCGGTCTCGTTCCTGGGTGGGCTGCTGGTGCAGCGCATCGTGCTGCGGCCGATCGAAAAAGCACCCGTGCTGACCAACGTGATCGTCTTTATCGGCCTGCTGTTGATCTTCAACGCGATGTCGGGCATGTTGTTTGACCACACGATCAAGTCCTTCGCCAGCCCGTTCCCGAAGGAATCAGTGCTGGCGTCGAAGTACTTCTCGGCGCACCAACTGGGCTCAGCCGGGGTGTTGCTGGTGGTGCTGGTCGGCTTGTTCCTGTTCTTCAAGTTCACCTCAGTGGGCCTGGCGATGCGGGCAGCAGCGCAAAACCCCGACTCGGCCAAGTTGGTCGGTATCCGGGTGTCCTGGATGCTGGGCCTGGGCTGGGGCCTGGCCGCAGCGATTGGTGCCGTGGCCGGCATGATGGTGGCACCCATCGTCTTCCTTGACCCCAACATGATGGCCGGCATCCTGCTCTACGGTTTTGCCGGCGCGCTGCTGGGCGGCATCGACAACCCGCTGGGGGCGGTGATCGGCGGGCTGGTGGTGGGGGTGCTCGAAAACCTGCTGGGCGCCTATGTCATCGGCACCGAGTTGAAGCTTACCGTGGCGCTGGTCCTGATCGTGGGCACGCTCACATTGCGGCCTGACGGCCTGTTCGGCAAGAAAGTGGTGACCCGCGTATGAAACCGCTCGATCGAAAATGGGTCTGGTTCTGGAGCGCCCTGCTTCTGGTGGGCCTGATGGTGCTGCCCTTCCTGGTCAAGAACTACCGGGTGTTCCAGTTCAACCTGGTGCTGGTATATGCCATCGCCATTCTTGGGTTGAACATCTTGACCGGCTTCAACGGCCAGATCTCGCTGGGCCACGGCGCGTTTTATGCCTTTGGCGCCTACACCGCCGCCATCCTGATGGACAAACTGGGCGTGCCGTACTGGGCCACCCTGCCGGCGGCGTTTGTGGTGTGCTTCTGCTTCGGATTCCTGGTGGGTTTTCCAGCCTTGCGGCTGGCCGGGCATTACCTCGCGCTAGCCACGTTTGCGCTAGCACTGGCGGTGCCGCAACTGCTGAAGTACAAAGGTATCGAGGGCATGACCGGCGGCGTGCAGGGCCTGGTGCTGAACAAGCCCGAGCCACCGTTCAGCTTCCGCTTTCTGGATCAACCCTTCAGCGCAGACCGTTGGCTGTATTTTTTCAGCCTGGCCGTGGCCGGGTTGATGTTCCTGCTGGCATGGAACCTGTTGCGTGGTCGTGTGGGCCGGGCGCTCATTGCCGTGCGTGACCACCCGATTGCCGCCACCGCGATGGGCATCAACCTGCCGGTGTTCAAGTCGATGACTTTCGGCGTGTCGGCTGGTTTCACGGGCCTGGCCGGGGCGCTGGGCGCGATCGTGGTCGCTTTCGTGTCGCCCGACAGCTTCACCGTCAACCTGTCGATCTTTCTCCTGGTCGGCGTGGTGGTAGGCGGTCTAGCCTCCATCCCTGGCGCAATTTTCGGCGGCATCTTCATCCAGTTTGTGCCCAACATCGCCGACGAGCTGTCCAAATCCGCACCCGCGGCCATCTACGGCTTGTTGCTGATCGGCTTCATGTACTTGTTGCCCATGGGCGTGATGGGCGGCATCTACAAGACGTGGGCGCGGCTGCGGGCTAAAACCACGGGTTGATACGGACAACCCTGCGCTGCGCGCCACGTTTTATTCATACCCCCTTACCAAGGAGACTCTGCACCATGCGCATGAACACGCTTTCCCTCGCCATTGCGGGCCTGGCGGCCTTGACCATCGGCTCGTCTGCGTTGGCACAAAAGAAGTACGACATCGGAGCCACCGACAAAGAGATCAAGATCGGCGGGATCAGCCCATATTCGGGTCCAGCGTCAGCTTATGGCGCCATCGGCAAGGCGATTTCGGCCTACTTCGCCAAAATCAACGACGAAGGCGGCATCAATGGCCGCAAGGTCAACTTCATCAGCCTGGACGACGGCTACAACCCAGCCAAGACGGTAGAGCAGGCCCGCAAGCTGGTGGAAGAAGACGAAGTTCTGTTTGTCTTCAACACCCTGGGCACACCGCCCAACAGCGCCATCCACAAGTACATGAACACCAAGAAGGTGCCTCATTTGTTTGTGGCCACCGGTGCCACCAAGTGGGGTGACCCGAAAAACTTCCCCTGGACGATGGGCTGGCAGCCCAACAACCAGAGTGAATCCAAGGTGTTTGCCGGTCACATCATGGAGACCAAGCCCAACGCCAAGATCGCCATCCTGTACCAGAACGACGACTACGGTAAGGACTACCTGAAGGGCTTCGAGGACGGCCTGGGCGACAAGGGCAAGACCATGATCGTCTCGAAGATCAGCTACGAAGTGACCGACCCCACCATCGACAGCCAGATGGTGTCCTTGAAGGGCACCGGCGCCGATACCTTCTTCAACATCTCCACGCCCAAGTTCGCGGCACAGGCGATCAAGAAGGCGGCTGAATTGGGCTGGAAGCCAACGCACTACCTCAACAGCGTATCGGCCTCGGTTGGCGCAGTGATGACCCCGGCCGGTCTTGAAAACGGCGTGGGCATCTACACAGCCAGCTACCTGAAAGACCCGACCGATCCACAGTTCCAGAAGGGCAAGGAGTGGGACGACTGGCTGGCCTGGATGAAGAAGTACCAGCCCAGCGGCGATGTCCGGGACGTCAACAACGTCTTCGGTTACACCGTCGCGCAGGGTCTGGTGCAGGTGCTCAAGCAAGCGGGTGACAACCTGACCCGCGAGAACATCATGAAGCAGGCCGCCAGCCTGGACATGACGCTGCCCATGCTGCTGCCGGGCGTGAACGTCAAGACCGGGCCGGATGACTTCTTCCCGATCGAGCGCGAGCAACTGGCCAAGTTCGACGGCAAGACCTGGCAGTTGTTCGGCAAGGTCTACGGCCGCTGATCGCCGCCTGAGCGTTTGAGCCAACGGGCCCGCATTGCGGGCCCGTTTTCACTTTTGGCTGCATGCCTTGCGCGAGCAGCATCCGATGCAACCCGGGCCGCCCATGAATGCGCCGTTTCAAAACCTGCACATCCTCGATTTGTCAACCGTGGTCTCCGGCCCGATGGCAGTCGCGTTGCTGGCTGACCAGGGGGCGTCGGTGATCAAGGTCGAATCGCTGGACGGCGACACCTGCCGGTTGATCGGACCAGCCAAGGGCGACCTGTCAGCGATCTACATCGCAGCCAACCGCGGCAAACGGTCGATCGCCCTGGACCTGAAAGCACCCGCGTCAGCCGTGATCCTGGCCGCGCTGGTCCAACGCGCCGATGTGGTGGTCAACAATTTCCGGCCCGGCGTGATGGACCGCCTGGGTTTGGGCGATGCCAGGCTTTCTGAGCTCAATCCCCGATTGATCAGGCTGTCGATCACCGGATACGGCCCGGATGGCCCCGCGGCAGGTGACCGGGTTTACGACGCCGTGATCCAGGCCGTGGCCGGTGTGGCCGCATCACACCGCGACCACCACACCGGCCAACCCGGCCTGGTGGCCACGCTGGTGTGCGACAAACTCACTGCGATCACCGCCGCCCAGGCCGTCAGCGCAGCGCTGTATGCCCGCGAACGCGATGGCTTGGGTAGGCTGGTGGAGGTGTCGATGCTCGACGCGATGCTGGCTTTTCAGTGGCCGGACGCGATGTACAACCATGTCTTTATCGACACGCCGCCCCCGCCCTTCCCGGAACTTGGCGCCACCCAAAAGCCCTGGAAGACTGCCGACGGTTTTGTGGCCACCATGGCGCCACAACAAGGTGAATTTGCCGCCCAATGCCGGGGCTTGGGCCGGCCCGACATCGCCGACGATCCGCGCTTTGCCACGCAACGCGGACGCAACCGGCATGCGTTGGAATTGCGTGCCCTGCTCGAACCGCTGATGGCGCAGCGCGACACCGAACAAATCGTCAACGACTTCCGCAGCCTGGGCGCGCCCGTCGGCCGTGTCAACGAGCGGGGCGCGGTGCTGGACGACCCGCAAGTGCGGCACAACGGGCAGTTGGTCGAAATCGAGCACGGTGAATTGGGCCGCGTACGGCTGGCCCGCGCCGCCGCCCGCTTCAATGGCCAGCCGATGCCGCCACCAAAGCCCGCCGCCCACTTGGGCGAGCATGGAGTGGCCGTTCTGCAGGAACTGGGGCTGGACCCACAACAGATCGCACGCCTTGTTGCTGACGGCGTGCTTCGACTGCCTTGACCGTTTCGCTTGCTGGTCGGCTCACGGCTCTTTCCTATCTTTCGTTTTTTGGCCTGAGAGCTGCCAGTCGTGGGTGCTGAGCGTCCGCGCCGCGCCGGGCTGGCGTGCCCCGCTCCGTGTCATTCCGGGCCGGACAACCACCGGCCCTCCCTTCTTTACCTGCGCGGGAC
>JANMXG010000452.1:0-7447 GCA_031394235.1 Betaproteobacteria bacterium
AGCGGCTGGCCCTGGGCATCGACCACCGGCAGGCGGTCGGTCCGGCGCAGCACAAAAGCCGACAGCGCGTCGCGCAGGTTCAGGTCGGCCGGCAGCGGTTCGGTGCCGGTCATTGCACCCGCGGCCGTGCTGCCCGCAGACTCGCCGCGCCGGGTATGGTCGGCTACGGTCTGCAGCGCCAGCAGTTTCAGGCCCAGGCCGTTGCGGCCGATGAAGTCGCTCACGCCTGGTGTCGCCGGCCGGGTCAGCAAATCGGCCGGCGTGCCAACCTGCACCACGCGGCCCTGGTCCAGCAGCACGATGCGGCCTGCCAGTTGCAGGGCCTCGTCGATGTCGTGCGTGACCATCACGATGGTCTTGCCGGTGGTGCGGTGGATACGCGCCAGTGCCTGTTGCAAGGCCGTGCGGCTGACCGGGTCCAGCGCGCCAAAAGGCTCGTCCATCAGCAGCAGCTCGGGGTCGGCCGCCAGCGCCCGCGCCACGCCCACCCGTTGCTGCTGACCGCCCGACAGCTGGTGCGGGTAGCGGTGGGCAAAGCGGTCGTGTGGCAGGCCCAGCAGCGCCAGCAACTCGGCCACCCGCGCTGCGATGCGCGCCGCTGTCCAACCCAGCAGCTGGGGCACGGTGGCGATGTTTTGCGCCACCGTCCAGTGCGGAAACAGGCCGATCGACTGGATCACATAGCCCATGCGGCGCCGCAGGACCTCGGGCCGCAGGCTGCGGATGTCCGCGCCCAGCAGCTCGATCCGCCCGCTGTCGGCCTCGACCAACCGGTTGATCAGACGCAGCAGCGTGGACTTGCCCGAGCCCGAGGCGCCGATCAGCACCGTGAACTCGCCTTTGTCGATGTGCAGCGACACACCGTCCACTGCGCGGGTCGCGCCAAACGACTTGCTGACCCCGTGCAGCGTGATCACCGTGGCGGCCCCGCCACCAGGCTGGCCAACCCGACAAAGCCGGCATCGGCCACCAGTGCCATCACGACCACCGGCAGCACGCCCAGCAGCACCAGGTCCAGCGCGCTGCCCGCCAGGCCCTGGAACACCAGCGTGCCGAAGCCGCCCGCGCCGACCAGTGCGGCCACCACCGCCAGCCCGATCAGCTGCACCACCGTGACCCGCAGGCCCGACACCAGCACCGGCGCGGCCAGCGGCAGCTCTACCCGCCAGAACAGCTGGCGCCGGGTCAGGCCCATGCCCAGGCCGGCGTCCAGCGCCGCAGCAGGCACTTGTTTAAGGCCGGCCGCCAGGCCATGCACCACCGGCAGCAGCGCATACAGCGCCAGCGCGATCAGCGCCGGCAGCAGGCCGACGCCGGCGATGCCCCAGCCCGGCAGCGCCGCCGCGAGACCCGCCAGCGGTGAGATCAGCAAGCCGAACAGCGCGATCGACGGCAGCGTCTGGATGATGTTGAGCACGCCAAACAGCGGCCGCGCCAGCCGGTCACTGCGCGCCGCCCACAGCCCCAGCGGCAAGCCCAGCGCCAGGGCTGGCAGCAGCGCGCCGGCGACGATCTGCAGGTGGCGCCAGCCGGCAGCCTGGAACACCTCGGCCCGGTTGCTGTACTCCTTGAGCAGCGACAGCGCGTCCAGTTGCCCGGCCGCCAGCAATGCCAGCAGCGGCAGGGCCAGCACGGCCAACGCCGCAGCACGGGCTGCCGGTGCCCAGCCCAGCCGCTGCAACCCATCGGCCGCTGCCAGGCTGATGAGCCCGGCCAGCGCCCAGAAGCCGCCGCCCAGCGAGACCCGGGCCAGGCTGGGCGACAGGCCAGGCGCCATGCCTGCAAGCGCCGTTGGCCACACCCCGACCGCCACCCCGCGCGCGACCTCGCCGGTCAACGCCAGCAGCCCGGCCAACAGCCCGGCCGCGGCGACCGCCACGGCGATGTGGGTGCGCCGCTTGGGCCGCAAGAACACCGCGCAGACCAGCAGCGCGGCCGGCGCCAGCAGCGCCCACCAGGGCCCGGCCAGCAAGTCGCTCAGCGCGACAGCCCGGCCGGTGACCAGCCGGTTGGGCGCCACGGTGACCACTGCCCCGCCCCATGCCGCCGCCAGGCCGGCCCCCACCAGCAGCGCCAGCACGCGGTTGTGTACCCGGTTCTGCAACCGGTTCTGCAACCGTTTGAGCAACCCGCCGGTCGGGCCGGCGGCACCGTCAGGCTGCGCGGCGGCGGCAGACGCCGCCGGCGCCGGGCTCACTTGATCAGGCTCCTGGCCTTGAGCCAGGCCTGGGCCACCTTGCGGGCGTCCTGGCCGTCCAGCGCGATCTGCCCGTTCAGCCGTTGCAGCGTGGCCCCGTCCAGCCCGGCAAACACCGGCGCCAGCAGTGTCGCGATGCGGGGTTCACGCGCCAGCACCTCGGCCCGCAGCACCGGCGCCGGGGCATAGACCGGCTGCGCGCCGGCGCTGTCGTCCAGGACCACCAGGCCCAGCGCGGCCACCTGGCCGTCCGTGCCGTAGGCCATCGCGGCGTTGACACCCGAGGTCTGGTCGGCCGCGGCCTTGAGGGTGGCCGCGGTGTCACCGCCGGCCAGGGTCAGCAGCTGGGCCTGCTTGAGCTTGAAGCCGTAGGCGGTCTGGAAGGCGGGCAGGGCGTCCGGCCGCTCGACAAACTCGGCCGATGCCGCCAGCTTGATCTGGCCGCCGGCAGTCACCCAGCGGCCCAAGTCGGCCAGCGATTTGAGCTGGTGGCGCGCGGCGACATCCTGCCGGATCGCGATCGCCCAGGTGTTGTTGGCCGGCGCAGGGGGCAACCAGACCAGCTTGTTCTTCTCGGCGTCCAGCGCCTTGACCCGCTCCCAGCCGGCCTGGCGGTTCTTCCAGACCGGATTTTTCTCGTCACTGAAGAAAAACGCGCCGTTGCCGGTGTATTCGGGGTAGAGGTCGATCTCACCGGCCACCAGCGCGGCGCGCACGATCGGTGTGCTGCCGAGTTGCAGCCGGTTTTCTGTCTTGATGCCGCCAGCGTCCAGCACCTGCACGATCAACTGGCCCAGCAGGGAGCCCTCGGTGTCGATCTTGGACGCCACCCGCAGCGGGCGAGTGACCTGGCTCCGGCTGGGGCCGGCGCCCAGCAAGGCGGTACCAGCGGCAGTGGCCAGCAGCAGGCTGCGGCGGGTTGGGTTCAAGCGCATGGGGTTGCCTCGTCGCGGTCCGGATTGGCCGTGATGGTAGCGGCAGGGACGGGTGTCGGCGCCAGATCAGACCCAGATCAGCGTCCGACAAACCGCGGCGCGCGCTTTTCGGCAAAGGCGGCCTTGCCCTCCTGCAGATCGGCGCTGCTGGCGCACAGTGCCTCGCGTTCGCGCAGCGCGGGCAGGTTAAACCCGCCCCGGGCGATCTCGTTGAGCGAGGCTTTCATGCCGCGCAGGGCCAGTGGCGCGCCGGCGGCCAGCGCGTCGGCGATGGCCTGCACCTCGGCGTCGAGCTGGTCCGGGGCGGCCAGCCGGTCCAGGTAGCCCAACGCCAGCAGCTCGGCCGCTGGCACGGCCTCGGCCAGCAGGAACAAGCGCTTGGCCGTGGCCAGCCCCAGCCGCGAGACATAGCGCTGCAGGCCGTTGGGGTAGTAGTGCAGGCCCAGCCGGGCGGCCGGCATGCGCAACGCCATCGCCGCCACGCCGACGCGAAAATCGCAGGCCAGCGCCAAGTCGGTGGCGCCGCCGTAAACGCTGCCATTGAGCCGGCAGACGGTGGGCACGGCCAGCGCCTCCAGAGCGTCCACGGTCTGCTCGAACAACTGCGGGCCGGCGCTGGCGGCGTTTACCGCACCGTCGGCCGCACCGTCCCCGCCCGCATCGAGCTCACCGATGTGAAAGCCCGAGCAAAAGCTGCTGCCGCTGCCGGTCAACACCAGCAGCTTCACCGTGGTGTCGGCGGCCAGCGTCTGGAAGTGGCGCTGCAGCACCAGCAAATCCTCGACATGCAGCCGGTTGTGCTGCGCCGGGCGGTTCAACGTGAGGGTGGCGCGGCCGTTGTGCAGGCTGAGCAGCGGTGTGCCGGCAGCCGTGGGTGCGGCAGCAGTGGGTGCGGCAGCGGCAGGTGCGGCAGCGGCTTGTGCGGCGGGTTCGGGGGTGGAGGGCATCAGTTGCTGGACAGCGCGGGCGGCAGGGGCCACGAGTGTGCCAGCGCACCGCGGCAATCCGGGCCTGCCGCCCGCGCTTGTCACGCCAGCGACGCGGCCCTGGCTGCGCCGCCCCCTATGCTGCCGGTCCACCGTATCGGTGAAGCTGGTTGCCGTGAACCCCTCTGCCTCTGCCCCTGCCCCTGCCCCTGCCGACCTTGCCGCGGCGTCCCCAGCCCAGCCGGATTCGCGCCAGGCCTGGTGGCGTTTGTTCGCCACGCTGTTGCTGATGACCATCGGCTCGGCAGGCATGTACGTCGTCTCGGTCACGCTGCCGGCGGTGCAGGCCGACTTTGGTATCACCCGCGCGCAAGCGTCGCTGCCGTACACCTTGCTGATGATCGGTTTTGGCATCGGCTGTGTGCTGATGGGCAAGCTGGCCGACCGCTTCGGCATCGTGCCGGTGATCATGCTGGGCGCGTTCAGCCTGGGCGCAGGCTTTGTCGGCATCGGCTTTGTGGGCAGCATCACTGGTTTTGCGGTGCTGCAAGGCCTGTTCATAGGCCTGTTCGGCAGCAGCGCCACCTTTGTGCCGCTGGTGGCCGACACCTCGCTGTGGTTTGTCAAGCGGCGCGGCATCGCGGTGGCGGTCTGCGCCAGCGGCAACTACCTGGCCGGCGCGGTCTGGCCGCCGGTGGTGCAGCACTTTGTTGCCACGGTAGGTTGGCGGCCCACCTACATCGGGCTGGGTGTGTTCACCTGCCTCAGCATGTTGGCGCTGGCCGGGCTGATGCGCGCCAAGTCGCCGGCCGCGGTGACTGCACCGACCAAAAAAGGCGGTCCGGTGCCGTCGAACCGGCCCTTCGGTCTGAGCCTGAACCAGGCCCAGGGCCTGCTGTGCGTGGCCGGCACCGCCTGCTGCGTGGCGATGGCGATGCCGCAGGTGCACATCGTGGCCTACTGCGGCGACTTGGGGTTTGGTGCGGCGCGCGGTGCCGAGATGCTCAGCCTGATGTTGGCCTGCGGCATCGTCAGCCGGCTGGTCTCGGGCGCTGTGTGTGATCGCATCGGTGGGGTGCGCACGCTGCTGCTGGGCTCGTTCCTGCAGGGTGTGGCGCTGCTGATGTTCATCCCGTTTGACGGCCTGCTCTCGCTGTACATCGTCTCGGCGATGTTCGGGCTGTTCCAGGGCGGCATCGTGCCCAGCTACGCGATCATCGTGCGCGAGCACTTTCCGCCGGCCGAGGCGGGCGCCCGGGTGGGCACGGTGATCATGTGCACGCTGTTTGGCATGGCACTCGGCGGCTGGATGTCAGGCAAGGTGTTTGATTTGACCGGCAGCTACCACGCGGCCTTTGTCAACGGTGCGCTGTGGAACGCGCTGAACTTGTCGATCGCGCTGTTCCTGCTGTGGCGGGTGCGCCGGCCGGGTGCCGGGGCCGGGCCGCAGTTGCCGGTCCCTGGCCTGCCGACCACCTGAATGATGGTGGCAGCATCGGCGCAGGCGTTGGCCGGATGAGCGCCCCGGACGCCGCCGCCACCGCCGTTGACCGCCGCGCGCTGCTGGCCGTGCTGCTGGGCGTGGCACTGGCCACGCTGGACAGCGCGATCTGCAACACCGCCTTGCCGCTGATCGCGGCCGACTTGCAGACCTCGCCGGCGGCGTCAATCTGGATCATCAATGCCTACCAACTGGCGGTCGTCGCCACCCTGCTGCCGTTTGCCGCGCTGGGCGACAAGGTCGGGCCACGCCGCATCCACCTGGGTGGACTGGCGTTTTTCACGCTCGCGTCAGTGGCCTGTGCGCTGGCCGACACCCTGGGCACGCTGACGGCGGCGCGTGCGCTGCAAGGCATAGGCGCTGGCGCGATGATGAGCGTCAACGTGGCGCTGATCCGCCAGATCTACCCGGCGGCGCGGCTGGGTCGGGGTGTGGGCCTGAACGCGCTGGTGGTGGGCGTGTGTTTTGCCGCCGGGCCCACCGTGGCGTCGCTGCTGCTGTCGGTGGCCACCTGGCACTGGCTGTTTGCGGTCAACCTGCCGCTGGGCGCGATCGCGCTGGCGTATGGCTGGCTGGCGCTGCCACGCACGGTGCCGCGCGGCCACCGCTTTGATCCCGTGACGGCGGCGCTGACAGGATTGAGTTTTGCCTCGCTGATCGGTGCGCTGGGCAGCGCCGCCCAGCGTGAGCCCTGGCCGGGGATTGCAGCCTTGTTGGTGGTGATGGCGGTGTGCGGCGGCCTGCTGCTGCGCCGCCAGGCCGGCCATCCGGCACCGATGTTGCCGGTGGACTTGCTGCGCCGGCCGCTGTTTGCGCTGTCGGTGGCCACCGCGCTGGCAGCGTTTGCCGCGCAGGGCCTGGCTTTTGTTGCGCTGCCGTTCTACTTCGAATCGGCGCTGCACCGCAATCCGGTCGACACCGGCTTCCTGATGACACCGTGGCCGATCGTGGTGGCGCTGGCCGCGCCGATCGCCGGGCGCCTGTCCGACCGGTACCCGCCCGGGTTGCTGGGCGGCGTGGGGCTGGCGGTGATGTGTGTCGGTCTGGTATTGCTGGCGCTGCTGCCGACTGACGCCAGCACGCCCGACATCGTTTGGCGCATGGCCGTGTGCGGTGCCGGGTTCGGTGGCTTCCAGTCGCCCAACCTGCGGGCGCTGATGGCCAGCGCGCCGCCCGAGCGCAGCGGCGGGGCCAGCGGCATGATTGCGGTGGCTCGGCTCACCGGTCAGGCGCTGGGCGCTGCGCTGGTGGCGCTGTGTTTTGGTCTGGGCGGCGCAGCCGGCCCGGGCTGGGCGCTGTCCTTGGGGGCTGGCTTTGCTGGCGTGGCCGCGCTGGCCAGTCTGGCCCGCCTGTGGACGGTTTGAGCCGCGGCGCGCCAGGCACTTTCAGGAGCAGTTTTGATGGACACCGACATCCACCCGTTCAAGATCGCCGTGCCGGACGCGGTACTCGACGACCTGCGTGCCCGCTTGCACCACACCCGCTGGCCGGAGTCCGAGCCCGTCACCGACTGGTCGCAAGGCGCACCGCTGGCCTGGATCCAGACGATGTGCCGCCACTGGGCCGACGGCTACGACTGGCGCGCCCGCGAGGCGCAGCTCAACCGCCATGCCCAGTTCATCACCCGGATCGACGGCCTGGACATCCACTTTGTGCATGTCCGGTCGCCGCATCCGCAGGCCAGGCCGCTGCTGATCACCCACGGCTGGCCGGGCTCGATGGTCGAATTCCAAAAGGTCATCGGCCCGCTGACCGACCCGACCGCGCATGGCGGTGACGCTGCGGATGCCTTCCACCTGGTCTGCCCCAGCCTGCCGGGTTTTGGCTTCTCGGGCAAACCCACCACCCCCGGCTGGGGCGTGGACCGTATCGCTGCCGCCTGGGCCAC
>JANMXG010000453.1:0-10415 GCA_031394235.1 Betaproteobacteria bacterium
GCACGCACTTGAGGATGTTCTCGGCCGCACTCTGCGCGCCGGTGACGATGTGCACCTTGACCTCGAGCCGGCTGCCGCTCATGCCGACCGGCTCCTTGATCTCGTTGCCGTCGATCACGAACTCTTGCGGCTCGACCAGCAACAGCCGTTGATCGTTCGGGATGTTGATCGCCTTGGCGGTCTCGACCACCCGGTGCACGTCCACCGGCGTGACCTCGCGGTTGTCGCGCACGATCACCATGCCCGTCGAGTTCTGGCCACGGATATGGCTGCCGGTGATGCCGGTGTAGACCCGCTCGATCTTGCAGGCGGCCATCATCTCGGCCTCTTTCAGCGCTGCCTGGATGCTTTGCACGGTGGCGTCGATGTTGACCACCACGCCGCGCTTGAGGCCGTGCGACGAGGCCACGCCCAGCCCGGCCAGACGCAATTCGCCATTGGGCAACACCTCGGCCGCCACCGCCATCACCTTGGAGGTGCCGATGTCGAGCCCGACGATGAGATCCTTGTATTCCTTGGCCATATTTACCTTGTGTCTTGCGGCGGTCGTGCGGGGGGCATGCGGGTGTGGACGGGCTTGTAGGGGTGTCGGTCGGGATGCGGGGCTAGCGCTTTCGCAAGGCCTGCGCCGGCACATTGGTCACCACGCCCTTGAGCCGCACCGCAAAGCCACCGGCGTGGCGCAGGTCTGCCGATTCCAGCGGACGCTGGTACTGCGCCACGACCCGCGGCATCGTGTGTACAAAATGGTCGGTGCGGGCCAGTACCTCGTCCTCGCTGCCGCGGCCCAGCTCCAGCGCGGCGCCCTTGTCCAGTTCGACCCGCCAGGACCCACGCGCCGACATCGTCAGTTGCGCCAGGTCACCCGCACCCAACGGCGCCAACACCGGCTGCAGGCGGCGCTGCATGGCCAGCATTTGCGGCGCGCTGCCGTCAGGGCCGGCCAGGCGCGGCAGGCCGTCGTCTTCGACATCACCGACATTGGCCTCGAACACTTCGCCAAAGCTGTTGACCAGCCGGTCGTTGCCGTCGGCCATCGCCCACAGCGCCACCGGGCGGTGCTCCTCGAGCTGCACCGACAGCCGCATCGGCCAGACCTTGCGCACCACAGCCCGGCGCACCCAGGGCACGGACTCGAAGGCCGTGCGGCTTTTTTGCAGGTCCAGCGTCAGGAAGCTGCCGGTCAGGCGATGCGCGGCGTTGGCGCGGATGGTGCTTTCGCTGTTGCGCATCACCTCGCCCTCGACCCGGATCGCCCGCAGCGCAAACACTGGCAATCGCGCCAACCACCACAGCGCCAGCGCACACAACGCCACCCCGAGCAGCAGGTACAGCGCGTTGGCGGTAGCCTGCATCAGGCGCACGTCGGCCGGCAGGCCGAGCGCGGGGGAGTTGGCAGTGCTGCGGGCCATGGTCGGTCAGGCCTGGGGCCCGGCCTGGGGCAAGGCTTGGGGCAAACCGCTGTCCAGCGACGCGGTGGACAGCAGGTACAGGCACAACTGCTCGTAGGACAGGCCGGCCGCGCGGGCCGACATCGGCACCAGCGAGTGACCCGTCATGCCGGGCGAGGTGTTCATCTCCAGCAAGAAGGGCTTGCGGTCGGTGGCGCGGATCATCAGGTCGGCACGCCCCCAACCCCGGCAACCGAGCGCCCTGTAGGCCGCGACGACGATTCGCTGGATTTCACGTTCTTCGTCGCTGGAAAGGCCGCTGGGACACAGGTACGAAGTGTCGTCGGTGAAGTACTTGTTCTGGTAGTCGTACTTGCCCTCAGGCGCATTGATCAGCACCACCGGCAGGGCCGTGGCACTGGGGCCAAAACCCAGCACTGGGCAGGTGACTTCATCGCCGGGGATGAACTCTTCACACAGCACGTCGGGGTCATAGCGGGCAGCCAGTTGCACCGCAGCAGTGATGTCGGAGTAGCCCGCCACCTTGGTGATGCCGATCGACGAGCCCTCACGCGGCGGCTTGACGATCAGCGGCAGGCCCAGGTCATCGGGCACGGCGCGCACCCGCTCGCGGGATTGGTCATCGGCGTCCAGCAGTACAAAGCGGGGGGTGGGCAGGTTGGACGCCAGCCAGACCCGCTTGGTCATGGTCTTGTCCATCGCAATCGCCGAGGCCATCACGCCCGAGCCGGTGTAGGGGATGCCCAGCAGCTCCAGCGCGCCCTGCACCGTGCCGTCCTCACCGTGGCGGCCGTGCAGCGCGATGAAGACCCGGTCAAAGCCCTCGCGCTTGAGCTCGCCCAGCTCGCGCTGCGCCGGATCGAAGGCCTGGGCATTGACCCCCAGGCTTTGCAGCGCGGCCAGCACGCCGGTGCCCGACATCAGCGAGATTTCGCGCTCGGCACTGCTGCCGCCCATGAGCACCGCCACTTTGCCCAGCGCGGAGACATCGATGGCAGGCAACACAAAGCTCATGCCATCTCCCCCAGAAACTTCTCCAGCACCTTGCCCGGCACCGCACCGATGGTGCCGGCGCCCATCGCGATCACCACGTCGCCGCCCCGGGCCTGCTGCACGATCGCCTCGGGCAGGTCGGCCACGTCATCAATGAACAGCGGATCGACCTTGCCGGCCACCCGCAGCGCACGCGCCAGCGCCCGGCCGTCGGCCGCAACGATGGGCGCCTCGCCGGCGGCATAGACCTCGGTCAGCAGCACCGCATCGGCCGTGCCCATCACCTTGACGAAGTCCTCGAAGCAATCGCGGGTGCGGGTATAGCGGTGCGGCTGGAACGCCAACACCAGACGCCGGCCCGGGAAGGCGCCGCGTGCGGCTGCGATCACGGCCGCCATCTCGACCGGGTGGTGGCCGTAGTCGTCGATCAGTGTGAAATCACCGCCGCCGTTCTGCGCCGATGCCGGCAGGTCGCCATAGCGTTGGAAGCGCCGACCGACGCCGGCAAACGCAGCCAGCGCGGCAACTATTGGGCCGTCCGGCAGCTCCAGTTCAGTCGCCACCGCGATCGCGGCCAGCGCATTGCGCACGTTGTGCTCGCCCGGCAGGTTCAGCGTGATCGCCAGGTCGGGCATCACGCTGCCGTTGCGGCGCTGGCAGACAAACCGCATCTGGCCACCGGGCATGGCCTGGACCTGGACCGCCCGCACCTGCACGTCCTCGCCCAGGCCGTAGGTGATCACCGGGCGCGACAGCATCGGCAAGATGGAGCGCACGCCCGGGTCGTCGCCGCAGACCACGGCCGCGCCGTAAAACGGCATGCGGTGCACAAACTCGACAAACGCCGCCTTGAGCCGCGCAAAGTCGTGGCCGTAGGTGTCCATGTGGTCGGCGTCGATGTTGGTGACCACACTCATCACCGGCATCAGGTTCAGGAAGGATGCGTCGCTCTCGTCGGCCTCGACCACGATGTAGTCGCCCGAGCCCAGGCGGGAATTGGCGCCCGCCGCATTGAGCTTGCCGCCGATCACGAAGGTCGGGTCCAGCCCGGCCTCGGCCAGGATGCTGGTGACCAGCGAGGTGGTGGTGGTCTTGCCATGGGTGCCGGCAATCGCGATGCCGGACTTGAGCCGCATCAGCTCGGCCAGCATCACCGCACGCGGCACCAGCGGGATGCGCCGGGCACGTGCCGCCAGCACCTCGGGGTTGTCGCCACGCACGGCGGTGGACGTGACCACGGCCTGGGCGTCGCCAATGTGGGCTGCCGCATGGCCAATGAAGACCCGGATGCCCAGCGCGCCCAGTCGGCGCGAGGTGGCGCTGTCGGACAGATCAGACCCCGAGACCGCATAGCCCAGGTTGTGCAGGATCTCGGCGATGCCGCTCATGCCGGCGCCGCCAATGCCGACGAAGTGGATGCGTTTGACGGCGTGTTTCATCGCGGTGTCACCAGCTTGTCGATTTCATCCGCGACACGGGCTGCGGCTTGGGGCTTGGACAGGGCGCGGGCGTTTTGGGCCATCGCCAACAGCGCGGGGCGGTCCAGGGATTGCAGCTGCGCGGCCAGTGACGACGGGCTCAGCCCGGTTTGCGGCAGGTGCAGTGCCGCGCCACGTGCGGCCAGGTACTGGGCGTTGTCGCGTTGGTGGGCTGTCGTGCTGACCACCAGCGGCACCAGCAGGCTGGGCACGCCGGCGGCACACAACTCGCTGACCGTGACAGCGCCGGCGCGGCAGACGATCAGGTCGCAATCGGCCAGGCGCTGGGCCATGTTGTCGATGAAGGGCAGCACCTCGGCGCTGATGCCGGCCTGGGCGTAGGCGCTGCGCACCGCGTCAAGCTGGGCGAAGCCGGTCTGGTGCACGACGCTGGGGCGGGCCACAGCCGGCATCAGCGCCATCGCGTCGGGCACGGTGGTGTTGAGCACCTGTGCGCCCAGGCTGCCACCCACCACCAGCAGGCGCAGCGGACCGTTGCGGCCGGCGAAGCGCTGGGCCGGCGCGGGCAGGGCTTCGATTTCGGCACGCACCGGGTTGCCGGTGACAACGCCTTGCTCGATCTGCG
Source organism: Betaproteobacteria bacterium (assembly GCA_031394235.1). Classification (GTDB taxonomy): domain Bacteria; phylum Pseudomonadota; class Gammaproteobacteria; order Burkholderiales; family Burkholderiaceae_C; genus Pseudaquabacterium. Next base: position 4,470 of record JANMXG010000453.1, read on the forward strand.
CAGCCGGGCCATCGAAACCAAAAGCCACCGTTTGCGCCACGCGCAGCAAGGCCTTGTTGGACAGCAGCAAGGCCGCATCGGCGTTGACCAGCACCAGCGGCTTGCGCAGCAGGCCGGCCATCAGCCCGCCCGGAAAACACACATAGCCGCCCATGCCCAGCACCGCATCGGCGCCACGCCGACGCAGGATGGCGGCCGAATTCCAAAAGGCCTGGAGCAGCCGCAGGCCGCCGGTCAGCGTGTGCAGCCAACCCTTGCCACGCAGGCCGCTGAAAGCGAGGGTGTCGAGCGGAATGCCGGTGGGTGGCACCAGCTTGTTTTCCATGCCGCTCTGGGTGCCCAGCCAGCTCACGGTCCAGCCCCGGCGCTGCACTTCACGCGCCACCGCGATGCCGGGGATGATGTGGCCACCGGTGCCGGCCGCCATGATGACGAGGTGCGGCATCACGTACGGCCTCCGCGCATGAGTTGCCTGTTTTCAACGTCCACCCGCACGACGATGGCCAGCGCGATCAGGTTCATCAGGATCGCCGATCCGCCGTAGCTCAGCAGCGGCAGGGTCAGGCCCTTGGTCGGCAGTGCGCCCAGGTTGACACCCATGTTGATCAAGGTCTGGCCGCCGATCCAGATACCGATGCCTTGCGTCATCAGGCCGGCAAACACCCGGTCCAGCGCCACCGCCTGGCGGCCGATCACGAAGATGCGGCGGGTCAGCCAGAAAAATGCCAGGATCACCGCCGCGACGCCGATGAATCCCAGTTCTTCGCCAATCACCGCCATCAAAAAGTCGGTGTGCGCTTCGGGCAGGTAGTGCAGTTTTTCGATGCTGCCGCCCAGGCCCTGGCCGGCGATCTCGCCGCGACCGAAGGCGATCAGCGAATGCGTCAACTGGTAGCCCTTGCCGGCGGAGTAGACCGGGTCCCAGGGGTCGAGGAAGGCCAGGATGCGCGCGCGGCGGAACGGGCTGGTAGCGATCATCAGGCCAAACGCGCCCACCAGTACCGCCACGCTCAGAAAGAACATGCGGCCGTTGACACCGCCCAGAAACAAGATGCCCAGCGCCACCACCGCGATGACGACAAACGCGCCCATGTCGGGCTCGGCCAGCAGCAGCACGCCGGTGAAGGCCAGCGCCAGTGCCATCGGCCAGACCGCCTGGAAGAAGCGCTCCTTGACCTCCATCTTGCGCACCATGTAGCTGGCCGCATACATGGCAATTGCCAGCTTGGCCAGCTCGCTGGGCTGGAAGTTCATCACGCCCAACGGCAGCCAGCGGCGGGCGCCGTTCACGCCCTTGCCCACATGCGGGATCAGCACCACGGCCAGCAGCAGCAGCGAGAGCACAAACAGCTTGGGCGCCCACTTTTCCCAGGCGCTGATGGGCACTTGCACCACCAGCAAGGCCGCGACAAACGAAATGCCGAGCGACAGCGCATGCCGGCCCAGGAAAAAGGTGGGCGAGTAGCGGGCGTACTTGGGGCTGTCGGGCAGCGCCACGCTGGCCGAATAGACCATCACCAGGCCCAGCGCCAGCAACGCGACCACGCACCAGACCAGCGCCTGGTCGAACCCGGCAATGCGGGTGGGCTGGCCGGCGTCGGCGCCGTCCCAGTCGCGGATCGGCAGGTTGCCGGCAGCCTCACCGGTGGCGGGGCGCAGGCGTGCCCACAGCGCCGCCAGGCCGGTACCCGTGGTGGCAGGGGCTGCGGTCCTCACAGCACGGCCTCGCCGAGATCCGCCGCATGGGCTTGCACCGCGGCAACAAACACCGCGGCACGGTGGCTGTAATTGCGGAACATGTCCAGGCTGGCGCAGGCCGGGCTGAGCAGCACCGCATCGCCGACGTGTGCCTGGGCAAAGCACCAGGCCACAGCGGCCTCGAGACTGGCATGGGTTTGGCGAGGCACGGCCGCGGCGGCCGTGTGCGCTGCCAGCACCGCGTCGATGACACCGGCGTCGCGCCCGATCAAGGCCACGGCGCGGGCAAACCGGGCGACCGGGCTGGCCAGCGGCGCAAAGTCCTGGCCCTTGCCGTCGCCACCCAGGATCACCGCCAGTTTGGATGGCGCTTGATCAGCGCCCAGTCCGAGCAGTGCGGCCACCGTGGCGCCGACATTCGTGCCCTTGCTGTCGTCGTAGGCATCGACCTCGCCCACGCGGGCGATGAACTCGACCCGGTGCGGCTCGCCCGCGTATTCACGCAGGCCGTGCAGCAGTGCATGGAGCGGGCAGCCAATGGCCGTGGCCAGGGCCAGCGCCGCCAGCGCGTTGGCGGCGTTGTGGCGGCCGCGCACCCGCAGCGCATCGGCGGGCATCAGGCGCTGCAAGAAAATTTCATCCACTTCGCCCTTGCGCAGCTTGACGGTCTCGTCCACCTCACGCGCCCGCACCAGCCAGGCCATGCCGGCCTCGACCACCAGGCCAAAGTCGCCCGGGCTTTGCGGCGCATCCAGACCAAACCGGGTCACCTTGGGCCCGACCGGCCGCGCTGGCCGGCCCCGGCCTCCTTTGGCAAACACCGGCGCCGGCACCATGGCTTGGCAGCGCAGGTCGTCGCGGTTGACCACCATCGTGCTGGCCGCGCCAAAGATGCGCGCCTTGGCTGCGGCATAGGCGTCCAACGTGCCGTGCCAGTCCAGGTGGTCCTGGCTGATGTTGAGCACCGTCGCCGCATCGGGCTCAAAGCCCTGCACACCGTCGAGCTGGAAGCTGGACAACTCCAGCACCCAGACCTCGGGCAGCACCGTGAATATCGGCGCTGCCGCGCGCGGTGGATCGGGCTGCAGCGGTGCGTCGTCGGCCGCGGGATCAGCAGCGGCGTCTGCTGCCAGATCCAACGGATCTTGCCCAGCATCGCCGTGCATTGGCCGGGCTTCGGCAACGTCCAGCGGGTCGGCGGGGCTGTCAGCCAGCGCAGTGTCGGTGGGCGCCTGATCCGCCGCCGGCTCCCGGTCCAGCGCATCGGCCAGTGTGGCCAGCATCGTCGGGCCAATGTTGCCCGCCGCCGCCACCCGCAGGCCGCAGCGTGACACCAGCAGCGCGCACATCGCGGTGGTGGTGGTCTTGCCGTTGGTGCCGGTGATGGCCAAGACCTTGGGCGCGTAACCGCGCTCGACCTTCAGGTCCGCCAACGCGCGGGCGAACAGGTCAAGCTCACCGGCCACCTTGACGCCGGCGGCGCGGGCGGCGTCCAGCACCGGCGCGATGCGCGCATCCCCTGGCGCCAGGCCCGGGCTCTTGAGCAGCAATTGCACGCCGGCCAGGTGCCCGACCGTCAGCGCACCCGTGTGCAGCACAGCCCGCGGCACCGACTCGCGCAGCGCCGCCGCTTGGGGTGGGTTGTCCCGCGAGTCCCACACCTGTACCTGCGCGCCGAAGCGGGCACACCAGCGCGCCATCGCCAGGCCGGATTCACCCAGGCCCAGTACCAGCACCGGGAGGTCTTGGTACGGGGATGCAGCCAACGCCGGCCCGCCAGCGGGCTGCGCGCCGCCTTGGGGTGCATCGAACGGCGTGAGCGTGGAGGCCATTACCGGAGCTTCAGGCTGGCCAGCCCGACCAGGCACAGCAGCATCGTGATGATCCAGAACCGGATCACGACCTGGGTTTCAGTCCAGCCGCTTTTCTCGAAGTGGTGGTGCAGCGGCGACATCTTGAAGATGCGCCGGCCCACGCCGTATTTCTTCTTGGTGTACTTGAACCAGCTCACCTGCAGCATCACCGACAGCACCTCGGCGACAAACACGCCGCCCATGATGCCGAGCACGATTTCTTGACGGGTGATCACCGCCACCGTGCCCAGGCCGCCGCCCAGGGACAACGCGCCCACGTCGCCCATGAAGACCTGGGCCGGGTGCGCGTTGAACCACAAAAACGCCAAACCCGCGCCGGCCAGCGCACCGCAGAAGATCAACACCTCACCGGCCCCGGGGATGTGCGGGAACAGCAGGTACTTGCTGTAGACCGCATTGCCCACGACATAGGCAAAGATGCCCAGTGCCGACCCCACCAACACCACCGGCATGATCGCCAGGCCGTCCAGCCCGTCGGTGAAATTGACGGCATTGCTGGCGCCGACGATCACGAAATAGCTCAGCGTGATGAAGCCGAATACGCCAAGCGGGTAGCTCACCGTCTTGAAAAACGGCAGCATCAGGTCGGCCTTGGGCGGCAGGTCGTTGGAAAAGCCGCTTTGCACCCAGCGCAAAAACAGCTCCAGCACCCGCAGATTGGTTGTCTCTGACACCGAAAACGCCAGGTAGACGGCGGCCACCAGGCCAATCAGCGACTGCCAGAAGAACTTCTCGCGCGACCGCATGCCCTCGGGGTCCTTGTTGACCACCTTGCGCCAGTCGTCAATCCAGCCCACCGCGCCAAAGCCGAAGGTCACCAGCATGACGACCCAGACAAAGCGGTTGCTCCAGTCGAACCACAACAGCGTGGCCACACCGATGCCGAGCAGGATCAGCACCCCACCCATCGTCGGCGTGCCCTGCTTGACCAGGTGCGATTGCAGGCCGTAGTCGCGGATCGGCTGGCCGATCTTGAGCTCGGTGAGCCTCCTGATCACCCACGGCCCCATCGACAGGCCGATCAGCAACGCGGTCATCGCCGACATCACCGCCCGGAAGGTCAGGTACTGGAAGACGCGCAGGAAGCCCCATTCGGGGAACTGGACCAGCAACCACTGCGACAGGCTAAGCAGCATGGCGCCTCCACGGACTCGACAGGCTAAGCCGCATGGCGCCTCCACAGACTCGACGGCTAAGCCGCATGGGGTGCCCCCGTCTTTTGTGCAGCGCTGCGCTGTTGCAGCGCGGCCACCACCGACTCCATGCGCATGAAGCGCGAGCCTTTGACCAGCAGCGAGGCGCAGGCCGGCAACGCAGGCAGCGCCGCGATCAGATCCGTGGGCTGCGCAAAGTGGCGCGCGCCGGCGCCGTAGGCGCTGGCGGCAAAGTCGCACTGCGCACCGGTGGTCCAGAACAGGTCGATGCCCGAGGTACGCGCAAACGCCCCCACCTCGGCATGGAAGGCCGGGCCCTGGTCGCCCACCTCGCCCATGTCGCCCAGGATCAGGCCGCGCGGCGCTGGCAGCGTGAGCAGCAGCGAGATCGCCGCGCGCACCGAGTCGGGGTTGGCGTTGTAGCTGTCGTTGACCAGGGTCAACGGCCGGCCGTCCAGCAGCAAGCGGCTGGTCTGCGAGCGGCCCTGCACCGGCCGGAAGGCCTGCAGCCCGGCGCCGACGGCAGCCAGCGGTGCACCCGCCGCCAGCGCGGCGGCGGCCGCGGCCAGCGCGTTGTGCACGTTGTGGGCGCCAGCGGCATAGAGCTTGCACACCCGCACGCCTGCGGGGGTGTGCAGTTGCAGCGCCCAGTGCGCGCCGTCTTGCGCCGCGTCAAGGCCCAGGTCGGCGTCCGGGCCGGCGCTGTCCTGCCACTGCGCAGCGCCAAAAACATCCGCTGGCGCCTGCGCGGCAAAGTGCAGCTGTGCACGCCCGCCCGCCAGCGCCTGCCAGACCGGCGCATGCGCGTCATCGGCCGGGTACACCGCCGTGCCGTTGGCCGGCAGCGCGCTGATGACCGCGCCGTTTTCCTCGGCCACAGCCTGCACGCTGGCCATGAACTCCTGGTGCTCACGCTGGGCGTTGTTGACCAGGGCCACGGTCGGCTGGGCGATCCGGGCCAGCAGCGCGATCTCGCCCGGGTGGTTCATGCCCAGCTCCAGCACCGCGGCGCGGTGATGGCACCAAGCGTCTTGACGCAGGCGCAGCACGGTCAGCGGCACGCCGATGTGGTTGTTGTAGTTGCCGGCCGTCGCCAGCGCGGCGTCGCCCAGCCAGGCGCGCAGGATGGCCGCGACCATCTGGGTGACGGTGGTCTTGCCGTTGCTGCCAGTGACGGCAATCACCGGCAGGTCCAGCCTGGCGCGCCAGGCGGTGGCCAG
>JANMXG010000454.1:0-2941 GCA_031394235.1 Betaproteobacteria bacterium
CTCGCACCAGTCCTTGATCATGCCGCCGGCGGTGGGGCCCATCATGCGCGGCACCATGCGGTCGCCCATCTCGACCACGCTCAGCTTGACGCCGCGCATCGCCAGCGACTCCATGATGATGCAGCCGATGAAACCCGCGCCCATCTGCAGCACCCGGGCGCCGGGCTGCGCCAGCGCCATGATGGCGCGCGCGTCCTCGAGCGTCCAGCACGGGTGCACGCCGGGGCCGTGGATGCCCGGGATCGGCGGCGTGGCAGGCGACGAACCGGTGGCGATCAGCAGCCGGTCAAACGGCACGCTGCTGCCGTCTTCCAGCAGCACGCAGCGGGCATCGGTATCGACCGACTTGGCGCGGCCGTGCTGCAGGCTGATGCCCAGCTTGGCAAAGTGGTCGGCGCTGCGCCGCAGGTGGGTGCCCGACTCGCCGATGTTGCCAATCAACAGGTAGGGGATCGCCATGCGCGAGTAGGGCGCCTCGGGTTCGTCGCCAATGATGACGACCTGATCCGCAGGGGCGTTCTTGCGGATTGTTTCGGCGGCGATGACACCGGCCGGGCCGGCGCCCAGGATCACGTGCTTCATGGCATCAACTTTCATCGGTCAAGGCAGACAGCGGTGGTGGCGCGGCCTGCGGGTACGGACGGGGGCCCACCAACGACAAGGCGGTCCGAAAACCGCCTTGAATCCAGCGCAGGCCGTTGAGGCTTACAAACCGAGCTTGACGCGGGTCTCGGCCTTGAGGCGGCCGCCGGTGTCCCAGCCCCGGATCTCGTAGTACTTGGGCAGCATCTCGGGCAGCTTGCTGACCAAGCCCTTGGCCGGGCCGGTCTTGACGGCCTCGTTCAGCAGCCGTGGCGGCAGGGTGTCGTCCTTCTCGGTAAAGCCGGCGCGGTTGTTGAAATCGCGCTCCATGTTCCAGATGCGCTCGCCGATCAGGCTCAGGTTCTCCAGCGTGAACTCGTCGCCGCAGGCGGCCGCGACCTGCGGCGCCACATCGGCCAGGCCCCAGGCAAAACTGGTGAAGATGCAGATGCCGGCCGAGTCGAATGCGGCGGTGGCGTCCTGGAAGGCCATCACCAGTTCGGGCTTGCCCTCAGCCACCAGCGGGTCGGTCTTGACCGGGATGCCCAGCACCTCGGACGCCACGGTGTAGCCGCGCAGGTGGCAGGCGCCCCGGTTGCTGGTGGCATAGGCCAGGCCCATGCCCTGGATGCCGCGACCGTCGTAGGCCGGGAACTCCTGGCCCTTGACGCTCATGCTCAGCTCGGGGTGGCCGTACTTGGCGGTCAGGCGTTTGCTGCCCTGGGCGATCTCTTTGCCGAAGCCTGTGCCGTTGGCGGTCATGTCGGCCAGTTCACACAGCGCCTTGGCCGAGCCAAAGGGTGCGGCGATGCCCATCATCTCCTGGGTGATCACGCCCATTTCGAACAGCTCCATCACCGCGCCCACCGTGGTGCCGAAGGTGATCGGGTCCATGCCCTGCTCATTGCAGATGGTGTTGGCGTACTGCAGCGCTTCGAGGTCATTGACGCCGTTGGCCGCACCCAGCGCCCAGGCCGCTTCGTACTCCAGGCCGCCGGTGGCGCCCCAGTACTGCGGCTTGTTGACGACCGAGAAGTGGGTGGGGTCGATCTTGCTGATGCGGCCGCAGGCGATCGTGCAACCAAAGCAAGCCTGGTTGGTGATCAGCTGCTTCTTGCCGTCGCTCTCGCGCGGCGTGGCCATGGCCTCGGCACCGATGTCCTTGGCGCCTTCAAACTGGCTGTCGCGGTGGTTGCGGGTGGGCAGAGCGCCCATCTCGTAGATCACGCTCATCAGCACCTGGGTGCCGTAGGTCGGCAGGCCCTGGCCGGTGACGGCGTTTTCAGCCAGGATCTTTTTCTTCTCGTAGGTGACGCGCATGAACTCCTTGGGGTTGGCGATATTGCCCACGCCCTTGGTGCCGCGCACCGCGATGGCTTTCAAGTTCTTGCTGCCCATCACCGCGCCCACGCCCGAGCGGCCGGCCGCGCGGTGCAGGTCGTTGACCACGGCCGCATACAGCACCTGGTTCTCGCCGGCGATGCCGATCGAGCTGATGCGCAGCTGCGGGTCCTGGTGCTGCTTCTTCAGCGTCTCTTCAGTCACCCAGACGCTCTTGCCCCAGAGGTGGGCGGCGTCCTTGAGCTCGGCCACATCGTCGTTGATCGAGAGGTAGACCGGCTTGGCCGATGCACCCTCGAAGATGACCATGTCCCAGCCCGCCATCTTGAGCTCGGCGCCCCAGTAGCCGCCCGAGTTGCTGCAGGCAATCGCGCCGGTCAGCGGGCCTTTGGTGACGACGGTGTAGCGGCCGCCGGTGGACGCCATGGTGCCGGTGAGCGGGCCGGTGGCCCAGATGATCTTGTTGTCGACCGACAGCGGATCGACGGTGGCGTCGATTTCTTCGACCAGGTATTTGGTGGCCAGACCGCGTGAGCCGAGGTACTGCTTGGCCCAGCCCATGTTGAGCGGCTCGGACGTGACGGTGCCGGCGGTGAGGTTGACGCGAAGGATTTTTCCTGCCCAGGACATGCTGTTCTCCTGTTTCCGATTCGGGGGTGCGGCGGCTGGCTCAAGCGCCGGGCTGGTTGCCGAGCTTGTCGGCCCAGGCTGCCATCTTGTCGAAGCCGGTCCAGTTGGCGTCGATGTAGGTGATGGCGCCGGTGGGGCAGGCTTCGGCACAGGCCGGCTCGCCGCCGCACAGATCGCACTTTTGCACCTTGCCGGTCTCTTGCACGTAGTTGATGGTGCCAAACGGGCAGGCGATGGTGCAGACCTTGCAGCCGACACAGGTGGACTCGCTCACCACCTTGGCGCCGGTGGCCTTGTCGACCGTGATCGCCTCGACCGGGCAGGCATGCAGGCACCAGGCCTCGTCGCACTGGGTGCAGGTGTAAGGCACCTTGCGCCCGGTGTGGTG
>JANMXG010000455.1:0-5001 GCA_031394235.1 Betaproteobacteria bacterium
GGCCTTCACCACCGACAACGGCTGGATCGCCACCTCGCACTGCCAGCAGGTGCTGGGCGGTCACGGCTACATCCATGCCAACGGCATGGAGCAGTTTGTGCGCGATGCCCGCATCAACATGATCTACGAGGGCACCAACACCATCCAGAGCCTGGACCTGCTGGGCCGCAAGGTGCTGGGCGACAACGGCGCCAGGCTCAAGAAGTTCGGCAAGCGCATTGCCGAGTTTGTCGATGACGAAGGCACCGACGAGGCGATGCAAGAGTTCATCAACCCGCTGGCCGACCTGGGCGACAAGCTCACCAAGCTGACCACCGAGCTGGGCATGAAGGCTTTTGGCAATACCGACGAGGTGGGTGCGGCGGCGGTGGACTACCTGCGCGTGGTCGGTCACTTGTGTTTTGCCTATTTCTTTGCCCGCATGGCGCGGGTGGCGCTGGATGCGCAGAAAAAGGGTGACAAGGCGGTCGATCCGTTCTACACCGCCAAGCTCGCCACGGCGCGCTTCTACTTTGCCAAGCTGTTGCCCGAGACCGCCATGCTGATCCGCACCGCACGCGCTGGCGCGGCGCCGCTGATGGCGATGGACGAAGCCCTGTTCTGATCAACCTGAGGAGAGAACCCCATGAAAAAGACATTCATCGCGCTGGCGCTCGCCGCTGCTGCCGGCGCTGTGCTGGCCCAGACCACCCCGGTGGGTTTGTGGAAAACCATCGACGACGACGGCAAGACTGAAAAATCGCTGGTGCGTATCGTCGAGACGGCGGGGGTGGTCAGCGGCACAGTCGAGAAAATCTTCGACGCCACCAAGGCGAACGATGTTTGCCAGAAGTGCAGCGACGAGCGCAAGGACAAGCCCGTGGCCGGCATGACCATCATCCGCGGCGCCAAGAAAGGCGACGACGGCGTCTGGACCGGTGGCGACATCCTCGACCCGAACAACGGCAAGGTCTACAAGTTGCACCTCAAGCCGGTGGACGGCGGCAAGAAGCTCGAAGTGCGCGGCTACGTCGGCATGCCGCTTCTGGGCCGTACCCAGACCTGGGTTCGCGCCGAGTAGGCCGCACTGGCCGCCCGATTCGCCGCGCGCCGGATCGGATGCGGGCGCAGCCGATCTCTCAATTCACCGGAGTCACCATGAATCGTTTCAACGTCCGCAAGGTCGCCGTGCTCGGCGCCGGCGTGATGGGCGCGCAGATTGCCGCCCACTTGGTCAATGTCGGCGTGCCGGTGTTGTTGTTTGACCTGCCGGCCAAAGACGGCCTTAAAAACGGCACCGTGCTGAAGGCGCTGGACGGGCTCAAGAAGCTCAAGCCGTCGCCGATCGGTGTCGCGTCCGACCTGGCGCTGATCCAGCCCGCCAACTATGACGAGCACCTCGGCCTGCTGGCGGGTTGCGACCTGGTGATCGAGGCCATCGCCGATCTGGTGGACTGGAAGCTCGATCTCTACACCAAGATCGCACCGCACCTCAGCGCGCACGCCATCGTGGCCAGCAACACCTCGGGCCTGTCGATCACCCAGCTGGCCGCGGTGCTGCCGGCGTCGATCCAGCCGCGGTTTTGCGGTATCCACTTCTTCAACCCGCCGCGCTACATGCAGCTGGTCGAGTTGATCCCGGCGCCCAGCACCGATGCGGCCGTGCTGGACGAGCTGGAAACCTTTGTCACCCGGTGCCTGGGCAAGGGCGTGGTGCGGGCCAAGGACACGCCCAACTTCGTGGCCAACCGCATCGGCATCGCTGGCATGCTGGGCACGATCCGGGAGGCCCAGAACTACGGCCTGACGTATGACGTGGTGGACGACCTGACCGGCAAGAAGCTGGGTCGCGCCAGCAGCGGCACCTTCCGTACCGCCGACGTGGTGGGCATCGACACGCTGGCCCATGTGGTCAAGACGCTGCAGGACAACCTGGGGCCGGACCACGCCAACGACCCGTTCTACGCCAGCTACGCCACGCCGCCAGCGGTGGCGCGCTTGCTCGCCGACGGCGCGCTGGGCCAAAAGAGCCAGGCCGGGTTTTTCAAGAAGGTGGGCAAGGACATCCTGCGCTTTGACTTGGGCGCCAATGACGGCAAAGGCGGCTATGTGCCGGCCGGCGCCAAGGCCGATGCCGTGATCGACCGCATCCTCAAGAAGCCGGCGCCCGAGCGGCTCAAGCTGCTGCGCGAGTCGCCCAACCCGCAGGCGCAGTTTTTGTGGGCGATCCTGCGCAACGGCTTTCACTACGCGGCCGTGCACCTGGCCGAGGTGGCCGAGTCCGCCCGCGAGGTGGACCTGGCGATGCGCTGGGGCTTTGGCATGAAGCAGGGCGTGTTCGAGTTGTGGCAAGAGGCCGGTTGGCAGCAGGTGGCCGGCTGGGTCAAGGACGATATCGATGCCGGCAAGGCGCTCTGCCCTGCGCCCTTGCCGGACTGGGTTTTTGACGGGCGCACGGGTGTGCACACGCCCGAAGGCTCGTGGAGCGCGGCCCAGAGCAAGCTGCTGGCGCGCTCAGGCCTGCCGGTCTATGCCCGCCAGCACTTTCCCGAAGCGCTGGCCGGTGAAGGCGCCAAGCCCTTCATCACGGCCGGCACCGAGATCTTCAAGAACGACGAGATCCGGCTCTGGACGCTGGACGGCGAGGTCTTGATCGCCAGCATCACCAGCAAGATGCATTTGATCGGCCCTGGCGTGATCGAGGGCTTGCTCAAGGCAGTGGAACTGGCCGAGGCAGGTTACGACGGCCTGGTGATCTGGTCGGGTGACGAGCCGTTCTCGGCCGGCGCCAACCTCGAAGCCATGCTGCCGACCTTCATGAAACTGGGCGCGAAGGGCATTGCGCCTGAGATCAAAAAGCTGCAAGACGCCTTGCTGCGCCTGCGCTACGCCGGCGTGCCCAGCGTGGCGGCGATGCGCGGCCTGGCGCTGGGCGGCGGCTGCGAGATTGCGGTGCACTGCGCCAGGCGGGTGGCGCACATGGAAACCTACGTCGGCCTGGTCGAGGTCGGTGTGGGCCTGGTCCCCGGCGGCGGTGGCCTGACCTACATCGCCCGCCGTGCCGCCGAGGCAGCGGCGGCCGTCAACAGCAGCGACCTGCTGGCCTTTGTGAAGGACGGCTTCCAGGCGGCAGCCACGGCCACCGTGGGCACCAGCGCGCTGGAGAGCCGCAAGCTGGGCTACTTGCTCAAAGACGATGTGATCGTGGCGCACAAGGACGAGTTGCTGTTCATCGCTATTGCCCAGGTCAAGGCGATGGCCGCCAGCAACTGGCGCGCGCCACTCAAGGGCTTGTTTGCAGTGGCGGGCCGCTCCGGCATCGCCACCATCAAGGCCCAGTTGGTGGGCATGCGCGACGGCGGCTTCATCAGCGCACATGACTTCCATATCGCCAGCCTGATCGCCGACGTGGTGTGCGGCGGCGAGGTCGAGGCCGGCGCGCAAGTCAGCGAGGAGTACCTGATGGCACTGGAGCGCAAGCACTTCTGCAGCCTGCTGGAACACCCGAAATCGCAAGAGCGGATCATGGGTTTGCTGCAGACCGGCAAGCCGGTTCGAAACTGATCGGAGCGTGACATGAGCAAACAACTGCAAGACGCCTACATCGTTGCGGCCAGCCGCACCCCGATCGGCAGGAGCCACCGTGGCTTTTTTCGCAACACCCGGCCAGACGACCTGCTGGTCTTCGCCATCCAGGCCGCGCTGCGCCAGGTACCCGGGCTCGACCCCAAGGCCATCGAGGACGCCATCGTCGGCTGCGCCATGCCCGAGGGTGAGCAGGGCATGAACATCGCCCGCGTTGGCGCACTGCTGGCCGGCCTGCCCAACTCGGTGGGTGGCATCACCGTCAACCGCTTTTGCGCGTCGGGCTTGAGCGCGGTGCAGATGGCGGCTGATCGCATCCGCGTCGGCGAGGCCGACGTGATGATCGCCGCCGGTGCCGAGAGCATGAGCATGGTGCCGATGTCAGGCAACAAGCCGTCGTTCAACCCGGCAGTGTTTGCCAAGGACGAGAACGTCGGCATCGCCTACGGCATGGGCCTGACCGCAGAGAAGGTGGCGCAGCAGTGGAAGGTCAGCCGCGAAGCGCAAGACGAGTTTGCGTTGCAGAGCCACTTGAAGGCACTGGCCGCCCAGCAGGCCGGCGCCTTTGCCGACGAGATCACGCCGGTGCAGGTGCTGGAGCGCACGCCGCATCTGGGTATGGGTGACGCCTTGGGCGAGATCGACATCCGCGCCCGCACCGTCAGCCTGGACGAAGGCCCACGCGCCGAGACCACACTTGAAGCGCTGGGCAAGCTGCGCGCCGTGTTCGCGGCACGGCTTGACCCGGCGGGCAAGCCCACCGGATTTGGCAGCGTGACGGCAGGCAACAGCTCCCAGACCAGCGACGGCGCAGGCTGTTTGATCCTGGCCAGCGAGAAGGCCGTCAAGCAGTTTGGCCTGACACCGCTGGCCCGCTTCGTCAGCTTTGCCTCGCGCGGCGTGCCGCCCGAGCTGATGGGCATCGGCCCGATCGAGGCGATCCCGGCAGCGCTCAAGAGCGCCGGTCTGAATCTGGCTGACATGGGCTGGATCGAGCTCAACGAGGCGTTTGCGGCCCAGGCGCTGGCGGTGATCAACACCGTGGGCCTGAACCCGGACGTGGTCAACCCGATGGGTGGCGCGATTGCGCTGGGCCATCCGCTGGGGGCCACCGGCGCCATCCGTGCCGCCACCGTGGTGCATGCGCTGCGCCGCCACAAGCTCAAATACGGCATGGTCACGATGTGCGTGGGCACGGGCCGGGGCGCGGCTGGCATCTTCGAACGGGTCTGAGCCTGACTGGACACCGCCCCGCATCAACGACAACAGGAGACCCCATGAGCATCCGCACTGCCACCTTCAACAAGGTGCTGACGATCGAGATCGCCCGGCCCGAGAAGAAAAACGCGCTGACCCAGGCGATGTACAGCGCCATGGCCGACGCGCTGGTCGCTGCCAACACCGACGCTGGCGTGCGCGCGGTGCTGATCACCGGCC
>JANMXG010000456.1:0-2871 GCA_031394235.1 Betaproteobacteria bacterium
CAGCAGGCTGTCGATGCGGGCGATGTACTGCGGTATCAACGAGCGCTCCAGCCGCCGCTCGGCGCTGCGGCCAAACAGGTCGAACACGCTGCCGCGCAACACCTTGCCACGGGCCAGCCAGCCGAAGACCGGCAGCAGCCAGCCACCGATGCGGATCTTGCGCGGCGGCTGGTCGCCTTTGGCCCGGCTGAGCAAGGGCGGCGCGAGGTGAAATTCGAGCTTGAAATCACCTTCGAATTGCGCCGCCAGTTGCTGGCGAAAGCGCCCGTCGCTGTAAAGCCGCGCCACCTCGTACTCGTCCTTGACGGACATCAGCTTGTGCAGGCAGCGGGCCACCGCACGGCTCAGCGGCAGGCGCGCATCTGCACCCAGCGCCTGTTCACGCTGTTGCACCCGCTGCACCACGGCGGTGTAATGCCGGGCGTAGGCGGCGTTCTGGTAGGCCGTCAGCGCTTGTTCGCCGCGCGCTTGCAGCGTGGCCAGGCTGGCGTCGTCGCCCTCCTCCACGGGCAGGCCCATGTCCCCCGCTGCCGCCGATTGGCGCAAGGCCGCCAGCCCGGCGGGGTTGGCCGCCGCCAGGCGACCCAGCGCAAAGGCCTGCAGGTTGCTCGGCACCGCCACACCGTTCAGGCTGATGGCGCGCTGCAGTGCGGCCAGGCTCACCGGCACCAGTCCGCGCTGCCAGCCGTAGCCCAACACCAGGATGTTGCTGACGATGGCGTCGCCGATGAAGTCCTCGGCCAGCGCCTGGGCGTCGAGCGTCTCGACCCGGCCGCTGCTGTCGCCCTCGGCAAGCCCCGCCGCGTGCTGCAGCTTGGCCAGCAACTGCGGCACCTGCAGGCTGGCATCGGGGTTGCGCAGGCTCTCGGCCACCGGCACGGGATGCAGGTTGGCCAGGATGCGGGTGCGGCCGGGGCGCACCGTGAGCAGCGCCTCGGGCGACGCGGCCACCACCAAATCGCAGGCCAGCACCGCGTCGGCCTGCTGGGCGTCGATGCGCACCTGGTGCAGCAGGTCAGCGCGCTCGGCCAGCCGCACAAAGCTCAGCACCGCGCCGCCTTTTTGCGCAAAGCCCATGAAATCAAGCACGCTGGCGGCCTTGCCCTCCAGGTGCGCTGCCATCGTGATCAGCGCCCCCACCGTGACCACGCCGGTGCCGCCCACGCCGGTCACCAGCAAGTCATACGGCCCGGTCCAGCGGGGCGCGGCGGGCAGCGGCAGGGCTTGGATGAGCTGCTGGAAGGCCGCGTTGCCGCCGGCGGCGCTGCCCGCCAGCACACCCGTGCGCCGGCGCAGTGCGCCGCCCAGCACCGACACAAAGCTGGGGCAAAAACCCTTGGCGCAGGCGTAGTCCTTGTTGCAGGCGCCCTGGTCGATCTTGCGCTTGCGGCCGAGTTTTGTTTCAAGCGGCAGCACCGCCACGCAGTTGCTCTGCACGCTGCAATCGCCGCAGCCCTCGCAGACCTGCGGGTTGATGAAGAGGCGCTTTGCCGGGTCGACCAGCCCGCCTTTTGCCACCGGCTTCTTGCGGCGGCGGCGCAGCTCGGCGGCGCAGGTCTGCTCAAAGATCAGCACGGTCACGCCGGGCATCTCGCGCAGCCGGCGCTGCACCGCGTCCAGCTCGGCGCGGTCATGGAACTCGGTGCCGGCTGGGAACTGGCCGTGCTGGCCGTCGTATTTTTCAATGTGGTCGCTCAGCACCACCACTTGCTTGACGCCCTCGGCCTCGACCTGGCGGGCGATGCCGGCCACGCTGATCTGGCCGTCCACCGGCTGGCCGCCGGTCATCGCCACCGCGTCGTTGAACAAGATCTTGTAGGTCAGCGTGGCCTGGGCCGCCACCGCCTGGCGGATCGCCAGATAACCCGAGTGGTAGTAGGTGCCGTCGCCCAGGTTCTGGAACACATGCGGGGTCTTGCTGAACATCGCGTGCGACACCCAGTCCACGCCCTCGCCGCCCATCTGGATCAGGCCCTGGGTGCCCCGCTCCATCCAGTTGGCCATGAAGTGGCAGCCGATGCCGGCCTGGGCGGTGGAGCCGTCGGGGATCTGGGTGGAGGTGTTGTGCGGGCAGCCGGCGCAAAAGTACGGTGCACGCTTGACGCTGTCAGCGCTGTTGGACAGCAGCGCCGGTGGCGTGAAGTCGCGCACCAGCGCGCGCCGGTCCAGCCCCGGCGCGGCGCCCGGGAAATGCCGCGCCAGCCAGTCGGCCAGCACCTCGATCAGGCGTGACGGCCGCAGCTCGCCCAGCGCTGAGAGCAGCGGCGCGCCTGCGGCGTCGTGTTTGCCCAGGATCACCGGCCGCGCGCCAGCCGGCGCGTTGTAGAGCAGGGCGCGCAGCTGGGTCTCGACCACCGGGCCTTTTTCTTCGACCACCAGCACTTCCGTCAGGCCCCGCACAAAGCGCGCGATGCCCGCCGGCTCGATCGGCGAGACCAGGCCCAGCTTGTGCACCCGCACGCCCGCATCCGCCAGCGCCTGGAGCGGGATGTCGAGCCGGCGCAGCACCTCCAGCAGGTCGAAATGGGCTTTGCCGGCGCTCAGGATGCCGACCGTGGCGTGGGCGCTGGCGACGATCTCGCGGTCTATCGGGTTGACACGGGCAAAGGCCAGCACCGCGTCCAGCTTGGCGTGGGCACGCTGCTCGATCTGCAGCGACGGCAGGTCAGGCCAGCGGTTGTGCAGTCCGCCGGGCGGCGCCTGGTGGCCGCTGCGCTGGCGCACCGTATCGGCATCGACCCAGACTGCAGTGCGGGCAGCCAGCGCATCCAAGTCCACTGTGGCGCCGCTTTCCACCACCTCGGACGGCGCGCAAAAACCCACCCAGGCGCCCGAGTAGCGCGACAGCGCCCAGCCGTACAGCCCAAACTC
>JANMXG010000457.1:0-5545 GCA_031394235.1 Betaproteobacteria bacterium
GGGCCTTGACCACCCAGACCGCGCCGCCCAGCTTTTGCGCCGCCTCGACCGCCTCTTGCACGGTGAACGCGGCAATGCCGCGCGGCACGGGGATGGCGAACTGGCGCAGGATGTCCTTGGCCTGGTATTCGTGGATTTTCAAAGCGGGCTCCTGGAGTGGGATGGGCGGGGTGAGTGTGGCTGGTCTGGCTGACCGAAAGCTGATCAAGTGCTGAGGGTTCAAGGTGGCGGCGACACGCGCCGGGTGCGCGGCTGCGCGGCGGGTGCGTCAGCCCTCAGGCCGATGCTGCAGCCAGCCCGTTGTCAAAGTGCTCGCGCATGAGCCGCGCTGCCAGGGCCGCGTCCCGCGCCGCAATCGCCGTCATCACGGCACGGTGTTCGGCCAGCGATTCGGCCAGTCGGCCTTGCTTGAACAGCGACAAATGCCGGTTCAGCTTCATCACCTTGCGCAGGTCTTGCACGATCTGGGCGCTCCAGCGGTTGCCGGCCAGCGCCAGCAGGCGCAGGTGGAACTGCTCGTTGGTGGCAAAAAACGCATCGCGCTGCATGGCTTCAGACTCAAGCCGGTCATGCAGCGCCTGCAACTCGGCGATGTCAGCGTCACTGGCCTGGGCCGCGACGCTGCCGGCAGCGTCGGATTCGAGCAGTGCCATCAGGTGGTAAACCTGGGCCACGTCGGTGGTCGACATCTCGGTGACATAGGCGCCGCGCCGCAGCTTCATCGTCACCAGGCCTTCCACCGCTAGCACCTTCAGCGCCTCACGCAAGGGCGTGCGGCTGATGCCGTACTCGACGGCCAGCTTTTGCTCGTCGATCCAGGCGCCGGGTTCAAGCTCGCGGCTGAAAATCTGCAAGCGCAGGCGCTCGGCCACGTCCTGGTAGAGGGCGCGAGGCGTCAGCAGCGGGCGGTCAAGCAGGGTGGCGGTGGCGGGCACGCAGGGACTCTGGGCGAAGTGTCTGAACGGGGCAGGATGGGTCGGCTTGCTGCGGGTGTCACGGCGGGTCTGGCGGTTGCACTGTTCGCCCAAGCTTGCACGCTGTCAGGTTGGCGGAGGTTTTGAATTCATAATTATGCATCATGTATCATGCTGGGTAAGTCAGCCTTGACGGGCTTTGCCGCAGCGCAAACGCTGTCACGCCACAAGCCTGAGGATCGCCCCATGCCCAAACCGCCCCCACCAGCCCCCAAGTTCCAAGCCGCAACCCTGGACCAGTGGGCCCGCGCCGCTGCCAAATCGGCACCGGCGGGCAATGTAGACGCGCTGACCTGGGTCACGCCCGAAGGCCTGAAGCTCAAGCCGCTGTACACCGCCGCCGACACCGCCAACTTGCCGTATGCCGACACGCTGCCCGGCTTTGAGCCCTTCATCCGCGGCCCGCAGGCCACGATGTATGCGGTGCGGCCCTGGACGATCCGGCAGTACGCGGGCTTTTCAACGGCCGAAGAAAGCAACGCGTTCTACCGCAAGGCGCTGGCCGCAGGCGGGCAGGGCGTGAGTGTGGCGTTTGACCTGGCCACCCACCGGGGTTATGACTCCGACCACCCCCGCGTGACGGGCGATGTCGGCAAGGCCGGCGTGGCGATCGACTCGGTTGAGGACATGAAGATCCTGTTCGACCAGATCCCGCTGGATACCGTCTCGGTGTCGATGACGATGAATGGTGCCGTGTTGCCGGTGCTGGCGGGCTATGTGGTGGCGGCCGAGGAGCAGGGCGTGTCGCAGGACAAGCTCTCGGGCACGATCCAGAACGACATCCTCAAAGAGTTCATGGTGCGCAACACCTACATCTACGGCCCCGAGCCGAGCATGCGCATCATCGGCGACATCATCGAGTACACGGCGCAGAAGATGCCCAAGTTCAATTCGATCAGTATCTCGGGCTACCACATGCAGGAAGCTGGCGCCAACCAAGCGCTGGAGTTGGCCTTCACGCTGGCCGATGGCAAGGAGTACGTCAAGACCGCGCTGGCCAAGGGCCTGGATGTGGACGGATTTGCCGGCCGCCTGAGCTTTTTCTGGGCCATCGGCATGAACTTTTATTTGGAGATCGCCAAGATGCGCGCCGCGCGCCTGCTGTGGTGCCGGATCATGAAGGGCTTTGATGCCAAGAACCCCAAGAGCCTGATGCTGCGCACCCACTGCCAGACCTCGGGCTGGAGCCTGACCGAGCAAGACCCGTACAACAACGTGGTGCGCACCACGGTCGAGGCGATGGCCGCGGTGTTTGGCGGCACCCAGAGCCTGCACACGAACAGCTTCGATGAAGCGATAGCGTTGCCCACCGAGTTTTCATCCCGCATCGCCCGCAACACCCAGCTGATCATCCAGGAGGAAACCCATATCACCAGCGTGGTCGACCCTTGGGCCGGCAGCTACATGATGGAGACGCTGACCCAGGACATGGCCGACGCCGCCTGGGCCATCATCGAAGAAGTCGAGGCGATGGGCGGCATGACCCAGGCGGTGGATTCGGGCTGGGCCAAGCTCAAGATCGAGGCGAGTGCGGCCGAAAAGCAAGCCCGAATCGACTCGGGCCGCGACGTGATCGTTGGTGTCAACAAATACAAGTTGAAGACCGAGGACGCGATCGAGGCGCGTGAGGTTGACAACGTGATGGTGCGTGATGGCCAGATCAAGCGGCTGCAAGACATCAAGGCCAGCCGCGACAACGTGGGGGTGGCGCAGGCGCTGGCGCAACTGACGGATGCCGCGCACTCAGGCGAGGGCAACCTGCTGGGTCTGACCATCCAGGCGATGCGCTTGCGCGCCACGGTAGGCGAGGTCAGCGACGCGCTGGAGACGGTCTACGGTCGCCACCGCGCTGACATCCAAAAGGTGACTGGCGTCTACGCCGCCGCCTACGACTCGGCCGAGGGCTGGGAGAAGTTGCAACACGAGATCAATGCATTTGCCGACGCACAGGGCCGGCGCCCCCGCGTGATGATCGCCAAGCTGGGCCAGGACGGCCATGACCGCGGGGCCAAGGTGGTGGCCACGGCCTTTGCCGACCTGGGCTTCGATGTGGACATGGGCCCGCTGTTCCAGACGCCCGAAGAATGCGCCCGCCAGGCGATTGAAAATGATGTGCATGCCGTGGGCATCTCCACCCTGGCGGCCGGCCACAAGACGCTGGTGCCGGCGATCATTGCCGAGCTCAAGAAGCAGGGCGCGGACGACATCATCGTGTTCGTCGGCGGCGTGATCCCCAAGCAGGACTACGGCTTTTTGTTCGACGCCGGGGTCAAGGGCATTTACGGCCCGGGCACACCCATCCCCGCCAGCGCCAAGGACGTGCTGGAGCAGATTCGGGCGGCGCAAGCGGCTTGAGCGTCTGCGCCTTATCCCGCACTTTGCCATCTACCACCGCTTGCACGCCTTGCCGTGATGACCGTTGACGCCGCCCCGGGCGCTGCACCCCTGGCGCTGGCTGCCGCCTCCGAAGACGACTTCGATGCTTTGCTGGCGCTGCGCATGGCGGCCATGCGCGAAAGTCTGCAACGCCTGGGCCGCTTTGACCCGCAACGCGCCCGCGAGCGGCTGAGCCGGGCCTTCGAGCCGGCCCACACCCGCCACATCCTGCTGGCCGGCGAGCCGGTCGGTTTTGTTGTTCTGCTGCCCATGCCCGCCCACCATCCCGACCACCTGGTGCTTGACCACCTCTACATCGCGCCGCAGGCCCAGCGCCAGGGCGTGGGAAGCTGGGTCATGGCCCAGGTGCTCGATGAGGCCGATCGGCAGGCGCTGCCGGTGCGCGTGACGGCCTTGAAGCTCAGTGACGCCAACGCGTTCTACCTGCGCCACGGTTTTGAGTTGCAGCATGAGAGCGAGTGGGACTTGCACTACCTGCGCCCGGCACTGGGGCTGGCCCATGGCTGAAGCCTTGACCGCACCGTCCGACCCGACCGACTCAGCAGGCTTGAGCGCGGCCCTGTCCGTCGCCGACCAGGCGCTGTGGGCGTCAGTGACCGGCGCACCCGGCCCGGCCCAGCGCCGTGCCGTGGCCAAGTCGATCACGCTGCTGGAGTCCACCCGGCCCGACCACCGCGCCCGTGCCGATGCGCTGCTCAATGCGCTGCTGCCCGCCAGCGGGCGGTCGTTTCGCCTGGGCATCAGCGGCGTGCCGGGGGTCGGCAAGAGCACCTTCATCGAGGCACTGGGCCTCAAGCTGATCGACCAGGGTCACCGGGTTGCGGTGCTGGCGGTGGACCCGTCGTCGTCGCTCAGCGGCGGTTCGATCCTGGGTGACAAGACCCGGATGGAGCGCCTGTCGATGGATGAGCGTGCCTACATCCGGCCCAGCCCGGCCAGCGGCACACTCGGCGGCGTGGCGGAAAAAACCCGCGAGGCCATGCTGGTCTGCGAGGCCGCCGGGCATGACCTGGTGATCGTCGAGACCGTGGGCGTGGGCCAGAGCGAGATCGCGGTGGCCGGCATGACCGACATGTTTGTGCTGCTGCAACTGCCCAACGCCGGCGACGACCTGCAGGCCATCAAGAAGGGCGTGATGGAGCTGGCCGACCTGGTGGTGATCAACAAGGCCGACCTGGGCGAGGCGGCGGCCACCCGGGCGCGCGCGCAGATCAGCTCGTCGCTGCGCTTGATTGCCAGCACCGGGGCGCATGCTCACCACCACAACCCCGCCGAGCACCCACACCACGACAACACGGTCTGGCAGCCGCAGGTGATGCAGCTCAGCGCGCTCAAAGGCTCTGGCCTGGCTGAATTCTGGGCTGCCGTCAGCCAGTTCCGAGCGATGCAAACCACCAGCGGCCGCCTTGCCGAGCGGCGCCACCGCCAGGACCAGGCCTGGATGGACTCGCTGATTGCCGCCGGCCTGAGCCAGCGCTTCAAGGCCCATTCCGCCGTGCGTGCCGCACTGCCCGAACTGACCGGCGCTGTGCGCAGCGGCAGCATGGCGCCGTCGGTGGCGGCTCGCCAGCTGCTCGACCTGTTTCACTGATCCGTACCGACATTCGACCGAGGAGAACCCCATGCACGACATCCAACACAAGCTGGAGGCCATGCGCGCCGAGGCCCGCCTGGGCGGCGGCGACAAACGCATCGCCGCCCAGCACGCCAAGGGCAAGCTCACCGCGCGCGAGCGGCTGGAGTTGCTGCTCGACGAAGGCACGTTCGAGGAGTGGGACATGTTTGTCGAGCACCGCTGCACCGACTTCAGCATGGCCGACAACAAGATCCGCGGCGACGGCGTGGTCACCGGCTACGGCATGATCAACGGCCGGCTGGTGTTCGTCTTCAGTCAGGACTTCACGGTGTTTGGCGGCGCGCTCAGCGAGGCCCATGCCGAGAAGATCTGCAAGGTGATGGACCAGGCCATGAAGGTCGGCGCGCCGGTGATCGGCCTGAATGATTCGGGCGGCGCCCGCATCCAGGAGGGCGTGGCGTCGCTCGGCGGTTATGCCGACGTGTTCCAGCGCAACGTCATGGCCAGCGGCGTGATCCCGCAGATCAGCCTGATCATGGGGCCCTGCGCCGGCGGCGCGGTGTACAGCCCGGCCATGACCGACTTCATCTTCATGGTC
>JANMXG010000458.1:0-10230 GCA_031394235.1 Betaproteobacteria bacterium
TGGGTGAAGTGCTTGGTCATCATGATCATCCGGGCGACCCAGAAGAAGATGATGTCGTAGCCGGTCACCAGCACGCTGCTGGGCAAAAACAGATCTTGCTCGACCGTCTTGGCGGGCCAGCCCAGGGTCGAGAACGGCACCAAGGCCGACGAGTACCAGGTGTCGAGCACGTCCGGGTCGCGGCTCAGGGCGCCGCTGTAGCCGGCCGCATCGGCCTTGGTGCGGGCCTCGGCCTCGTTGCGGCCGACAAACAGCTCGCCCGCGCTGCCGTGCCAGGCCGGGATCTGGTGGCCCCACCAGAGCTGTCGGCTGATGCACCAGTCCTGGATGTTGTTCATCCACTGGTTGTAGGTGTTGACCCACTGCTCGGGCACAAATTTGACCTCGCCCGAAGCCACCACCTCGATCGCCTCCTGGGCGATGCTCTTGCCGTTGTAGCCGGGCTTGCTCACCGCCACAAACCACTGGTCGGTCAGCATCGGCTCGATCACCTGGCCAGTGCGGGCGCAGCGCGGCACTTGCAGCTTGTGCTTCTTGGTCTCGACCAGCAGGCCCTCGGCGTCCAGCTGCGCGACGATGGCCTTGCGGGCGGCAAAGCGGTCCAGGCCCCGGTAGGCCTCAGGGATTTCGGCCAGATCGCTGCGAACCTGGGCGTCCAGCGTGAAGATCGTCAGCATTTCCAGGCCGTGGCGCAAGCCCACCTGGTAGTCGTTCTGGTCGTGCGCGGGCGTGACCTTGACCACGCCGGTGCCGAAATCCTTGTCCACATAGGCGTCGGCAATCACCGGCACCCGCCGGCCGGTGATCGGCAGGCGCACCTGCTGGCCGATCAGCGCGGCGTAGCGCTTGTCATCGGGGTGCACCATCACGGCGGTATCGCCCAGCATGGTTTCGGGGCGGGTGGTGGCCACCACCAGGCTGGTCGGACCGCCGGCTGCAGCCAGGGTGCCGTCGTCCTCCACCAGCGGATAGCGGATGTGCCAGAGGAAGCCGTCCTCCTCTTCGCTCTCGACCTCCAGGTCTGACACCGCCGATTTCAGCACCGGGTCCCAGCTGACCAGGCGCTTGCCGCGGTAGATCAAGCCTTCTTCATACAGCCGCACAAAGGTTTCGGTCACCACGGTGGACAACTTCGGGTCCATCGTGAAGTACTCATGGTCCCAGCTCACGCTGTCGCCCAGGCGCCGCATCTGGCGGGTGATGGTCTGGCCTGAGCTGTCCTTCCAGTCCCAGACATGTTTCAAGAAGGTCTCGCGGCCCAGGTCGTGGCGCGACAGGCCGGCCTCCTGCAACTGGCGCTCGACGACGATTTGCGTGGCGATGCCGGCATGGTCGGTGCCCGGTACCCACAGCGTGTTGAAGCCGCGCATGCGGTGGTAGCGCGTCAACGAGTCCATGATGGTCTGGTTGAAGGCATGGCCCATGTGCAGCGTGCCGGTGACGTTGGGCGGCGGCAACTGGATCGAGAACGACGGTTTGCCCGTGTCCAGCGTCGGGGCATAGATACCGCTTTGCGCCCACAGTGGCGCCCAATGCGCCTCGATGGCGGCGGGCTCAAAGGATTTGGCGAGTTCGGTCATGTCGTCGGGGCAATCAAGAAGGGGTCGGCGGGCGGCCGCACCCGGCAGGCAATCTGGCGGTGAAGGGCAAATTGTAGGGGTGGGGTGTGCACGCACTGCCCCTGCAAAGCGCCCATGAAAAACGGGTCCCGAGGGGCCCGCTGGCGGTGCGGAACAGCAGGCCGGGTCAGAACGTCATCTTGAACTGCGCGCCGACGGTGCGCGGGTCGTTGTTGAAGCCGGTCAGGTTGTTGAAGTCGATGCCACCGACGGCGGCGCACCTGGTTGGTGATGTTGTGGCCGAACACCGAGGCTTCGTATTTGCCACTGCCCCAGCCGTAACCGGCGCGCAAACCGCCTTCAACCAGTGCCTTGCCGCGGTACTCGGTCGATTTGTACAGGAAGAAGTTGACCTCGCTGCGGTAGCCCCGGTCGGTGTAGAAAAATACCTCGGCACCGGCGCCCATCGGGATGCCGTAGCGAGCGGTCAGGTTCATCGTGTACTTCGGGGCTTGCGGCAGCGGGTTGCCGTCGATCTTGTAGAAGGTCGAGCCGCCAATCACCACCGTGGGGTCGGTGATGCTGCACTGGGCACAGCCGGCCACGGCCAGTGACGGGTCCTTGATCTTGGTGTCGTTGATGCTGCCGCCCACGGTGACCAGCAGTGTTCGGTCAGGTAGGCGTCGAGGTTGAACTCCATGCCCTGGCCGGTGGCCTTCTCGGCACTGATCAGCTTGGTGACATTGCTGCCGCCACCCACCGCGGTGAGTTGCAGGTTCTGGGTGTTCTGGCCGTCGGTGCTGATCTTGGCCGCATCAAAACCATCGACCAGGTCGTTGCTGCCCTTCTTGATGATGTTGGCGCGAAACAACCGGGCCGAGCCCTCCAGGTCGCGGTTGTGCAGGTTGAACAGCGCCGAGAAACCGGTGCTGGGCGCGTAAAACGCCTGCAACCGGATCGCGCGGTCGTCGTGGCCCTCGAGGTTCTGGGTCGGCGCGGTGGGGCGTGTGTTCTAGACCCAGTCGTCTCGGTGCTGGACCTGGGCCGAGATGCGGGCTGACCAGTCGCCACTGATCGGCAGGTTGGCCGCACCCTCGAGGTTGACAGTGCCATAGGTGCCGTACGAGATGCTGCCGTAGCCCTTGAACTTCTTGCCCGGCTTGACCGAGTCGAACTTGACCACGCCGGCCGGCGTGTTGCGGTCAAACAGCGTGCCCTGCGGATCGGCCCGCACCTCGATAGCAGCCAAATCGAAGGCCGGGAAGCCCTTCAGGATCGGGCTCTCCTGCACGACGCTTTCGTACACCAGTGACATCGGCTGCGACGCGTTGCTGCGGAAGTGGGTGTTGCCGTAGCCGCGGATGTAGAAGCGCGGGAAGGCCCGGGCAAACGACGACTCGATGTTCAGGCTGGGCACCCGGCCCGACAGCATGCGCACGTCCTGGCCGCTGGAGTTGATGATGTCGAGCTTTTCACCCGACAAGCTGTAGACCGCGCTGGGCACGTCCTTGATGTTTCCTTCACGGCGCTCGGCGGTGACCGTCACGGTTTGCAGCTTGCCGGCATGGGCACTGGCCTGGGCCCAGGCTGCGGGCGCAAACCCGGTGGCCGAAAAGGCCAGCGCCAGCGCGGCGGCCAGAGGATGGGCGCGGCGTACGGCGAGATGGGCGCAGCGCGGCTTGGCTGAAATCCTGGTCGGTGTGCAGAGAGGCATGGCGTCAGGCAAATTGCATGCCGCTGTGAGGGTTTTGGCGGACCCGTGCCAGGCAAATGGGTGCCACGGCCACTGCCGCGCACCCGAGCCGGGATTTGATCGACATCAGTTCTGCACGGCGATGCCGCCGAGGACGATGACATCCTGCGTGGGGCGTGCCCGGTGTTGCGCCGAAATCACGCCGGGCGATGGCCCGGCGTGTCGCGGTGGCGCCTTAAGGCACCACCACTTCGATGGCCTTGCCGACCACCTTGCCAGTGACCGCCACCGTACTGGCGACCACAGCGCCTGTGACGCTGATCGCGGCGCCGGCCGCAGCACCGGCCACGGTGACCACCGCACATCCGCCCAGACCGGCAGCCAGCAGCAGCACGGTCAGGCCGCGGAACCAGGGTGTGGCCAAGAGGTGCGGGCGGTTCGTCATGGTGCGATTGTCGCCTCGGGTTCACCAAAAATGTCGGTGAAACTGGGCCACAAAGAGAGGTAGAAAGCGGCGGTGAAGACCAGGCCAATCGGCATCGTCAGCAGCCCCAGCGCCGACCGGGCGCCGGTCACCACCCCAACCAGTGCCACTGCCAGCGCC
Source organism: Betaproteobacteria bacterium (assembly GCA_031394235.1). Taxonomy (GTDB): domain Bacteria; phylum Pseudomonadota; class Gammaproteobacteria; order Burkholderiales; family Burkholderiaceae_C; genus Pseudaquabacterium. The sequence goes on from JANMXG010000458.1 coordinate 3,857, forward strand.
ACGGCCAGCATCGCACCCACCCAGCCCAGCATGTAGACCGTGAACCCGCCGCGCGTGCGCCACACGGCCAGCGTGCTGGTGAACAGCGCCTGGCCCACGCCCTGGCCGCCCCAGTGCACAAGTGCGGGTGCAAACCAGAACGGCACCGACAGCAGGGTGGCCAGCCCAATGCGCACCACCATGCCTTGCACCAGGCGCGGATCGGCCAGGATGGCGTCGATCTCGGGCGATGGCTTGCTGTCCACGCTGGTCTGGGCGATCAAGCGCTGCAGGTCGTCGAACAGCCCGCCGTCGACCCAGTCTGACAGGCTGATCACGACCATCGACGACACGGCGTAGGCTGCACACAGCAGCCATTGGGCCCGCCGGCGCGCCCGGTCGGGGTGGCGCAGGCCCTCAATCAATTGCAGCGCGTTCACCGTGCCACCGCTGGCTGCGCTGCGTGCGGCCACCATGAAACCCAGGCTCAGCATGGGCAGCATGGCCATGCCCAGCGGTCCGCCCAGCACCGGAACCAGCACCATCAGCAGCAACACCGAGAACAGGAAAAAAGTGAACAGGCCCACAAGGGCCAAAGGGCGGCGCCACCACAGCGAAAAGCCCTGGCGGATCCAGTGCCAGCCCTGGCGCGTGGCCACGGGGTGAAGTCGAAGTGCCATGCCGGATGGGTGTCAGGTTGTTGATGCGGGTGAAAAAAAGGCGCGGCCGTTACAGCGGCGGGTGCCAGGGCTTGGCAATGCGGCTGCGCAGGATGCGCTCGAAATGCGCCGGGTCCTTGGGCTGCAGCAGGGCGGCATCACGCGGCAAAAACCAGTCGCCCAAGCGTGACAGCCAGAAGCGCAGCGCGGCCGCCCGCAGCATGGCGGGCATCAGCCGGGCCTCGGCAGTGCTGAGCGGCCGGTGGTGCTGGTAGGCCTGCAGCAGGGCTTGCGTCCGGCTCTCGTCTAGCGACGCGTCGTCGGCATCGATGCACCAGTCGTTCAGGCACACCGCCAGGTCGTAGGCGAAGGTGTCGGTGCCGGCAAAGTAGAAATCAAAGCAGCCGGTGAGCTTTTCATGGCCGGGCAGGCCGTCAAACAGCACGTTGTCGCAGAACAGGTCAGCGTGCACCGCGCCGTGGGGCAGGGCCGCGTGGGCGGGGGACGCGGCCACCCACTGCTGAAACGCCAGCTCGTCGGCCAAAAGCTGCTGCTGTGCCGGTTGAAGACAGGCTTGCAACTGCGGTGCCATCGCCTGCCACCAGGCCAGGCCGCGCAGGTTGGGCTGGTGCAGCGGAAAATCCGCCACTGCCAGGTGCAAGCGCGCCAGCAGGCCGCCCACCTGGGCGCAGTGGTGCAGGTCGGGCGCCAACTGGTGGTGGCCCGGCAGGCGGTTGACCAGCGCTGCCGGCTTGCCGGCCACGGTGTGCAGCAGCTGGCCCTGGGCATCGGCGCGCGGCTCGGGCACCGGCAGGCCACGCCGGGCCAAATGCTGCATCAGGCCCAGGTAATACGGCAGTTGTTCGGCCACCAGGCGCTCGAACAGGGTCAGCACCCATTCGCCACTTTCGGTGCTGATGAAGTAATTGGTGTTTTCGATGCCGGCGCCAATGCCTTCGATCGCCAGCAGGCCGCCTGCGCCCAGCCGCAGCGCCAACGCTGCGGCTTCGTCATCGGCTACGGGGGTGAACACCGCCATGGTGGATGGTCAGACGGGACGCCTGTTGCCGCGGTTTGGGCGGCAGCTCAGAACGACAACACAGGCCAGACGCGCTGGCCGGCGGCATCCCGGCTCTTGGACGGGTCGTGCCCGCCGGTGGGCGGCAGGATGTCGTAACCGGGCGCGCCAATGCCCTTGTTCTGCACCGACAGCCGCTGGGTCTGGCCGCGCACCCGCAGCTCTTCGATGCGCACGTGATCGTCCTCGCTGACCAGATTTTGCGCGGACGCGCCAGCGTTGCCCAGGGCGCCGTTGGGGCTGTTGGCGCAAGCCGTCAGCAGGGCTGCCACCGACAGTGCTGCCAAGGTCAGCGCAAATTGAATTTTCATGGCCGGATTCTAGGTGGCGGTCGCTGAAGCAGGACGGGGGACGCAGGCGCAGACGCAATCCCCGCCGACAATCCGCATCATGAGCGAACCCACACCGCCCCTGCCCACCCTGCTGCTGGTCGACGGCTCCAGCTACCTCTACCGCGCCTACCACGCGATGCCCGACTTGCGCGGGCCGGACGGGTTCCCGACCGGCGCCATCCACGGCATGGTGGCGATGATGAAGCGGCTGCGCGAGCAGGTGCTGGGCAGCGGTGAACGGCGCCAAGGCGGCCATGCCGGCCATGCCGCCTGCGTCTTCGACGCCCATGGCCCGACCTTCCGTGACGGCTGGTACGACCAGTACAAGGCCCATCGTGCGCCGATGCCCGAGGACCTGCGCACCCAGATCCCGGCCATCCACGAGGTGGTGCGGCTGCTCGGCTGGCCGATTTTGGAGGTGCCGGGCATCGAGGCCGACGACGCCATCGGCACCCTGGCCCGGGTGGGCGCGGCGGCCGGCCACCAGGTGATCGTCTCGACCGGCGACAAAGACCTGGCGCAACTGGTGACTGAGCGGGTCAGGCTGATCAACACCATGAGCAACGAGCGGCTCGACATCGCCGGCGTCCAGGCCAAATTCGGCGTGCCGCCGGACCGTATCGTCGATTACCTGACGCTGGTGGGCGACGTGGTGGACAACGTGCCCGGGGTTGACAAGGTCGGCCCCAAGACCGCTGTGAAGTGGCTGGCCGAGCACGGCTCGCTCGACGGCGTGATCGCTGCGGCTGGCGGCATCAAGGGCGCTGTGGGTGACAACCTGCGCAAGGCGCTTGATTGGCTGCCGCAAGCCCGCCGCCTGGTCACGGTGGTGACCGATTGCGACCTGACCGAGCACCTGGCCGGCTGGCCCAGCGTGGAGGGCCTGGCAATGCAGCCGGTGGACGAGGCCGGCCTGCTGGATTTCTACCAGCGCTATGGCTTCCGGGCCTGGCGCAAGGAGCTGGAGACCGCGCTGGGCGTGGCGGCCGCGCCCGATGCGCCTGCGGCCAGTCGAAAGACGAGCGAGCCTGGCCTGTTTGATGCCGCTGATGCTGGGCCAGGGCCGTCGGCGGACGCCGGCCTGCCCGACAACAGCACGCTGGCCCAGCACTACGAGACCGTTTTGACCTTTGCTCAGCTCGAGACCTGGCTGGCACGCCTGCGCGCAGCGCCGCTGGCGGCACTGGACACCGAAACCGACTCGCTCGATCCGATGCGTGCCCGCATCGTCGGCATCAGCTTTGCGGTACAGCCTGGTGAGGCGGCCTATGTGCCCTTGCGCCACGACGGCCCGGGTGCGCCCGAACAGTTGCCGCTGGACGCGGTGCTGGCCGCGTTGCAGCCCTGGCTGGAGGACGCCGGCGCGGCCAAGGTCGGCCAGAACATCAAGTACGACACCCATGTGTTGGCCAACCACGGCATCGCCGTCAAGGGCTGGCAACACGACACCCTGCTGGAGAGCTACATCTTCGAGGCCCACCTCGGCCACAGCCTGGAAAAACTCGCCGATCGCCACCTTGGGCGCAAGGGATTGAGCTACGAGGACCTGTGCGGCAAGGGCGTCAACCAGATCCCGTTCAGCCAGGTCGATCTGGAGCGCGCCACCCGCTACTCTGGCGAGGACAGCGAGATGACGCTGCAGGTGCACCAGGTGCTGTACCCCCGGCTGGCCGCGGTGCCGGGGCTGCGGTACGTTTATGGCGACATCGAGATGCCGGTGGCGCTGCTGCTGCAGCGCATAGAACGCCACGGCGTGCTGATCGACCCCGCGCTGCTGGCCGCCCAGAGCCACCAGTTGGCCGAGCGTTTGCTGCAACTTGAGCAGCAGGCCTATGAGATCGCCGGTCAGCCTTTCAACCTGGGCTCGCCCAAGCAGATTGGCGAGATCTTGTTTGGCAAGCTGGGCCTGCCGGTCAAGAAGAAAACCGCCTCCGGCGCACCCAGCACCGACGAGGAAGTGCTGCAGGAACTTGCCGCCGACTACCCGCTGCCGGCCCGCTTGCTGGAGTACCGCAGCCTGGCCAAGTTGAAGGGCACCTACACCGACAAGCTGCCGCTGATGGTCAACCCCGCCACCGGCCGGGTGCACACCAACTATGCGCAGGCGGTGGCGGTCACCGGCCGGCTGTCCAGCAACGACCCCAACCTGCAGAACATCCCCATCCGCACCGCAGAGGGCCGCCGTGTGCGCGAGGCTTTCATCGCGCCACCCGGCCATGTCATCGTCTCGGCCGACTACTCGCAGATCGAGCTGCGCATCATGGCCCACATCAGCGGCGACCCCGGCCTGACGCGGGCCTTTGCCGAAGGCCTGGACGTGCACAAGGCCACTGCCGCCGAGGTCTTCAACACCACGGTGGACGCGGTGACGCCTGAGCAGCGGCGCTACGCCAAGACCATCAACTTCGGCCTGATCTACGGCATGGGCGCGTTTGGCCTGGCGCAGGCGCTCGGCATCGAGCAAAAAGCCGCGCGCGACTACATCGAGCGCTACTTTGCGCGCTTTGCCGGCGTAAAGCGCTACATGGACGAGACCAAGGCCAGCGCGGCCGAAAAGGGCTATGTCGAGACCCTGTTCGGGCGCCGCATCGAACTGCCCGAGATCCGCGGTGGCAACGGGCCGCGCCGGTCGGGCGCCGAGCGCCAGGCCATCAACGCGCCGATGCAGGGCACGGCGGCCGACCTGATCAAGCTGGCGATGATCGCGGTGCAAAACGCGCTGGACAGCGGCGCGCGGCGTAGCGTCATCGTGATGCAGGTGCACGACGAACTGGTGTTCGAGGTGCCGCATGACGAACTGGACTGGGTGCGCAGCGAGGTGCCCCGGCTGATGGCCGGCGTGGCGCAGTGGAGCGTGCCGCTGCTGGCCGAGGTGGGCGTGGGGCCGAACTGGGAGCGGGCGCATTGACCGGGACGTCGGGGGGCGCAAAGTCCGCCCGGCGCTGTCACGGAACCGTCGCGCAATGTTCATAAACTCGGTTGCATGAACGCACCGAGCCCATTGGCCCTGGAGATCCCGGCACTGCTCAACCGGGAACGCGCGATCCTGGCGTTCAATCGGCGCGTGCTGGCCCAGGCCAGCCGCCGCGACGTGCCGCTGCTCGAGCGGCTGCGCTACATCACGATTGTTTCGTCCAACATGGACGAGTTTTTCGAGGTCCGGTTTGCCGATGCGCTGGAGGCGATGCGCGGCGCCACCGATGATGACGACCCGCGGCGTGACGAATTGCGACAGGCCGCCATCGAAGCCCATTCGCTGATCGACGAAAAGTACGCCGTCTTCAACGACGAAGTGATGCCCGCGCTGCAGGGTCAGGGCATCTTCATCGTCAACCACGCCGAGCGCAGCCCGGCCCAGCGCGACTGGGTGGCGCGCTACTTTGAGACCCAGGTGCAGCCGCTGTTGCTGCCGGTGGGGCTGGACCCGGCTCACCCGTTTCCGCAGGTGGCCAACAAGTCGCTCAATTTCATCGTCAAGCTCGGCGGGCAGGATGCGTTTGGCCGCGACAACTCGATCGCCATCGTGAAGGTGCCGCGTGCGCTGCCGCGGGTGATCGTGCTGCCAGCGGCGGTGTGCGCCCCAAGCACCCAGGGCTTTGTGCTGCTGACCAGCGTGATCCGGGCGCACCTGGAGGTGTTGTTCGGTGGCCGGCCGGTAGAGGCGTTTTCGCAGTTTCGCGTCACCCGCGACTCCGAACTCGAGGTCGACGAGGACGACGTCACCAACCTGCGCCAGGCCATGCGCAGCGGCCTGACCACCCGGCACTTTGGCCAGGCAATCCGGCTGGAGGTGGTGGCCACCTGTCCCGAGCCGCTGTGGCGCTTGCTGCTGGACCAGTTCAGCCTGCCCGAAGCGGCGCTCTATCGGGTCAACGGCCCGGTCAATCTGGTGCGGCTGAACCAGCTGATCGACCAGGCCGTGGCGCCCCAGTTGCGCTTCGAGCCGCGCCTGCCCAGTTGGCCCGAGGCCGATTTGCCGCGCGGCACATCGATCCTGGCCCGCTTGCGCCAGGGCGACGTGCTGCTGCACCACCCGTTCCAGAGCTTCGATCCGGTCGTTGAGTTCCTGCGCGAGGCGGTGCATGACCCGGACGTGCTGGCGATCAAGCAGACGGTCTATCGCACTGGCAGCCAATCGGTGCTGATGGAGTTGCTGATCGACGCGGCGCGACGCGGCAAGGATGTCTGCGTGGTGGTTGAGCTGAAGGCCCGGTTCGATGAAGAGGCCAACATCAACTGGGCCGAGCGGCTGGAGGCGGTGGGCGCCCAGGTGGTCTACGGCATCGTCGGCTTCAAGACCCACGCCAAGTTGCTGTTGGTGACGCG
>JANMXG010000459.1:0-8644 GCA_031394235.1 Betaproteobacteria bacterium
AGCTCGGGCTGGATGTCGTCCACCGCCAGTGCCAGCCCGGGCGGGCAGCCGTCGATCACGCAGCCGATGGCCGGGCCGTGGCTCTCGCCGAAGTTGGTGACGCAAAACAGGTCGCCGAAGGTGCTGCCGGACATGGAGAAACTCTCGAAGCAATGACAGAAGGCCCGGCGCCGGTGCGGCGCAAGCGCCGGAGATTGTCGCAGCCGAGTCGAAACCGGCGTTGTCAGCGCTTCGAGTCGGGCTACAGCTTGGGTGCGTCGGCGCCGGACTCTTCGACCGGCCAGTCGCGGATGTAGGCCTTGAGCATGCGGTTCTCGAAATCCTGGCCGTCCACCACCGCCTTGGCCACGTCGTTGAACGAGATCACGCCCATCAGCGTCTTGCCGTCCAGCACAGGCATATAGCGGGCATGACGGACCAGCATCATGCGGCGCACCTCGTCGATCTCGGTCTCGGGCGTGCAGGTCAGCGGCGCATCGTCCATCACCGTGCGCACGGTCAGTGTGCCCACGCTGCCGCCGTTGCCGACGATGGCGGCAATCACCTCGCGGAAGGTGAGCATGCCGACGACATCGCCGTGCTCCATCACCACCAGCGAGCCAATGTCCAGGCTGGCCATGTTGGTCACGGCCTCGGACAGCGCTTGTTCCGGTGACACGGTGAACAGGGTGCTGCCCTTGACAAGCAGGATGTCGCTGACTTTCATGGGGGTCTCCTTGGGGAATCGGCACATTCTCACCGCAGGCGCCGCTAAAAACATAGCACACAATCCCTGCCTACAACAGCTCAGACGACGCCACCGACATGCCTGGTTACAGCGATCCCGGTTTCGACACGCTGGCGCTGCACGCCGGCGCCACCCCCGACCCGACCACCGGCGCGCGGGTCACGCCGATCCACCTGAGCACCTCGTTTGTGTTCCAGAGCAGCGAGCACGCCGCCTCGCTGTTCAACATGGAGCGCTCGGGCCATGTCTACAGCCGCATCAGCAACCCCACCACCGCCGTGCTGGAGGAGCGCATCGCTGCGCTGGAAGGCGGCGTCGGCGCCATCGCTACCGCCAGCGGCCAGGCAGCCTTGCACCTGGCGATCGCCACGCTGGCCGGCGCGGGCCACCACATCGTGGCCAGCAGCGCGCTTTATGGCGGGTCACACAACCTGCTGGACTACACGCTGCGGCGCTTTGGCATCAGCACCACCTTCGTGCGGCCGGACGACATCGACGGCTGGCGCGCCGCCATCCGGCCCGAGACCCGGCTGCTGTTTGGTGAAACCCTGGGCAATCCGGGGCTGGACGTGCTGGACATGCCGACCGTCTCTGCCATCGCCCACGACGCCGGCCTGCCGCTGCTGGTCGATTCGACCTTCACACCGCCCTGGCTGCTGCGGCCGTTTGAACACGGCGCCGACCTGGTCTACCACTCGGCGACCAAGTTCTTGTCCGGCCACGGCACGGTGGTGGGCGGACTGCTGGTCGATTCGGGCCGCTTTGACTGGGACAAATCCGGCCGCTTCCCCGAGCTGACCGAGCCTTATGACGGCTTTCACGGCATGGTGTTTTCTGAAGAAAGCACCGTGGGCGCCTTTTTGCTGCGCGCCCGCCGCGAGGGCCTGCGCGACTTTGGCGCCTGCATGAGCCCGCACACCGCCTGGCTGATTCTGCAAGGCATCGAGACCCTGCCACTGCGCATGGCGCGCCACATCGAGAACACCCGCAAGGTGGTGGCGATGCTGGCCGGTCATGCCAGCGTGTCGCACGTGGGCTACCCCGAGCTTGAATCGCATCCCAGCCACGTGCTGGCCAAGCGCCTGCTGCCGCGCGGCTGCGGCGCGGTGTTCAGCTTCGACTTGAAGGGCAGCCGCGCGCAGGGCGTGGCCTTCATCGAGGCGCTGAAGATCTTCTCGCACCTGGCCAACGTGGGCGACTGCCGGTCACTGGTGATCCACCCGGCCTCGACCACGCACTTCCGGATGGACGACGCGGCGCTGGCGCGGGCCGGCATCGGCCCCGGCACGATCCGGCTGTCGATCGGCCTGGAGGACGCCTGCGACCTGCTCGACGACCTGAAACGGGCGCTCAAGGTGGCGGAGAAAGCAGCATGAAGCTCAGCATGCAAGGCCAGTCTGGCGCGGTGCAGGCCTACGCCTACACCGGCGGCAAGCCGTTTGATGCTGCCCTGCCCTGCGTTGTCTTCATCCACGGCGCGCTGCACGACCACAGCGTCTGGACCCTGCTGGCGCGCTGGTGCGCCCACCATGGTCACGGCGTGCTGGCGGTAGATTTGCCCGGCCACGGCCGCAGCGCCGGGCCGGCGCTGGGCTCGGTCGAGGCGCTGGGTGACTGGGTGTTGGCGGTGCTGGATACCGCCGGCGTGACAGCGACAACGCCGGTGACGCTGGTCGGCCACAGCATGGGGTCGCTGGTCGCACTCGAAGCCGCCGCCCGGGCGCCCGAGCGCATCCGCCGCTTGGTGATGGTGGGTGCGGCCTATCCGATGAAGGTCTCGGCCACTTTGCTGGACACCGCCCGCGATGCCCCGATCAAGGCCATCGACATGGTCAACGCGTTTTCGATCAGCACGCTGGCGGCCAAACCGTCGTTCCCCGGACCGGGCACCTGGTTGCACGGCAGCAACCAGGCGCTGATGCAGCGGGTGCTGGCCGGGCCCCACGCCACCGGCTGCGCGGTCAACCTGTTCCACCATGACTTCAGCGTCTGCGACCAGTATGGCAACGGTCTGGCAGCGGCAGCGGCAGTGGCTTGCCCGGTGACGATGGTGCTGGGCGCACAGGACCAGATGACGCCGCCGCGCAGCACCCGCGACATCGCCGCCGTGCTGAAGGCACAGGTGGTACTGCTGCCGAGTGGGCACAGCCTGATGAGCGAGGTACCCGACGGGCTGCTGGCGGCGCTGCGCGAGGCGTTGGCCTGAGCCGCAGGTGGGCTGGGTTCAGGCAGGCGGCAGAAACAGGGCCTGCAGGTCCGACAAGAAGTCGAACCCACGGTCGCTGGGCCAGACCCGGCTGAAATCGCGCGCCAGCAAGCCCATCGCCTCGCCTTTTTCCAGCGCCACGGCAATCGCCGTCACCGCCAGGCCGGTGCGTTGGGTGAAATCAGCCAGTGCAAAGCCCTCGCGCAGCCGCAGCGCGTTCAGCATGAACTCGAACGGCAGGTCGGCGCGGGGCACCTCGTCGTCATTGCTCATCGCCTGGCCGGCCAGCGCCTGCTCGGTGTAGGTCTTGGGATCGCGCCAGCGCACCTGGCGGACCACCCGGTGCGGATAGCTGAGCTTGCCGTGCGCCCCGGCGCCAATGCCCAGATAGTCGCCGAACTGCCAGTAGTTCAGGTTGTGCCGGCAGCGGTGGCCGGTGCGGGCAAAAGCCGACACCTCATAGCGCTGCAAGCCGGCATCGCCAGTGCGCGCCACGATGGCGTCCAGCATGTCGCTGGCCAGGTCGTCGTCGGGCAGGCCGGGTGGCGGCTTGAGCGCAAAACGGGTGTTGGGCTCGACCGTCAGGTGGTAGATCGACAAGTGCGGCGGCGCAAACGACAAGGCAATGTCCAGATCGGTGTGCAACTGCGCCAGGGTCTGACCGGGCAGCGCGTACATCAGGTCGAGGTTGAAGGTCTCGAACGCGGACGCCGCTTCGGTCAGTGCAGCACGCGCCTGGGCGCCGTCATGCACCCGGCCCAGCTTGACCAGCATCGCATCATCGAAACTCTGCACGCCCACCGACAGGCGGGTCACGCCCGCCGCCCGAAACGCCTTGAACCGGTCGCGCTCAAAGCTGCCCGGGTTGGCCTCCAGCGTGATCTCGCAACCCGGCAACAGCGGCAGCCGGGCGCGGATCGCCGCCAGCAGCCGGTTGATGGCGTCGGCTGAGAACAAGCTGGGTGTACCGCCGCCGATGAAGATGCTGTGCACCGGCCGGCCCCAGACCTGGGGCAGCGCGGATTCCAGATCGGCGATCAGCGCGTCGATGTAGCGCGCCTCGGGCAGGCCGCCACTGGCGGCATCCGGTACGGCGTGGGAGTTGAAGTCGCAGTACGGACATTTGGCCAGGCACCAGGGCAGGTGCACGTACAGCGCCAGCGGCGGAGATTCACCCAGCTGCAGCGTGCCGGGGCGCAGGTAGCGGTCAACCAGGTCCATCGCGCTCGTCCGTCAGCAGACCAGATGCCACGCGTCAGCCAGCATCGCGCGCAGCAGTGCAGCCGACCGGGCGCGGTGGCTGTGCTGGTTCTTGGTCACGGCGTGCAGCTCGGCCACCGTTGCACCCAGCGCGGGAATGAACATCAGCGGATCGTAGCCAAAGCCGTTCTCGCCGCGCGGCGCGGCAAGGATTTCGCCCGGCCAGCGGCCCACCGCCACCAAGGGCTCGGGGTCGTCGGCATGGCGGATGGCCACCAGCGTGCTGATGAAGTGCGCACGCCGGTCAGGCACACCCTGAAGGCGCGCCAGCAGCGCGGCGTTGTTGGCAGCGTCCTGACGGCGGCGGTGGGCCTCGCGGTCGTCACCCTGCGCCAGCAGCAGCTCACCGGCAAAGTGCGCCGAAATCACGCCCGGTGCGCCGCCCAGCGCGCCCACACACAGGCCGGAGTCGTCGGCCACCGCCGCGCTGCCGCTGGCCCGTGCCGCCTGCCGGGCCTTGGCCAGTGCGTTTTCGATGAAGCTGTGGTGCGGCTCGTCGGCCTCGGGGATGCCCAGCGTGCCCTGGGCTTTGATATCCAGCGGCAAACCCGCCAGCAGCGCCTGCAACTCGGCCAGCTTCTTGGCATTGTTGGACGCCAGCACCAGCCGCATCGGCGCCTGCCCAGGCAGATTCACGTCACGTCACCCCAACTCAGCTGGCGTCAGCGCGGCAGTGGCGCAGCGATGGCCGCCAGCTGCGCGGCCACCAGCTCGGCGATGCCCTTGCCGGCCAGCGCCAGCAGCGCGTCCATCTCGGCGCGCGAAAACGCTGCGCCCTCGGCCGTGCCCTGCAACTCGACAAAACCACCGGCAGCGGTCATCACGACGTTCATGTCGGTGTCGCAGCCGGCGTCTTCGCTGTAGTCCAAGTCCAGCAGCGGCACACTGCCGACGATGCCCACCGAGATCGCCGCCAGCCCGCTCTTGATTGGGCTTGCCGACAGCTTGCCCTGGGCCAGCAGCCAGCTCACCGCATCGTGTGCCGCCACCCAGGCGCCGGTGATCGCCGCGGTGCGCGTGCCGCCGTCGGCTTGCAGCACGTCGCAGTCGATCAGGATGCTGCGCTCGCCCAGCGCCGCCAGGTCGAACACGCAGCGCAGCGATCGGCCAATCAGGCGCTGGATCTCCTGCGTGCGGCCACTCTGCTTGCCGCGCGCAGCCTCACGGTCGCCGCGGGTGTGGGTGGCGCGCGGCAGCATGCCGTATTCGGCAGTGACCCAGCCCTCGCCGCTGCCGCGCTTGTGCGGCGGCACTTTTTCTTCGACCGACGCGGTGCACAGCACCCGGGTGTGGCCAAAGCTGACCAGCACCGAGCCCTCGGCATGGCGGGTGAAAGCGCGCTGGATGCTGACCGGGCGCAAGGCATCGGCCGCGCGGCCGTCGGCGCGCGCGGCGGGTTGTTCTGTACTCATGGCAGTCCTCAGGATTTTTTGTGTGCCGCGCGCCGGATCGCGTCGTTGATCTCGCGGATCGAGCGTTCGATCTCGGCTTCGTCCAGCTCTTCGACCGGGCTGTCGCCGGCCGCCAGGCTGGCCTGGATAGTCGAGGCAAAAACCTCGTCACCCAGCGTGCGGGTGGACACGGCCTGGGCGTTGTCAGACGCCTCGGCGTCCTCCCACTCGACGGCCAGCACGGTGACATTGTCGCTGCGCGGACCGGCGCTGCGCAGCGCCGCTTCGGCCAGCTCGGGCACCGCATCAGAGATCGGCCGCTTCGCCAAGTGCTCGACGATCACCGCATCGCTGACCGCCCCCCACAGGCCGTCGCTGCACAGCATCACCCGGTCACCCGGCTGCAGCAATATCGGCCCGGCCGTATCGACCACCGGCTTGCCCGGGCTGCCAAGGCAAGTGAACAGCACATTGCGGTTGAAGCGCTGGCCGTCGGCCGGCAAGGCCTGGCCCGACTGCGCCATGGTCTCGTGCAGCTCGGTGTACGAATGGTCGCGGGTGCGCGCCACCAGCTTGTCACCGCGCAACAGGTACAGGCGCGAATCGCCACAGTGGGCCCAATAGGCCGCATTGCCCTGCATCACACACGCCACGATCGTGGTGCGCGGGGTGTCGAGCAGCGCGCGGTCGGTGGCGTAGCGAAGCAGTTGGTGGTGACCGGCCAGCACCGCGTCATGCAAAAAACGCAGCGGGTCGGCCAATGCCGGCTTGGCATCGCGCTGGAACATCGCCGACAAGGTTTGCAGCGCCAGCTGCGAGGCGACCTCGCCCTCAGGATGGCCGCCCATGCCGTCGGCCAGCGCAAAAAGGCCGGACGAGCGGGTGTAGCAATAGCCCATCCGGTCTTCGTTCTTCGGCCGGCCGCCGCGGCGGCTGACCTGGTACACCGAGAATTTCACTGTACCCACTCCCCGCTCGACGCCAGGGCCGCTGTCGCCGGCCCGCCGGTCAAGACTTGGCACCCGTCTTCAGGCTTTCGATCTGCAACTTGAGCCGCTCGGAAAAACTCAGCTTGGTGTAGCGCCGCTCGCTCTCGCGGGCCAGCTCTTTTTGCAGCGCAAACACGCTTTGCGGCCGCGACAACGGGTCCAGCGCCATGCACCACTCGGTGACCTCGATCAGGTTGTCGGAGTAGACGTTGCGCAGCCTGGACAGGCTGAGTGCGAGCCGGTCTTTCTCCAGCCGTTGCGGCGCCTCGTTGGGCGGGTAGCCCTGCATGCAGGCGTAGATGCAGGCGCCGATCGCGTAGATATCGGTCCAGGGGCCCAGCGTGCCGTCGCGGCGGTACATCTCGGGCGCCGCAAAACCGGGGGTGTACATCGGCCGGATGAAGTTGCCTTCCTTGGACAGCACCTCGCGCGCCGCCCCAAAATCCAGCATCACCGCCTTGTTGTCGTTGGTGACGAACAGGTTGGCCGGCTTGATGTCGAGGTGCAGCATCTTGTACTGGTGCACGATGCGCAGGCCGCGCAGGATCTCGTCGAACAGGCTGCGGATGGTGGACTCTCGAAAAACCTTGTCGCGCTTGAGATCACGCGCCGTGACGATGAAATCCTGCAGGGTGTCACCCTGCAGGTAGTTCATCACCATGTAGACGGTTTCGTTCTCACGGAAGAAGTTGAGCACGCTGACCACGCTGGGGTGGCTGATCTGCGCCAGCGAGCGGCCTTCCTCGAAAAAACTCTTCAGGCCCAGGCGGTACAGCGGCTGCTTTTCGGGTTTGACGCGGGGCGTCAACTCGCCGGCCGAGCGCTCGGCCAGGGATGCAGGCAGGTACTCCTTGATCGCAACGCTGTGGCGCTCGGCGTCCTCCGCCAGGTACACCACACCGAAGCCGCCCGCTGCCAGTTTCTTGACGATCTGGTAGCCACCGACCACGGTGCCCGCAGGCAACGGGGCGGGCTTGGGCTTTGACATAATCCGCGTTTTCCCTGACTGGTAATCTCGATGGCAGTTTACAGCATGACCGGGTTTGCCCAGGCCACCGAGGGCGCAGCCGGTCGGGGTGACGACGCGCCAAACCCAGCGGGTCAAGCCGGCGCAGCGGTGACGGTCGAGGCCCGCTCGGTCAACAGCCGGTTCCTCGATGTGGCGTTTCGCCTGCCCGATGAGTTGCGGGGCCTGGAGCCGGCGCTGCGTGAGCTGGTGGGCGCGCATTTCAGGCGCGGCAAGATCGAGTTGCGCATCGCCAGCCAGCGTGATGCCGAAAACGCCTGGCCACAGCCCCAGCCCGAACAGTTGAACCGGCTGTCGCTGCTGGAGTCCAGCGTCACCGGCTGGCTGCCACTGGCCCGGCCCCTCAGCGTGAACGAGGCGCTGCAGTGGTGCCGGCAAGGCGGGGTCGCCGAACGCCTGGACGATGCAGCACTGGCGGCCGCGCGCACCGCAGTGGTCGGCCTGCGGGATGCAAGGGCGCGCGAAGGCGCACGCCTGGTGGCCATCCTGACCGAACGCATCGGCCACCTGCGCGGCCTGGCCGTGCAGGCCGCGCCCCTGGTGCCGGCCGTCGTCAAGCGCCAGCAGCAACGTTTTCTGGAGCGTTGGCAGGACGCGCTGGCCAGCGTGCCGGTCAGCGCGGGTGCCGGCGCCAGTGTCGGCGCCGACGCCCTGCGTGACCGCGCACTCAACGAAGCCGCCGCCTACGCCCTGCGCATCGACGTGGCCGAAGAGCTGGCGCGCCTGTCGGCCCACCTCGACGAGCTCACCCGCCTGCTGGCCGCCGGGGGCGAACTCGGCAAGCGGCTGGACTTCCTGATCCAGGAGTTGCACCGTGAGGCCAACACGCTCGGGTCCAAATCGTCCGCGCTCGAGCTGACCAACATCTCGGTCGAGATGAAAGTAGCCATCGAGCAGATGCGCGAGCAGGTGCAGAACATTGAGTAGCTTTTCAGGGGGTCCCATGGGGTCCCCAGAAATCAGCTAACCCACTGTCGTGTAAGGATATTTTGTCCCGAGCCGTCCCAGGGCGTCGCAGCGAAGCGCGCGCAACCTGTGGGGTTT
>JANMXG010000460.1:0-9474 GCA_031394235.1 Betaproteobacteria bacterium
TCGGCCAGTTGGCCGGCATCGGAGGACTGAGCCCGGACACAAAGCGTCCTGAGGACGCTTTGTGCCTGGCGAAGGCCTGGGCCTCTGGCCCAGGCATGGAGGGAGCCGGTTGCCCGACGGCCTTGGCCGTCTCGCGCCGCCCGTCGAACGACTGCATCGCCATCAGAGGAAAGACAGCTCAGAGCCGAAAGTTGACCAGCCGACTGGCGTGCTTGCACTGCGCCGGCGATGTGCCAGCACATCAACGTCAGTGCAGCAAATCCGCCACCGGCGCGGTAAGGCTGCTGAACCCGGGCAGTTGAGGCGCCAGGGCGACCAGGTCCAAGCCAAGGCAACGCACCAGCCGCGGCTGGTGTTGCTGCAGGGCGATCAGCGGGTCGAGCTGCATCTCGGCGGCTTCGGCCAGCAGGCTGGCGACCCGCAGAACCGCGCCCTCGACCGACACGGGTTGCCAGCCCATCGGGTCGGACGCGGTGAACAACGCGTCGACCAGGGCGGTCGGAAAGCGCCAGCGTACCGCCAGCTCGGCACTCAGCTCGGCATGGTTGCAGCCGAAGTGCTGCTGCTGCAGCGCAAACACGCTGTCGGGCGGACCGGCCAGGGCCTGCACCAGCGCGCTGGTCTCGGGGTCGGTCATCAGCATCAGCAACTCGCCGCTGCGCAGCAGCAGGCCGGCCACTTCGGCGCGGTCGGTATCCACGGACAGCCGGCCAGCCAGCCAACGGGCGTAACCGGCGGTGGCCAGGTTCAGGCGCCAGAACCGCAGGCGGTCGAACCCCGCGACAAGCGGGAAAGCCTGCGCCAGGCAGGCACCCAGTGCCAGGGAGCGCAACGGCCCCAGACCGATCATCGCGGCGGCATCCTGCAAGCGGGTGATGCGCTGCAGCGGCCGGTAGCGTGCCGAGTTGGCCAGCCGCAGCAGGCGTGCCGCCAGCGCGCTGTCTTGGGCGACCAGCGCCACCACCTGGGCCAACGAGACATCGTCGCGGCCCAAGGTGCCGAGCAGGCTGCGGGCCACCTCGGGCAGGGTCGGCAGCTGCTGGCTGGTCTCGAAAAACCGTTGGGTGGCGGGTGCGCTGATGGGCATGGTGGCGTTTGTGGAGCGTTCAGGCGGCGGCTTACTGAAAGTGCGCCAGCATTTGCGCCAGCGCCATGGCAAACGGCTGCTCCAGCAGCGGCAGCGTGAGCAGCATGCCGATCAGGCCAACCGACAGCGTGATCGGAAAGCCGACCGAAAACACGCTGATTTGCGGCGCGACGCGCGAAATCACGCCCAGCACCAGATTGACAAACAGCAGCATGCCGACCATCGGCAGAGCAATCCACAAACCGAGCGTAAAGACCTCTGCGCCCCAGCGCTGGGGCTGGGTCTGGCGCAGAAAGGCAAACGGCTCGTCGCCGACGGCAAATACCTCGAAGCTGCGCACCAACGCGGCAATGATCGCCAGGTGGCCATTCGACAGGATGAACAAAAACGCCACCAGCGTGCCGAAAAAGCGGCCGCTGGCGGTGCCTTGCGACGCCGTGGCGGGGTCGAAAAAACCGGCAAAGTTCAGGCCCATCTGCAGCCCGATCAACTCGCCGCCCATCTCTACCGCGGCAAACACCACCCGCACCGCAAAACCCAACGTGAAGCCGACCAGCAGCTGTTGTACCAGCACCATGACCGCCAGTGGCGAGTCCAGCTGCACCACCGGGATGGGCGGCAGCGAGGGCTGCGCGGCCAGCGCGATGAACAACGCCAGCCCGATCTTGACCCGCATCGGCACCGCGCGCTGGCTGAACACCGGCAGTGCGGTGAACAGCGCCAGGGCACGCAAAAACGGCCACAGCACCGGCGTCAGCCAGGCCAACAGCTGTGCTTCGGTGAACGAGATCACGGGGTGTTCACCGGTCGGTGATGCCGCGGCACTGCGGGCGCTGCCAACGCTTCACCCGATCACCGTCGGGATCGCCAGCAGCGTGCGCTGGATGTACTCGACCAGCATGGTCAGCATCCAGGGTCCGGCGATGGCCAGTACCGCCACCGCCGCAACCACTTTGGGCACAAAGCTCAGGGTGGCCTCGTTGATCTGGGTGGCGGCCTGGAACACGCTGACCACCAGCCCCACCACCAGCACTGCGATCAGGATCGGGGCCGACACCAGCAGCAGCATGTACAGGCCCTGCTGACCCAGGTGAAACGCTTGTTGGCTGTCCATATCGTTCTTTTGCCCCCAAGACGCCTTTGGCGTCGTCCCCCCGACGGGGAGGGACCGCCTTCGGAGCGGCCCGGCGGCGGTCCTTTCCGACTAGGTTGCGAATGATGCGGCGAGTGACCCCAGCAGCAGGTTCCAGCCATCGGCCAGCACAAACAGCATCAGCTTGAAGGGCAGCGACACCAGCACCGGGCTCAGCATCATCATGCCCAGGCTCATCAACACACTGGCCACGATCATGTCGATGATCAGGAAGGGGATGAAGATCAGAAAGCCGATCTGGAAGGCACTTTTCAGCTCGCTGGTGACAAAGGCCGGTACCAGCACGGTGAACGGCATGGCTTCGCCGGCCACGTCCGGCGCCACCTTGGCGAGCTTGGCAAATAGCTGCATGTCGCTTTGGCGGGTTTGCTTGAGCATGAACTCGCGCATCGGCTTGCCGGCTTTTTCAACCGCTTCGGCGAACTCGATCTTCTGCGCCGAGTACGGCAGCCAGGCCTGCGTGTAGACCTTGTCGAGCGTGGGCGACATCACGAAGAAGGTCAGGAACAACGACAGACCGACGATCACCTGGTTGGGTGGCGCTGCCTGCGTGCCCAATGCCTGGCGCAGCAGCGACAGCACGATCACGATGCGGGTGAAGCCGGTCATCATCAGCAGGATCGCCGGCAGGAACGACAGGGCAGTGAAAAACAGCAGGGTCTGGATCGGCACCGAGTAGGCGGTGCCCCCCGCGGCCTGACCGATCAGCAGCGGCAGGCCGGGGCCGGCGCCGCCAGATTGCGCTAAAGCCGCTGCAGGCAGGGCCGATAGCACCGACAAGCCCAGAGCCTGCACGGCCAGCCGCGCAGTGCCGCAAAAAATTGGCCGGTGCTCAGCGCGCATGGGGGTTACCGGCGTCGGGCTGCGCTGTGCTGCCGCGCTGCTGGCGGGCCAGCAACTGCGCAAAGATCGGCAGCGCGGCCGGCGCGGCGGCGGCTGGCTCGGCCTGCGGTGGCAGCGTGTGCAGCGTGTGGATACCCGCCGGCGTGACGCCCAGCACCAGCCAGCGTCGCTCGTCGCCCGAGCCGACCTCGACGGTGACGATGCGCTGGTGGGGTGCCAGCGGCAGGGCGGCGACCAAGCGCACCGGGCCGCCCGCACCGCCGGCGCTGAACTTGCCCAGCGGCGAGCGCTTGAGCAGCCACAGTGCAGCCGGGATCAGCGCCAGGATCAGGACAAAGGCGGCCAGCGGGCCGATCAGAGACGTTGAAGGCATGGTGTGCGAAGTCAGTTCCGGCTGAGGCGGCGCATGCGCTCGCTGGGTGTGACGATGTCGGTCAGGCGGATGCCGAACTTGTCGTTGACCACCACCACCTCGCCTTGCGCGATCAGGTAGCCGTTGACCAGCACGTCCATGGGCTCGCCCGCCAGGGCTTCCAGCTCCACCACCGAGCCCTGGGCGAGCTGCAGGATGTGCTTGATCGGGATCCGGGTGCGGCCCAGCTCTACCGTCAGCTGGACGGGGATGTCCAGGATCATGTTCAGGTCGTTGCCGGCGGCGTTGACCCCGCCCGACTGGGCCGAGAAATTGGCGAAGGAGGCCGCCGCCACCGACTCGGTCGGCATGCTCACCGCACTGGCCGGCTCGGGCTTGGATTCGTCCAGCGCGGCCGCCCATTCGGCGGCCATGCGGTCTTCTTCCGACATGGTTTCGACTTCTTCACTCATGGTGATCTCCCAACCAGCCGGCGTCGGTGCCGGTCAACAAACGATCGATCTTGATGGCGTTTTTGCCGTTCGACGTGCCGTAGTGGCAGTCGAACACCGGCACGCCATCTACCTTGGCCTGGATCATCTTCTTGAGGTCCAGCTCGATGAAGTCCCCTGGCTTGAAGCTCAGCAACTGCTCTACCGTGGCGCGTGCCGTGGCCAGTTCGGCGACCACAGGCACATCGGCCGACTGGATCTGGGCGCGCAGCAGCCGGATCCAGCGCCGGTCCGGCTCGGCATCGCCCTGCATCGCCGAATACAGCACGTCGCGGATAGGCTCCAGCGTGCTGTAGGGGATGCAGAAGTGCACCGTGCCGATGGTGTCGCCGATTTCCAGCGTGTAGCTGGTGGCCACCACCACTTCGCTGGGCGTTGCGATGTTGCAGAACTGCGGCTGCATTTCCGAGCGCTGGTACTCCAGCTCCACCGGATAGATGCCGACCCAGGCCTTTTTGTACTCGTGGATGATGATCTCGACCAGACGTTGGATCACCCGCTGCTCGGTGGCCGAAAAATCCCGCCCCTCGATCCGGGTGTGGTACTTGCCGTTGCCGCCGTACAGCGCATCGATCACCGCAAACACCAACGACGGGTCGCAGACGATCAGGCCGCTGCCGCGCAGGGGCTTGACCGACACGATGTTGAAGTTGGTCGGGACAACGATTTCGCGCAAAAAGGCGCTGTACTTGATCACCTTGGCGCCACCGATCGAGACCTCGGGGCTTTTCCTGATCAGGTTGAACAGGCCGAGCCGGATGTTGCGGGCAAAGCGCTCGCCGATGATCTCCATCGTGGGCATGCGCCCACGCACGATGCGTTCCTGGCTCGAGATGTTGTAGTCGCGGATGCCCTCGACCTTGGTCTCTTCGGTCTCGAGCTTCTGGCTCTCGCCGGTGATGCCCTGCAACAGTGCATCAACCTCGTCTTGCGACAGGATCTGCTGGTTCATGCCGGTGCCCCGGATCGGGTGCGATGGGCCATCGAGGCAGCCGTCACTGGATGATGAAGTTGGAGAAGTGGACCGCCGAAACAGGCAGCGCAGGTGGGGCGGCCTTTTTCTTCTTTTTCTTCTTCTTGGCCGTGTCGGCAACGGGCTCTTCCTGCTCGTCGTCGTCATCAACTTCGTAGCCCAGCGGACGCACGGCGGCGTAGAGGATGGACTTGGCCAGCTTTTCCTTGCCTTCACGGGTCAGCATCTCGGCAGCGGTCTTGTGCGCCAGCACCATCAGGATGTTGTTGCGGATCGCCGGCATGTAAGTCTTCAGCTCTTCCGCGGTCTTGGCGTCATCGATCTCCAGCGTGACCCCGATCTGGGCATAGCGCTCGGACTCCTTGTCGGCCAGGTTGACCGTGAACGGATCCAGCAGCACGAAGGTGGGTGGGTGTTTGGGGTCGCGCTTGGACTTGGCCTTGACCGGCTCGGCAACCTCGGCCTTGGCGTGGCCGCCGCCGTCTTCGTCCCCTTCGGCGGGTTTTTTCTTCATCAGCACCATGGCGGCGCCGCCACCGCCGAGCACCAGCACAAGCACGGCGGCGATGATGATGATCAGCTTTTTCTTGCCGCCTTTGGCGGGTGCGGCGTCGGCATTGGCGGTAGCGGCGGGTGCGGCGGACATGCGGATCTCCTGGGCAAAGGCGGGCGGCGCACACCGACTGCGTGCGGCGATCCCCTCAAGCCATTATTCGGAGCCGCGCTGATCGGCGATGCGGCAAATAGCGGTGCAAAGCGCCGTGATTTGCCGGCTGTGGCCGCCAGCTGTCCAGCGCAACGCAGGCCGCTTGCTGGCCCGTGAGGGGCGGCGGGCGGCCAAGCCGGACCGGTTGGCGGCGCTGCCGCTGCGGTGGGCAGGCGGCTCAGGCGACCAGGTCGACCAGACCCCGTTGCGTGCCGCGCCGGCCGGCGAAAGCCGGGTCGGCCGCACCGCTGTCCGGACGGCTGTCCGGCGCCGCGTTGCGCAGGGTGTTCGCGGCGGGGCTGTGCTCTGGCGGCGGCTGGCGCCCGGGGTGCTGCTGAAACACCCCGCCACCGGTCAGCGTCAGTCCGGCGTCCTGCATGGCGCCTGCCAAGGCCGGCAACGAGGCCTCGATCAGGTCGCGCGTGGCGGCCCGGTCGGCCTGGAAGTCGACCCGGGCGGTGTTGCCGTCCAGCGCAATCTGGACGGTGATCGGACCCATCTCGGCCGGGTTGATCTGCAACCGGGCGGTCTGCACGCCGTCCTGGGCAAACAGGCTGAGCTGGGCACCCAGCGCGGGTGCAAAGGACGGGCTGTCCACCGGCACGGCGATGCGGGCCTCGACCGTTGCGGCGGCGGGCGTGTTGGCCAGGCCCACAGTGGCGGTGGCAGATTGGGCCGTGTTGACGCCAAAGGCGACCGGAACGGCGCTGGCGCCGCTGATGTCACCGCCAATGGCGCGAGCTGGCCCGTCATCGCCAGCAAGGGTTTGCAGCGCGGTTGTCGGGTTGGGCGCCAGGGCTGTTGGCGAGGTCGGGGCGGTGGCGTGAAGGCGGGCGCCGCCGAGCCGGTCAACCTGGCGGGTGTCGCGGTCAGCACTGTCACGAGTGGCAGCATCCGGCAGGGTGCTGATTGCTGGGCTGGCGGCAGCGCGGTCTGGCGGGGCGCTGCGGCTCGGGCCGCTGGGCATGTCAGCGCCCGACACGCCCACCGCGCTGGCGGCCTGGGCTGGCGTGAGCACGCCGGTCGCAGCGGCCGTGTCGTCGGCGCGCCGGACGGTTGCGCCAGCGGCAGTGCCGGCCTGGGATGTTGGTCTTGGGCTGCCGGCCAGGGAGCCGGCGCTGTCCGGGCCGATGGCGGCGGCCAGGCTGGACGAAACCGCTGCCCGCTGCGCCTGGGCTTGGCCAGGGAAATTAGAGGCGCTGTCGTCCGTCAAGCCCGCCAAGACGCCGGGCTGAGGTGCCGCAGCAGGTTGCGGTGCGACGCCGCCGGTCGGCACCGCCTCGGCCAGGGTTGACGTGCCAGGCACGGCTGCGCCCATGCCGACGGCACGGGTGGCCAATGCCGCGGTGCTGGCTGGGCCACTGTCAAAGCCCGGCCCAGACCGGGTGGTGCGTGCTGCCGCGACACCAACGGCGGCGAGCGCACCGATGTCCGGGTCGGTTGCATCGAGGCCGCTGGCCAGCCGCGGTGCGGCACCTTCAACCGGCACGGCGGGGACGCCTGACTGCACGCCGGCCCGGCCGGCTGAACCTGACGCGGGCGTGGTCGGGCCGGCCGGCAGCACGGCACCACCGGTCGGCGCGCGCTCGGCGGCCAGGCGGGCGGCCCATGTGGCGGCGCTGGCCGGTCCCTCTGAGGGGGTGCCGCTGGCGCCTGCCCGGACCGGCCCCGCTGGCCGGCGCATGCGGCCGCTGGCATCGTCCGGGTCGGTGGCGATGCGGGCTGCGTCTCGGTCGTCAGCGGCACGGCCGCCGCTATCGCGCTGGCGCTGTTGCGCGGCCACCCAGCTGGCGGTGGTTTCGGCGGATGTGCCGCGCGGGCTCAGGCCGTCGGCGTTGCCCGCCGTGACCGTGCCTGCCCCGTCGGCGGCCTTGGCCGGCAGCTGGGTAGCCACCGGGTCAGCGGCCAGCAGCGGGACGCTGGCCGGGTTGGGCAGCGCGGCAGCCGTGGCGTTGTCCGGTGCTGGCACGGGGTCGTCAGGGCCGCAGGCGTCGATCGGGTCTGGCAGGGCCTGGCTGTCATCCGGCGTGCCGCCAGGCGCCGTGTGCCCGGCCTGCGCCGAGGCGCCATCGGCCGCGCTGGATCGCCCTGCCGGGGCGGCTTGCCGGGCGCGGGCTGGGTTGTTGGGGGTCGTCTGGCTGGCCGGGTTGCGGCTGTCTGCCGATTTGCCGGCGGACGGGCTGGCACTGGCGTGATCCGCTTGGTCAGCGACCCCCACGCCCTCGGCGGATCGCTCGGTCCGGCGAGGCCGGGAGTTGTCCTGGGCACCCTCCGCGCGCCGCTTGCCGGCGACGTCCGTTGACAGTGCCGGGCTGGCGGCGACGCTGGGCGGTTTGGCGTTGTCTGGATTGGGCCGGTTGTCAGCCGGCCGGGCCGGGGCAGGGGCGGTGTGCTGCTGCATCAGGAGCGCAAAGCCAGTGCCGGCCTGTGCGTCGAGGTGGGCGGTCTTGCCGGACAGCGCGGCGGTGGCGGCCTGGGCGGGCGCGGTCAGGATCGATGGCAGGGTCTTGAGCATGGCTGTCTTCGGGGTCAGGTAAACAAGGTGGACGTGGCGAAGCCGGCGCTGTGGCTGCGCTGGGCGGCCTCATCGGTATTGCGCTGGTCGCGGCGGACAGCGATTTTTTGCAGCTCGGCCTGTCGCCGCTCGATCAGCTTGCGCACGCCGGCCACCCGCAGCTCACGCGCCAGCAACTGGTCGCGGGCCCGCTGCACCCGGTTGGCCAACTGGTCGGCCTGGCTGGACTGCACCGCAATCGCGTGGTCCAGCCGCTGGCCGAAGCCGCGGTGGCAGTGCAGCAGCTCGGTCGTGCCGGATTCGCGGAATCGCGTCTGCCAGCGCTGGTCGTACTCGCCACGGTAATCGCGCAGGCTTTGGGCCTGGGCATGGGCCTGGGCTACCAGGCCCTCGGCCTGGCGCAGCTGGGCCAAGGCGGCGTCGCGCTCGTCCTCGCTGCGTGTGAGCAAGGCCTGCAGCAGGGTGATCGAGTTCATGGGCATGCAGGGTCTCGGGCGGGGCGTTGGGGGGTGATCGGGCGCGGCAGCAGGGGGCGCGCGGTCAGGCGCTCATCAGCCGGCACAGCTGGTTGCGGCTTTGCACCATCGGCGCGCGCTCGTGCATGTCTTGCTGCAGCAAGGTGATGAGCTGCGGGTTCAGGGCCAGCGCCTGGTCAAGCTCGGGATCGTGGCCGCTCTGGTAGGCACCGAGCTGGACCAGGTCACGCGCCTTGTTGACCCGGGCCAGCATGGCGCGGGCGCGGCGGGCGGCGTCGATCTGCTCGCGCGGCGCCACCGCATTCATCACCCGCGAGATCGATCGCTCGACATCGATGGCCGGGTAGTGGCCGGCCTCGGCCAGCTCGCGCGACAGCACGATGTGGCCGTCCAGGATGCCGCGTGCGGCGTCGGCGATCGGGTCCTGCGGGTCGTCGCCCTCGGTCAGCACGGTGTAAAACGCGGTGATCGAGCCCACGCCGTCCTGGCCGTTGCCCGAGCGCTCCACCAGTTGCGGCAGCTTGGCAAAGACGCTCGGCGGGTAGCCCTTGGTGGCCGGTGGCTCGCCGATCGCCAGCGCGATCTCGCGCTGGGCCATCGCGTAGCGGGTCAGGCTGTCCATCAGCAGCAGCACGTGGCGGCCCTGGTCGCGAAAGTGCTCGGCCACCGCGGTGGCGTAGGTCGCGCCTTGCATCCGCACCAGCGGGGCCGAGTCCGCGGGGGCTGCCACCACCACGCTGCGGGCCAGGCCGTCGGCGCCCAGGATGTCCTCGATGAACTCCTTGACCTCGCGGCCGCGCTCGCCGATCAGGCCGACCACGATCACATCGGCCTCGGTGTAGCGGGCCATCATGCCC
>JANMXG010000461.1:0-2010 GCA_031394235.1 Betaproteobacteria bacterium
ACTGGCACTGGCGGGCGTGGGATTGCGCGACTTGGCCTGCAGCACGGACGGCAGCAGCAGTTCAGCAGCAAAGGATCGAATGCCCATGCCCGAATTTAGCCTGCTTTGGCGGTCAGCACGGCGAGTGCGGTGATCAGGCTACAAATTGACCGCGCCCACCGGGTTCCGCACCGCGTTGTCCTGCAGACCCCAAGAACGACAAAGGCGCCCGCAGGCGCCTTGGTGGGGTGACGCCCGCAGGCGTGTGTCGTGCAGCGGCAGCTCAGAGCGGCACGCGGCGCAGCATCTCGACACCCACTTCGCCGGCAGCGATCTCACGCAGCGCTGTCACGCCAGGCTTGTTCTTGCTTTCGATCTTGGGCGCATGGCCCTGGCTGAGCATGCGGGCGCGGTAGGTCGCAGCCAGCACCAACTGGAACCGGTTGGGGATCTTGAGCAGGCAGTCTTCGACAGTGATGCGGGCCATGGGCTTGCCTTTGGGGGTGACGACGGGTTGAAAACGGGCTTGCGACCAAATCAGATCAGATCCAGCGCCGCAAACACCTGCGATTTGTTGCGCTGCTGAGCGGCATAGCGCAACCGCTGGGAATGCACGACCGTCTTCAAATCAAACAGCGCGGTCTCGAACAAACCGTTGATTATAACAAAGTCGAAATGACGGGCTTGCGCCACCTCAACCCGGGCATTGACCATGCGCTGCGCTATCACCTCAGGCGGGTCTTCGCCGCGCCGGGTCAGGCGCTGGCGCAACTCGTCCCAGCCCGGAGGCAAGATGAAGATCAGCACCGCAAACTCAAACAGCTGCTTGATTTGCAGTGCGCCCTGGTAGTCGATTTCCAGGATCACGTCGATGCCGGCGGCCAAACGCTGGGTCACGGCCGGCCTGGAGGTGCCGTAGAGATGACCGTGCACCTCAGCCCATTCAAAAAAATCGCCCTGGGCGGCCATGGTGCGGAACGCGGGCTCGTCGATGAACCAGTATTCGCGCCCGTCACGCTCCTGGCCGCGCGGCGCGCGGGTGGTGTGGGAGATCGATACCGTGAGGTGCGAATCGAGTTCCAGCAAGGCCTTGACCAAGCTGGACTTGCCAGCGCCACTGGGGGCGGCGACGACGAACAGATTGCCGGGGGTTTCCATCGGCCGTGATTTTCACCCAACTTCGCGGTCCAGCGCCTGCCTTCAGTGCCAGAGTGCCGGATGCAGGCGCAGCCGCGGCCCGCCCGCCCGCTGCACCGGCTTTGCTACTCGATGTTTTGCACCTGAACTTCGAGTGCGAAGCCAAGTGCTTGTCGTGCCTTCATATTTCGTCCGCCTTGCCTCGAAAACCCCACAGAACACCCCACAAGTTGAAGCCGCAGGGCCGCGCTGGGTCGTCTTTTTCACAGAGCATGCAGCGTTTGAACTGTAGCGCGTACCAGCACCGCCCATACAGTGCTGTGTCCGTCTGCAGGCACACGTCTGCTGTCGAGACTACGGGCGGCCTAGGACCAACAGACGCGCGCAAGTTGAAGTGGATCAGCGCAAGGGGTCGAGCCGACAGGCAGTTGTCATGTGTACAGGTTGGTCGTCGCCATTTGGCCTTCCACGTCCACGGCAGACTGCGGCACCGGCGACCTACAGTTCGCGCAAGGTTCGCCAAAATCAAGCGAGCGCACCCGCCCGCCGGCGAACAGACGCGTTGATCGCGCGCGCGAATAGTCAGTTGCTCGCGCAGGGCGTTGGCAGCGCCATCGAAGAAACCCAGGAGCTGCACAGTGACGAAGCGTTTGGTGATCATCGGGGGCGATGCTGCGGGCATGTCCGCTGCTGCGCAAGTGCGCCGGATGAAGACGGTCGCCGAGCTTGAGATCGTGGCTTTCGAGCGCTCGTCCAGAACCTCCTACGCCGCCTGCGGCCTTCCCTATCTGGTCGGCGGGCTGGTGGATTCACCGGCGAGCCTCATCGCCCGCACACCGGAGCAGCACCGTGCCAAGGGCATCGACGTTCGGACCCGTCACGAAGTCACGGCCA
>JANMXG010000462.1:0-3422 GCA_031394235.1 Betaproteobacteria bacterium
GCTGATGGCATCGTCCACCCAGCCGCCCAGGTAGCCCGCCAGCAAACCCACTGGCAGGCCCAGCAACACCGCAATGCCCACCGCCAGCGCACTGGCATACAGCGTGGCCGCTGCGCCGTGCACCATCCGGCTGAAGACATCGCGGCCCAGATCGTCGGTGCCCAGCAAATGCTGCGCCGACGGGCCGGCCAGCGTGTTGTCCACATCCTGCGCGGTAACCGGGTAGGGCGCGATCAGCGGTGCGGTCAAGGCCAGCAGCAGCAGCGCCGCCAGAAACGCCAGGCTCAGCGCGGCCCGCAGGTCGTGCCTGAGCCAGGCCAGCGGCTGGTGGAGAAATCGCCGGGCGGTCATCGGATGCGCGGGTCGAGCACGGTGTAGAGCAGGTCGGCCGCCAGGTTGACGCTGATCACCACCAGCACCATCACGAACACCACGCCCTGCACCACCGGCAGGTCGCGGGTGAGCGCGGCGTTGACGATCAGGTTGCCCATGCCGGGGATCGCAAACACCGCCTCCACCACCACCGTGGCAGCCAGCAGGCGGTTGAACAGCAGCGTGGCCACGGTCAGCAGGTTGACGCCGGCATTCTTCAAACCATGTTTCCACAGGATGACGCCCGCACTCAGGCCCTTGGCGCGCAGCGTGCGCACTTGCGGTGAGGCCAGGATCTCGACCAGCGAGCTGCGCAGCTGGCGCGACACCTCCGCCACGCCGCCGGCGGCCAGCGCCAGCGCCGGCAGGATGGCATGGTGCAGCGCCTTGGGCAGGCTGTCCTGCAGCGGCACCGCGCCGGTGGCCGGGAACCAGCCGAAGTCCAGCGCCAGCCAGGCCACCAGGATCATCGCCAGCCAGAAGCTGGGCACCGCAATGCCCAGCGAGGCCACCGAGGTGACCAACCGGTCGCGCAAGCCATCGGGCCGGCTGGCCGCCAGCAGGCCCAGCGGAATGCCCAGGCCCAGCGCCACCGTCATCGCCAGCAGCACGATCAGCAGCGTGTTGGGAAACCCCCGGGCCATCCACTCGGCCACCGGCACGCCGTTGGCCAGAGACTTGGACAGGTCACCCTGAAACGCATGCAGCAGCCAGTTGCCGTACTGCACCAGGAACGGCCGGTTCAGCCCGTACAGCTCGCGGATCTCGTGGATGCGCTGCTCGGTGGCGTTTTCACCGGCCAGCGTGATCGCGATATCGCCCGGCATCAGCTTGAGCAGCCCGAACACCACGAAGGTGGCCAGCACCAGCACCGGCAGCGCCTGCAGCAGGCGCCGCCGGATCACGCGCAGGCGGGCGGAGGCGAACATCGCTGCCTCAGTCCTGCAAGCTGATGAACTCGTACTTGGGCTTGCCCAGCAAGTCCGGCTTGTAGCCCTTGACCTTGGTCGACGCTGCCACCAGCTCGTACTGGAAGGCCAGCGGTGCCACCAGCGCCTGCTCCATCACGATGCGCTGCAAGCGCCAGAAGATCAGCTTGCGGCCCTCGATGCGCTCGGCGGCGCGGCTCTCGGCCAGCAAGTCGGTCAGCTCCTTGCCCGGGTCGATGCGGCCGGCGTTGAAGTAGGCGTCCTTGGCGTACATCAGGCTGTAGGTCATGCTCGGGTCGGGCCGGCCGGTCCAGGCCGAGAGCAGCATGTCGAACTTTTTCTCGGTGCCAAAAAACTGGCCGCTGATCTCGGGGATCGTGCCGGTGATGAACTTGAGCCGGATGCCCACCTTGCGCAGCTGCTCCATCACGATCTCGCTGCGCCGCACCGAGTCCTGGTCGGTGTAGCTGCCCACCGTCAGCTCCAGCCCGTCCTTGAAGCCGGCTTCGGTCAGCAACTGCCGCGCCTTGTCCAGGTTGTGCGGGTACAGCTTGGCCAGCGTCTCGTCATAGGCCCAGTGGGTCTTGGGCAGGTTCATGTAGGCCGGCTCGCCCACGCCGGCCAGCGAGGCCTTGACGAAGGCATCGCGGTCGAGCGCAAAGTTGATCGCCTGGCGCACCTTGACGTTGCTCAGGTGCGGCTTGGCCAGGTTGAAGTAGAGCTGCAGGCAGTACAGCGTGGGGCCGCTCACCTTCTGCAGGTTCTTGGCCTTGTCGATGAGGGGTATCAGCCGGGGCGGCACCTGGTAGACAAAGTCGCCCTGGCCGGCCACCACCGCACGCAGGCCGGTGGCCAGCTCGGGGATGATCGAGAACTCGATGCCGTCAACGAACCCCCGGTCGGCGCGCCAGTATTTGTCGGCCCGGGTGACCACCACCTTTTCGTTGGCCGACCAGCTGACAAACTTCCACGGCCCGGCGCCCACCGGCTTGCGGTCGAACTCGGCGCCCAATGCCTGCACTGCCTTGGGCGAGACCATCATGCCGGCGCGGTCGGACAGGATCGCCGGCAGCGCGGTGTCGGGTCGCAGCAGCTTGACGGTGACCTGCAGTGGGCCGCTGACCAACACGTCCGCCACGCTCGACAGATCGGCCTTGATGTTGGAGCGGGCGTCCTGCCGGCCCCGGTCGAGGTTGAACTTGACCGCCGCCGCGTCCAGCACGCTGCCATCGTGAAAGCTGATGCCGGGCTTGATGTCGAGCACCATCGTGCGCGGGTCTGGGAAGCTGAATGCCGCCAGGCCCGGCTTGGTCTTGAGCGTGTCGTAGTCCCACTCGACCAGCGTGTCGTAGAGCGACCACAAGAAGGTGTGGTCAGAGCCGGCGCCGCCGGTGGCCGGGTCCAGGCTGGACGGGTTGGCATTGGCCGAGACCTTGAGCACACCGCCGCGCTTGGGGCCGGCCTGGGCCCAGGCCGGGCCGCCGGTGGCGAGTGTTCCCACCACAGTGCCAGCGGCAGCACCGGCCAGCAGCATCAGGTCGCGACGGGTCATGGCTTTGACCGCGCCGGTCGGGGGTTGGACGGTGGTGCGGTCGTCGTTTGCGTCGGTCATGGGGCTGTCTCCTGGGGTGGTTGAGGGCTGCGCCGCTGCACTACACGGATGGGTGGGTCGGCAGCGGTTGCGGGGCGCGTGACGGCGGCCCGTCAGGCGTTGCAAAGTGGCAGGCCACCCAGTGCGCGGGCCGCAGCTCGCGCCAGTCGGGCGGCTCGGCCGCGCAGCGCGGCTGGGCGCTGGGGCAGCGGGTGCGGAAGCGGCAACCCGAGGGCGGATCGATCGGGCTGGGGATCTCGCCCTGCAGCACGATGCGGCGCTGGGTGCGCAGGTGCGACGGCAGTGGCAGCGGGTCGGCCGACATCAGCGCCTCGGTGTACGGGTGCAGCGGGCGCTCGCCCACTGCCAGCGTCGGCCCCAGCTCCATCAGCCGGCCCAGGTAGGTGACGGCGATGCGGTCGCTGACATGCGCCACCACCGACAGGTCGTGGGTGATGAAGACATAGGTCAGCCCGAACTCGCGCTGCAGCTCGGCAAACAGGTTCAGCACATCGCCGCGGATCGACACG
>JANMXG010000463.1:0-25987 GCA_031394235.1 Betaproteobacteria bacterium
CTGGCGCTGGCCTTGGTGTGCTTGCGCACCTCTTCCAGCGTGAACAGGCCCTTTTCCTTGATTGCCTTGCAGATGCTGCCCTTGGTCACGCCGTTGCAGCCGCAGACCTCGTCCGAGTCGACCATCGCCGCGGCCTTGCTGAGACCCTGGTGGCCGGAGTCGCCGATATTTGATTCGCCAAACATCAGCTTGTCGCGGATATCGGCGATCTTGAGGCCTTCGCGCAACAACTTGAAGTACCAGCTGCCGTCCACCGTGTCGCCGTACAGGCAAGCACCCACCAGCTTGTCACCCTGGATCACCAACTTTTTGTAGACCCCGCCAACAGGGTCGCTCATGATGATTTCTTCGAAGCCCTGCTCGGCCGTGCCACCCATAAAGTTGCCGGCCGAAAACAAGTCAATACCGGTGACCTTCAACTTGGTGCTGGTCTGGCTGCCGGTGTAGCGGCCGATGCCAAACTGCGCCAAGTGTGTGGCGCAGACCTTGCCTTGCTCAAACAGCGGCGCCACCAGGCCGTAGGCGATACCGCGGTGCGCAGCGCATTCACCCACCGAGTAGATGCGCGGGTCGGTGGTGGTCTGCATCGTGTCGTTGACGACGATGCCGCGGTTGCAGTGCAGGCCCATGACCTCGGCCAAAGTGGTGTTGGGCTTGATGCCGGCGGCCATCACCACCATGTCGGCCGGTACTTCAGTGCCGTCCTTGAACTGCACGGCCATCACGCGACCGCTCTTGCCACCGTCGGCATCACCGATCAGGGCCTGGGTCTGGGCCCCGATCAGGAACTTCAGGCCACGCTGCTCCAGCGACTGGCGCAGCATGCCACCGGCCACGTCGTCCAACTGGCGCTCCATCAGCCAGGGCGCAATGTGCACCACTGTCACCTGCATGCCGCGCAGCATCAGGCCGTTGGCCGCCTCCAGGCCCAACAGGCCGCCGCCGATCACCACCGCGTGCTGGTGCGTCTTGGCGGTCTCGATCATCATCTCGGTGTCGGCGATGTCGCGGTAGGCGATCACGCCGTGCAGGTCCTTGCCGGGCACCGGCAGGATGAACGGGGTGCTGCCGGTGGCGATCAACAGCCGGTCGTAGTCGACGCTGACCAGCCCGCCCTGGCCGTCCTCGGCGGTCACGGTGCGGCGCGCCCGGTTCACCTCGATCACCTTGTGGCCCATGTGCAGCGTGATGTGGTTTTCCGCGTACCAGGACACCGGATTCAGGATGATCTCGTCGATCGTCTGCTCACCGGCCAGCACCGGCGACAGCAGGATGCGGTTGTAGTTGGGATGCGGCTCGGCGCCGAACACCGTGATTTCGTAGAGCTCGGGGGCCATGCGGATCAGCTCTTCGAGCGTGCGCACACCGGCCATGCCGTTGCCGATCAACACCAGTTTCATCTTTTTCATGTGCTTTTCTCCTGCGGGGCAATGGACGGGACAGGCCTGCTGGCAGCACCCGGCAGGCGGTGCGTGGCGGGGCAGTGATCCTGGGAAGGGTGCGGCGGTGGGCTTTGACGAGATCCTGGGCGCGCCGGCGGGCCGATTGGGGGCGCGCATCGCTGCGGAGGCGGCCCGGCCGGCAGGCAGACCGTGGGGGTCTGCTGGAACGGGCGGCGTTGCCGCTGCCCTTGGCGTGGTGCAGCACCCCAAATTGGGTGTGCGGCCGGCTTGCCGGCCCGGGTGCAGCGTCACACCCGACGCATGATGCAATGCAGCATTCATGCCAGCTGACGGGCCGGTAGACGGCCAGTAAAAAGGGGGCGGCCGACCGGCATTGATCAAGCGCGGGGCGCTGAGGGCTTGGTATGGTCAGGGTCTTTACTGATCCTGGACACCAGGTCTTGCGCTTTTTGGGCCCTCTGTCCCCGTTCCCAATACCGCTGATGCCCTTGATGACGCTGCTGATCGTGACCGCGGACGACCTGCCGGCCCTTGCTGCCGGGCAGGCGCTGCAAGTGCGTCTGCAGGCGGCGGGCTTGCCGGTGCTGGCCGCCGTGCCGTGCCACATGTTGGTGCGTGAAACGGTACGGCTTGCACCGGAAGTGATCGTGGTGTGGGCCGACAGTGCCGACAGCGCCGACCCGGCTGCCACTGCGGCGCTGTGGTCGGCGCTGGCACTGCTGGCGGTTGCCACGCCCAAGCCGGTGCTGGTGCTGGGCGGCGACCGGCTGCCCAACGCGGCGGCCGCGCTGATCGACGCCCATGTCATGGCCTGGTTGCCGTCGCCATTGCAGCTCGCGACGCTGCATGCTGCGCTGGCCCTGGCGGTGCCGAGATTTGCACATGAACAACGCTTGCGGCAGGACCTGCAGGGGGCGCTGGCGCGATTGGACGAACGCAAATGGGTGGACCGCGCCAAAGGCGTGCTGATGCGCCACCAGCAGCTCAGCGAGGAGGATGCGTTTTCGCTGCTGCGGGCGGCGTCGATGCAGGCCAATCTGCGGGTGGGCGAGGTCTCGCGCGGCGTGATCGAGGCCGCCAGCGCGGCCGATGCGGTCAACCGGGCCGGGCAGCTGCGCATGTTGTCGCAACGCTGTGTCAAGGCGCTGGCCTTGCGTGCGGCGTCGGGCAGCCGCCAGCGCGCCGACGATGGTCTGGCCGAGACGCTGCAGCGCCTGCAAGCCAATCTGGACCACCTCGCGGCTTTGCCGCTGGCCGGGCCGGCTGCGGCCCTGCTGACGGGATCGCGCAATGCCTGGCTGGCGCTGGTGAAGGTGGCCGGCATGTCGGACACCGGTGTGGGGCCTGCCGGCCGAATGGTCATGCCCACCGCTGCGGTGCTGCAACAGGCCGACCAACTGGCCGAAGTCCTGTTGGAGCAGGCCGACGCCCTGACCGCGGCGCTGGAACACGCCAGCGGCCGCCGCAGCCTGTCGTTGATCAACCTGTGTGGCCGGCAGCGCATGCTGTCGCAGCGCCTGGCCAAGCAAGCGCTGCTGGCGGGCCTGTTGGGCGAAGACGCTGGCGCTGCGCAGGCCAACGCAGCCGCCATGACCGTGCATGACTTCGAGACCACGCTGCTGGCGCTGGAACAAGCGCCGTTGGCCACCGACGCCATCCGGGCCACGCTGGCCCAGGCCCGCGGCCAGTGGCAACGACTGCTTGACGGCCTGCGCCGGGCAGCCGGCCCGGATGCCGCTGCCGGCCGGGGTGCGCTGGCGCGTGAGAGTGAGGCGTTGCTCGCCAGTTTCGAGGCGCTGACCTCGCTGTACGAACACAGCATGCAGGTTTTGCTGGGTTGATCAGCAGCATGAAGCCGGGGCTTTTCAAGCGGAGGGCGCGCCGCCGGGCGCTGTGGCCCTCGGTATGATTGTTCCTAGGGGGACCGGTCCGGATCAGCTTGTCGCTGGGCCGGAGGATCACCAGAATTGATGCCAGACCCGTCATCCGGCGACCCAGCTCGCAAACCTAAAGCCCGCCGTGACCCCCTCCGCAACCCTCACCCCCCCTGCCGGGTCCGATGACGCAGGATCGCCGTTGCCATCGCCCTCGGCGGCCACCCAACTGGCGACCCATGATCTGATGGCGCAGGCCCTGTTGGCACTGGCCGCTCAACAAGGCCTGGGGCTAGGCATCAAGCAGGCTGACGACGGGCGGTACCTCCTGGCCAATGCCGCGCTGGCCGGGCTGCTGGGTCATCCCGGGGTTAATCTGGTCGGCCGCAGCGATGCCGACCTGTTCGATGCGACCACCGTCACGCTGCTGCGCACAGCCGACCACACCGCCCTGGCGCAGGGCAGCGTGTTGACCAGTGACCACCGGCTTGAGCTGCAGGGCGAGCGGCGTGACTTCCAGGTGCTGCGGCTCGTCTGGCCGGCCTCGGCGTCCAGCGGCGAGCCCCGCCTGATCTGCAGCGTCTGGCAGGACACGGCGCCCCAACGCCAGCGCGATACCCAGCTGCGGGTGGCGCTCGACCAGCTGGAGCAGGAGCAAAAAGCCAACGACAGCTTGCGCGCCGAAATGGCCGACCAAGGGCTGCGCGACCAGGCCAGCGGGCTGTACAGCCGGGCCCATTTCGACGACCAGATGCGCCGCGAGTTGGACCTGTCGTCCCGCGAACACCGTGAATTTGCGCTGGTCTACATGGTGCTGGACTCCTTTACCGACAAGGTGGCCGCCGGCGGCAGCCGCGCCCACGACCGCATCTGCGAGGCCATGGGTCGATTGCTGCGCGGCAATACCCGGGCGATGGACGCGTCCTGCCGCATCGACGACAGGCACTTTGCCGTGCTGCTGTCGGGCGTCGGGTTGGCCACCGCGCATTCCCGCATGGAAGGCCTGCGGCGGCAGTGCGCCACCCAGATCGTCATGCTCGAGGGTGTTGAACTGAGCTTCACCGTGGCAATGGGGGTGGCCAGCTTCCCGCACACCGCGCACAGCCACGACGAGCTGACCGCCGCCTGCACCACCGCGTTGGTCGAGGCCTGTCGCCGGGGGGGCAACACCGTGGCGCTGGCCAGCATCCAGTTCGACGCGGCCTGACGGGCTTTGAGGCTTGCGGCCGGGCAGCGCGCCG
Organism: Betaproteobacteria bacterium; assembly: GCA_031394235.1. GTDB lineage: Bacteria > Pseudomonadota > Gammaproteobacteria > Burkholderiales > Burkholderiaceae_C > Pseudaquabacterium. Next base: position 4,519 of record JANMXG010000463.1, read on the forward strand.
GGCCTTTGATGCCCGCCGTCTCGTGATGAAAGCCCGGATAGCCTGGGGTCTTCCGCTGCTGGCACACTGGCGGCGCAGTGCCCATCAGGCACACCAGCCGGATTGCGCTGCACCTGCGCCAAGGGCGTTGCGGGTTCACGATGGCCCCGCGTTCACCCTGGGATGTCGCTCGCCGCCTGCGCTTTACCCGCCACCACAGGCCGCGACGCCCCACCACCACACCTCAAGCTTCGCCGGTCAGTCCATCGTCGCAGCGCAGTCTGCGGGTCTGCCGGTCTGCACATGAGCGGGAAAGTGCTTGTGTACCCGTTCCGATTGCCCCGATTCGCCCCACTTTCTCAGAGGATCCCCGCCAATGACCCCGTCTTCCTTGATCGACCTGCTGGCCACTGGCGCTGACACCGCCCCGGCACTTTCTGCACCCGGCCGCAATGCACTCGATTTCAAGGGCCTGCGCGGCCTGGTGGCTGACACCCTGGCCTTCCTCAACGCGCAAGGCATCGGTCGCGGAGACCGGGTGGCCATCGTGCTGGCCAACGGGCCCGAGATGGCCGCCTGTTTTGCCGCCTGCGCCTGCGGTGTGGCCAGCGCACCGCTGAACCCGGCCTACCGCGCTGACGAGTTCGAGTTCTACCTGGCCGACCTGCATGCCAAGGCCTTGATCGTCGAGCAGGGCAGCGCGTCGCCCGCGGTGGCGGTGGCGGAAAAGCTCGGCGTGCGGGTGCTGGACCTGATCGCGTTGACCGGCGCCGGTGCGGGCAGCTTTACCCTGCAACCGCGGGCAGCGTTGGCTGCGGCGGCGCCAGCAACGGCTGCCGGGGGTTTTGCCCAGCCCGACGACATCTCGATGGTGCTGCACACGTCTGGCACCACCTCGCGGCCCAAGATCGTGCCGCTGTCGCAGCGCAACCTGTGCGCGTCGGCCGTCAACATCGGCCACACCTTGCAGTTCACGCCCGGCGACTGCGGTCTCAATGTCATGCCGCTGTTCCACATCCACGGCCTGATTGCCGGCGTGCTGGCGCCGTTGGCAGCAGGCTCGCAGGTGTTTTGCACGCCCGGCTTCAACGCCCTGAAGTTTTTTGGCTGGATGGACGAGGCCCAGCCGACCTGGTACACCGCCGTGCCCACCATGCACCAGGCCATCGTCGGCCGGGCCAGCAAGAATGCCGAGGTGATTGCCCGCCACCCCTTGCGTTTCATGCGCTCGTCGTCGTCGTCGATGCCACCGCAGGTGATCCGCGAACTGGAAGCCGCATTCGGCGCACCGCTGATCGAGGCCTACGGCATGACCGAGGCCACCCACCAGATGACGTCCAACCCGCTGCCGCCCGCGGCCCGCAAGCCTGGCACCGTCGGCCGCGCGGCCGGCCCGGCGGTGGCGATCATGGGCGCGGACGGCAGCCTGCTGGCAGCCGGCGGTATTGGCGAAATCGTGATCCGCGGCGACAACGTCACGGCCGGCTACGAGAACAACCCCGCCGCCAATGCCGACGGTTTTGCCCACGGCTGGTTCCGCACCGGTGACCAGGGGACGGTGGACGGCGAGGGCTACATCAGCATCACCGGCCGCCTGAAGGAGATCATCAATCGCGGCGGCGAGAAGATCAGCCCGCGCGAGGTCGATGAGTTGCTGATGGACCACCCGGCCGTGGCGCAGGTGGTGTGCTTCGGCATGCCACATGCCAAGCTGGGCGAGGAGGTGGCGGCGGTGGTGGTGCTGCGTGAGGGCCAGGCCGCGACCGAGCGTGAGCTGCAAGCCTTTGTCGCCACCCGCGCCGCCGACTACAAGGTGCCCAAGAAGATCGTGTTCATGGACGAGATCCCCAAGGGCGCCACCGGCAAGCTGCAGCGCATCGGCCTGGCTGCCAAGCTGGGCCTGGGCTGAGCTGCCCGCGCCAAGGCGCGTCAATTGCGGCGTGACTGCGCCGGCACCGACAAGGACTCTGCATGAAAATCGCCATCGTTGGCGCCGGCGCCATCGGCGGTTACCTGGGCGCCAGGTTGTCCGTCGCCGGGGAGGACGTCACCTTCATTGCCCGCAACCGCAACCTGGCGGCGATTCAGGCCCGAGGCTTCCGCCTGATCCTGGAGGACGGCAGCACGCTGCACGCCCCCAACGTGCGGGCCGTCGAGCAGATGGCCGAGGCAGGCCCGCAAGACGCCGTGCTGCTCACCGTCAAGGCCCATCAGGTGCGCGAGTTGTTGCCCGCGCTGCGCAGCCTGTTCGGGCCAAAAACGGTGGTCGTGACGATGATCAACGGCGTGCCCTGGTGGTACTTCCAGAAGCTGGCCGGGCCTTACCTGGGCCGCGCCGTGACCAGCGTCGATCCGGACGGTGCACTGGCCGAGCAGATCGAGGTCGACCGCCTGATCGGCAGCGTGGTGTACCCGGCAGCCGAGCTGGTCGAGCCGGGTCTGGTGCGGGTGATCGAGGGCAACCGCTTCACGCTGGGTGAGCTGGACGGCAGCCGCAGCGAGCGCATCGAGGCGCTGTCGGCGGCTTTCATGCGGGCGGGCTTCAAGTCGCCGGTGTCACGTGACATCCGGGCCGAGTTGTGGGTCAAGCTCTGGGGCAACCTGAGCTTCAACCCGATCTCGGCGCTGACCCATGCCACGCTGGCCGACATCTGCCGTTTTCCGCCGACCCGCACGCTGGCCGAGCGCATGATGACCGAGGCCCAGGCGGTGGCCGAAGCGCTGGGCGTGAAGTTCAAGATCACGCTGGCGCAGCGGCTGGCCGGTGCCGAGGCCGTGGGTGCGCACAAGACGTCGATGCTGCAGGACGTGGAGCACGGCCGGGCGCTGGAGCTGGAGGCGCTGGTTGGCGCCGTGGTCGAATTGGGCCGCATCACCGGCACGCCGACACCCCATATCGAGGCGGTCTACGCCGTCACCTGCCTGCTGGGTCAAACCCTGGCGCAGCAAAACGGCCGGCTTGCGGTGCAATCCAGCTGATCGCGGTGGGTTGGCCGGTACGCCGGACGATCGGTTTGCCGGCTTGCCGGTTTGCCGTACCGGCCTCAGGCCGCTGCCGGCGCTGCGTAGCTGTTGCGCAGCGTGCCGATGCCGTCGATCGCCACCTCGATCACCGTGCCCGGCTTCATTGGCAAGGCGCCCAGCGAGGTGCCGCACAGGATCAGATCACCGGGTTCCAGCGTCATGTCAAAGGACAGGCGCGACACCAGCTCGGTCGGCGAGAAGAACATGTCGGCAAACAGGTAGTTTTGCCGCTCGCGCCCACCCACCAGCGTGCGCAGGCCGGCCGGCGCCGGGTTGAAATCGGTATCGATTACCGGACCAAAGGCGCAGAAGCCGTCAAAGCTCTTGGCGCGTGTCCATTGCGCAAACGACGGGTCGCTGTGCAGCAGATCTACCGCCGTCACATCGTTGGCGCAGGTGTAGCCCAGGATGCTCGCGGTGGCGTCCACCGGAGCGACAGCGCGGGTGGTGCGGCCGATCACGATGGCCAGTTCACCCTCAAAGACGACCCGGCCGTCGTGCGCAACAGGCGCGGGGATGGTGGTCTGGTGCGCCGTCACGCTGCTGGTGGCCTTCAGAAAGTACAGCGGTTCGGCCGGCCGGGCCCAGCCGTTTTTCTCGGCGGCGGCGCGGTAGTTGTTCCACAGCCCGATGATCTTGCCGGGCCGGCACGGCGCCAGCCAGGCGATGTCGGCCAGCCGCAGGCGGGCGCCGGTCGGCCGGGGCTGGTGAAACAGATCGCCATCGTGCACCTGCACCACGTCGCCATCGAGCAGGCCAAAACCCTCGACACCGGCATGGCTGTACCTCATCCATTTCATCGCTTGTCCTTGAATTTACCGCGGACCGGCGGGTATCAACCGCCGGCAAACGCCTGCCAGATCATGTAGCTCGCCAGCCCGTACAGCAGCGTGGCAAACACTTTCTTGAGCTGGCGGGTGTCCATCGCATGGGCCCGGCGTGCCCCCAGCGGCGCTGTCAAGACGCTGGCCGCAGCGATCACGGCCAGGGCCGGCAGCATCAGGTAGCCGACTGCGCCGGGGGCGGCGGGCGGCAGGTTCCAGCCGGCGATCAGGTAGCCCACCGTGTTGGCCAACGCAATCGGAAAACCGAGTGCAGCGCTGGTGGCCACCGCATTGGCCATCGCCACGTTGCACCAGGTCATGAACGGCACCGAAATGAAGGCGCCGCCGGCACCCACCAGCCCCGACACCAGCCCGATCACACCCCCCGCCGCGCCCGCACCCAGCGGCCCGGGCATTTGCCGGCTGGGCTTGGGCTTGCGGTTGTTCAGCATCTGGGTGGCTGAAAAGCCCACGAACAGCGCAAACAGCACGGCCAGCGCCGGGCCCTTGAGCAGCGAAAACACCCCGGCGCCCGACACCAGCCCGCCGACCACAATGCCGGGCGCCAGCTGGCGCACCAATTCCCAGCGCACCGCGCCGCGGCGGTGGTGCGCCCGTACGCTGGCGACCGAGGTGAACACGATGGTGGTCATCGACGTGGCGATCGCCATCTTCACGGCCAGCCCGGGCGCGATGCCGCGGTGGCTGAAGATCAGCGTCAAAAACGGCACCATCAACATGCCGCCGCCCACGCCCAGCAGCCCCGCCAAGAAGCCGGTGCAGGCGCCCAGCAGCAGCAGTTCAGCGATCAGGGTCGAGTCGAGAAAGCCCATCAGGTGGGCATGCCGGGCAGCAGGGGCTGCAGCGCGGACCATTCGGCGGGGCTCACCGGTGTGATCGACAGCCGGTTACCGGGTTTGAGCAGCAGCATGCCGGCCAACTCGGGCCGTTGGCGCATCGCACGCAGGCTCAGCAGCCGCGTCTTGGCCACCAGCCGCACGTCCACATGCAGCCAGCGCGGTGCGGCAGGCGTGGCCTTGGCGTCGAAATACGGGCTGACGGGGTCAAACTGGGTGACGTCGGGGTAGGCCGGGCCTACCACCTCGGCAAGGCCGGCAATGCCGGGCTCGGCGCAGGACGAGTGATAAAACAGCACGCCATCACCCGGTTGCATCGCGTCGCGCATGAAGTTGCGGGCCTGGTAGTTGCGCACGCCGATCCAGGGCACAGTCTGACCCGGCGCAGCCGCCAGATCATCGATCGAGCATTCACTGGGCTCGCTCTTCATCAACCAGAACCGGGCCACTGGGCGAGGGGGCATGGGAGACATGGAGGGTGTCCGTTGCGGGGCCGTGAACCGCATTCCTGATCCCAAAGGGAGGATCAGGTGGGCAAGGTCAACGAGGCTTCGGGTTCATCTGACGCGAGACGATCACACCCGCTTCGCAATATCCCAAGCCCTGGCTCAATGAGCATCGGATCAAGGAAATCAAGCCCACAACCCCACAACGAACGGATCGATTCTAAGCAAGAGCGATAGCCCCTTGCGCGAGGATTTATTCACAGCAACAGGCCGTCGTCGCCCAGCGCGGTGTCGATGCGGCGGATCAGGTGTTCGATGTCGGGCGCGCTGGTTTCATTTGCCGTCCAGCTGCCGCCGGCCATCGGCGCGGGGTTGGTCGTAACAGTCACCGGCGCATGGTTTTGTTCGGCGCGCTGGTAGGCCAGGTTCAGCGCCGTCAACACGGCGATGCGCTCACGCGCCTTGACCTTGCCAGCGTCGCGGATGGCGCTCATTTCGCGGTCGACGATGGCCACGGCCTCGTGCAGCAGCTTCTCGCCATCGGGCGGGCAGGCCAGCATGTAGCTTTGGCCCAGGATGGTGGTTTCAACCTGTTTCATGCCGCGTCTCGGTCGGTGCTGCTGGGCGTCAGCAGGGCCGGCGCTGCGCTGGGCACGGGCCCTGCCGCGGGGCCGCGCTCGGCCGGCAGGCGGTCGAGCAGGGCGTCGATGCGGGCGCGTGCTGCAGCCAGCCGGGAGCGCAGGCTGTCGCGCTCGCTGCTGACGCTGCCAAGTTGTTGTTCGAGCAGCGCATTGGTGCGTTTGAGCTCCTCGTGCCGCAGCACCAGGCGTTCGATCCGCTCGGCGAGATCATCGAGTCTTGACATGGACTGCCGCCGCTTTCCTAGGGGTGATGCCCATTGTAAGTGGCCGGTCCTGACGCGCAGGTTGCGCCTGGCCCGCTGGGCGAGCGCAGGCCGGCCCGGAGTGGGCCTGCGATAGAATCAGCTGTGTTGGTGCTCTGGCTGCCTGTCATGGACGGCTGGGTTAAACGGGAAGCAGGAAGTCACGTCACCCCCGGTGAGGCGTCCAACCTGAGCTGCCCCCGCAACGGTAAGCGGACGAGACTGCTGGCACAACCCGCCAATGGCCTCCGCTCCTGTGTCTGACGCCACTGGCCGCAGCTGCGGTCGGGAAGGCCACAGGGGTTGTCTCCGTCAGCCCGGATACCGGCCAACAAGGGGCGCTTGCCGTACGGGTAGGCGTAAATCGATCTGCACCTGCGGGGACGTTGGAGCGGACGTTCTTTGTTGCTTTCCTTCCATGAACCCATCCTTTGTTTCTGAGCGTCCGCTCTCGGCCGCTGCCTTGTTTCGCCCGCGTATGGTTGCACGGGCCTGTGCACTGTCTGCCGGACTGCTGGTCACCACCTTGCCGGCGCTTGCCGCGCAAGACACGGTGGTGGTCACAGCGTCCCGGGTACCCGAGCGCGCCAGCGCTGCGGTGGCCGAGGTGTCGGTGATCGACCGCGCCATGCTGGACCGCAGCGCCGGCCGCACGCTGGTCGAGCTGCTGTCGCAGCTGCCCGGCCTGCAGTACACCAGCAACGGTGGCCTGGGCAAGTCGGCCTCGGTCTTCATCCGCGGCCTGGAGGCGCGCCACACGCTGCTGCTGCTGGACGGCGTGCGCATCGGCTCGGCCACGCTCGGCACGCCGTCGCTGGACAACCTGCCGCTTGACACGGTAGAGCGCATCGAGGTGGTGCGCGGCCCGATGTCGGCGCTGTATGGCAGCGACGCGGTGGGCGGTGTCATCCAGATATTTACCAGCCGCGGCAAGCCCGGCCTGCAGCCGGTGGCGCGCATCACCGCCGGCAGCGACCGCCATGGCCAGGTGTCGGCTGGCCTGGGCTACGGCCAGGGCGGGTTCGATGCCAGCCTGCAACTGCAGCACACCGAAACCCAGGGCTTTTCGGCCACCAACCCGAAGGCCCAGTTTGGCAACTTCAACGCCGACCGGGACAGTTTCCGCCAGGACGGCGGCAGCCTGCGGCTGGGTTGGCAATTTGCACCGGACTGGCGCATCGAGGCGCTGGCAGTGGAGTCCAACGGCCGCAGCGGCTACGACGACGGCCCCGGCGTTGACGCCCAGGCCGGCCTGCACAACAGCCTGCGCCTGTTGCAGCTCAGTGGTCGGCCGGTGGCGGCCTGGCACAGCCAGCTCAGCCTGTCGCGCGCAACCGATGGCTATGACACCTTGTCCAGCGCCAGTGACTACGCCGAGCTGGGCACCATCAAGACCCAGCAGACCCAGCTGAGCTGGGAAAACCGAGTCAACACCCCCGTGGGCACAGCGCTGGTGCTGGCCGAACGGCTGCAGCAGCGGGTGAGCCGGCCGGGCGACCCGTTTGAGCTGAGCGAGCGCACCATCAACAGCCTGGCGCTGGGCCTGACCGGCCAGGCGGCTGGCCACACCTGGCAAGCGGCGCTGCGGCGCGACCAGAACTCGCAGTTCGGTGGCCAGTCCACCGGCGCGCTTGGCTATGCCTACCAGTTGGCGCCGGCCTGGCGGGCGGGCCTGTCCTACGGCACCAGCTTTGTCGCGCCCAGCTTCAACCAGCTGTACTACCCCGGTTTCGGCAACCCGCTGCTGCAACCCGAAACCGGCCGCCAGGCCGAGGCCCATTTGCGCTGGACCGAGGGCGCGCACAGTGTGCGCACCACGGTCTACGAGAACCGCATCCGCGGCTACATCTCCAGCGGCCCGGCGCCAACCAACATCCCGCGCACCCGCATCCCGGGCGTGACGGTGGCCTACGAGGGCCAGTGGGACGCCCTCAAGCTGGGCGCGTCGCTGGACCACCTGAACCCGCGCAACGACACCAGCGGCTCGGCCAACTTCGACAAGTTGCTGCCGCGCCGGGCCCAGAACCTGGTCAAGGCGCAGGCCGACTGGACCACCGGTGCCTGGGTGCTGGGCGCGTCGCTGGCGGGGTACTCCGCGCGGTTTGACGATCCCGCCAACACCTTGCGGCTGGCCGGCTACGCCACGCTGGATTTGCGTGCCGACTGGGCCGTGGCACCCGACTGGACGCTGGGGGCACGCGTCAACAACGTGGCCAACCGGGTCTACGAGACCGCCTACGGCTACAACCAGCCGCTGCGCCAGGGCTTCCTGACGCTGCGTTACCAGCCGCGTTGATCTGGGTGGCATCGGTGCGCGAGCTGATTCTTGGCGGCCAGAAAAGCGGCAAATCGGGCGCTGCGGAGGCCCGCGCCGCGCTGTGGCTGGCGGCCGGGCCGGTTGACGGGCATGCACCTGAAGCCTGCCTGCTGGCCACCGCGCTGGCAGGCGACGCCGAGATGGCCGAGCGCATCGCCCGCCACCGCGCCGACCGGGCCTTGCGGCTGCCGGGCGTGCTCACCGTCGAAGTGGGCGGGGCGGGCGCTGACCTGCCGGCCCTGGGTGTGAATCCGCCAGCCCCGCTGGCCGAGGCGCTGCGGGCTGGCAGTGCGCCGCACCGCTTGCTGGTGGTCGATTGCCTGACGCTGTGGTTGACACAGTTGTCCCTGCCGTTGCAAGGACCGCCGGCCAGCGCCGAGGCCCTGGCCGCGGCAACAAACAGCCTGGTTTGCGCCGTGCAACAGGCCCGCGGCCCGGTGGTGCTGGTGTCCAACGAGATCGGCCTGGGGGTGTCGCCGCTGTTTGCCCAGGCGCGCCGGTTCATCGACCTGCAGGGCCGTTTGCACCAGCAACTGGCCGCCGCGTGCGAGCGTGTCACCTTGATGGTGGCCGGCTGTGCGCTGGCGATCAAGCGGGAGCCTGCGTGATGCGCTTGGCCCGTCACTTTGCCCTTTGCTTTGTGCGGGTCGGGCTGCTGTTGGGGCTGCTGGTGCCTGCCGGCGCTGGTGCCGCCGTCACCCTCACCGACGACCGCGGCCGCCAGGTCGTGCTTGACCGGCCGGCGCTGCGGGTGGTGACGCTGCTGCCCTCGTTGACCGAGACGGTCTGCGAGCTGCAGGCCTGCGACCGGCTGGTCGGCACCGACCGCTACTCCAACTGGCCGGCCTCGGTGCTGGCTCTGCCCAAACTGGGCGGGCTGGAGGACACCCAGCTCGAGCGCATCGTCAGCCTCAAGCCCGACCTGGTGCTGGCGGCGGTGTCGTCGCGCGCGCTGGACCGGCTGGAGTCGCTGGGCCTGCGGGTGCTGGCGCTGGAGCCCAAAAGCCTGCCCGAGACCCGGCGGATGATCAACACCGTGGCCGCCGCGCTGGGCAAACCCGTCCAAGGCGAACAGTTGTGGGCGCAGATCGAGCGCCGCATCAGCGCCGCTGCGGCCCGCGTGCCCCCGGCGCTGCACGGCCAGCGGGTGTATTTTGAAGTTTCGTCGGCGCCGTATGCCGCCGGTGAAGCCAGTTTTGTCGGCGAGATGCTGTCCCGGCTGGGCCTGGACAATGCGGTGCCCGCGGCGCTGGGGCCTTTCCCGAAGCTCAATCCCGAGTTCGTGGTGCGGGCCCAGCCCGACCTGGTGATGGCGTCCGAGCGCAACCTGGCCGAGATGCCCAAGCGCCCGGGCTGGGGTGCGATCAGCGCGCTGCAGCGGCAGCGCAGCTGCGGTTTTGCCGAATCCCGCTATGAGGTTTTGATCCGCCCCGGCCCGCGCCTGGCCGAGGCCGCTGAGCTGATCGCCGATTGCCTGGTGAAACTGCCGCCCGAGGCCGCCGTGGCACGGGCGCCGGGCGCCAAAGGTCCCGCCGCCTCGGGCCAGCGCCAGCCATGACCGGGCCCCGGCCATGACGGTGCCGGCCCGCCAGTCCCCGGGCGATTTGCCGGCTGCGGCCCGGCCCACCACGCCGTCCACCCGGCCTGCCACCCCGCTTGCCAACCCGCTTGCCACCCCGGCCTTCACGCCCGGCCGGCTCGGCGCCTTGCTGGTCGTGCTGGCGCTGCTGCTGGTGGCCTCCGGTCTGGCCGCTGGCAGCGAGGGCTTCAGTCTGGCCTGGGGCGACGAGGCCGAGCTGATCCGCGCCATCCGGGCGCCGCGCACCCTGGGCGCACTGGCCGCGGGCGGCCTGCTGGGGCTGGCTGGCGCGGTGGCGCAAGGCCTTTTTCGCAACCCGCTGGCCGACCCCTACCTGCTGGGCTCGGCAGCCGGCGCCAGCCTGGGGGTGGTGGCGGTGCTGGCCGCCGGCGGCTTGGGCGGCGTCAGCATGGGCCTGGCCACCGCCGGCTGGCTGCTGCGGCTGGGCCTGGTGGGCGCCGCCTTCGCCGGTGCGCTGGCTGGGGTCAGCCTGACGCTGCTGCTGGCCGGTGGCGCCGCGCGCCCGCTCAAGCTGCTGCTGTGCGGCGTGGTGGTGGGCGTGCTGTTGGGCGCTATCTCCGATTTGTTGATGCTGTTGTCGCCCGAGGCGCTGCGCGGCAAGCAGGTGTTTTTGCTCGGCACCACGGGCTTCCTGGGCTGGGACAGTGTCTGGCTGCTGGGCGCCGCGCTGGCGCTGCTGTTGCCGGTGGCGCTGCGTTTTGCGCGGGTGCTGGATGCGCTGGTGCTGGGCGAGGCCAGCGCCGCCAGCCTGGGCCTGCAACTGCCGGCCATGCGCTTGCTGCTGGTGGTGGTGATGGCGCTGGCCACCGGCAGCGCGGTGTCGCAGGCCGGCCTGGTGGCCTTTGTCGGCCTGGTGGCGCCGCATTTGGTGCGCCGCTGGGTGGTGGTCACCCACGGCGCGCTGCTGGCGCTGTCGGCCGGCGCGGGCGCGGTGCTGCTGCTGGCGGCCGATGTTGTGGCGCGCAGCCTGATCGCACCGCAGGAGTTGCCGGTTGGCGTGCTGACGGCACTGCTGGGCGGGCTGTACCTGCTGGTGCTACTGCGGCGGCAAGGGGCGGTGGTTTGATGCCGGGCGCCACTGCCACCGCCACACCGGCGCTGCAAGCGGTGGGTCTGGTGCTGATGCTCGGCGGCCGCCGGGTGGTGGACAGCGTGGCGCTGGACCTGGCCGTCGGCCAATGGGTGGCGCTGGTCGGTCCCAACGGTGCAGGCAAGAGCAGCCTACTGGCGCTGTTGGCCGGGCTGCGGCCGCCAGACGCCGGCAGCGTCAACCTGGCGGGCCGTGCGCTGGCAGGCTGGTCGGCACGCGAGCGCGCCCAGCGACTGGCCTGGCTGTCGCAACAAGGCGAGGCCGAGGGTGAGATTGCGGTGGCCGACGTGGTGCGGCTGGGCCGTTTGCCCCACCTAGGCCTGTTCGGCGCCGCCACGCCGGCTGACGAGGCCGCCGTGTGCGCGGCAATGGCCGAAACCGAATGCCAGGCGCTGGCCGGGCGCCGGCTGAGCGCGCTGTCGGGCGGTGAGCGCCAGCGGGTGCTGCTGGCCCGGGCGCTGGCCGTGGGCGCGCCGGTGCTGCTGCTCGACGAGCCCACCACCCACCTCGATGCGCCGCACCAGCGTGCGCTGGTGCGCAGCCTGGCCGCCCGCGCCCGTGCTGGCGCGGCGGTGGTGGCGGTGTTGCACGACCTGAACCTGGCGCTGGCGGCCGACCGGCTGCTGGTGATGGCGGCCGGCCGGCTGGTGGCCGATGGCGCGCCGGCCGACGCCGGGGTGCGGCGCTGCCTGGCGGAGGTGTTTGAACACGCCTTCACGATCGAGCCCTTTGGCCCGGCGGCAGCACCGCGCTGGGTCGCGGTACCGGTGTTGTGACAGCCCCGCCCCAGCCGCCGGCCCCGCCCCAGCTCCAGCCCAGTCTGCCGCTGCGTGCCGCCATCAGCTGGAGCGCCGGCAAGGACGCCTGCCTGGCGCTGCTGCGCGTCCGCGCAGCAGGCCTGCGAGTGGACCGCTTCGTCACGATGTGCGAGCCGGACGGCCTTAGCAAAAGCCACGCCCTGCCGCCCGAGTTGATCGCCGCGCAGGTGGCGGCGCTGGGCGGTGACTGGCAGCCGGTGCGGGTGCCGGCGGGAGGCTACGCGGCCACCTTCGACGCGATCTTGGCCGGCCTGAAGGCTGAAGGCTTCGACGCGATGGTGTTTGGCGACATCGACCTGCAGGCCCACCGCGACTGGCTGGCACCGGCCTGCCAGCGGGCCGGCCTGCAGGCGCTGTTTCCGCTCTGGGGCGAGCCGCGCGCCGCGCTGGCGCAGGCGGTGATCGCCAGCGGCATCCGGGCCCGGCTGGTGTGTGTGGACACCCGCTGGCTCGATGCGAGCTTTTGCGGTGCGGCTTACGACGCTGCGCTGCTGGCGCGGCTGCCGGCGGGTGTCTGCCCGGTGGGTGAGGACGGCGAGTTCCATACCGTCGTGCTTGATGGTCCGGGCTTCGCAGCACCACTGGTGGTGCAGGGCCTGCCGCAGCGCCGGGTTGCCACCCAGCCACCGTGGGCGCCCACCGTGCTGGTGTTCCAGCCGCTGGCCTGGCCCGCTGCCGCCAGCGGTGCGCCGTGAACTGGCCGGCGATCGCGGTGGCCCCCGCCGCGCTGGCGCTGGCGCTGGCCATCGACCGTGCCTGGGGCGAGCCACCGGCCTGGGCCCATCCGGTGGTCGCGATGGGGCGCTGGCTGGGCTGGGCCGGCCGGCCCTGGCCCGTCTGCTCGCCTGCGCTGGCGCTGATCGGTGGCGGCCTGGCTTGGGCCGTGGGTGCCGCGCTGTGCACCGGCCTGGCGGCGTGGATCGAGCAGGCCCTGTGGCGCGGCCTGGGCCACAGCCTGGGTGGGCTGCTGTTGCTGGTGCTGCTGCTGGGCGCGCTGCTCAAGCCGATGCTGGCCTGGCGCATGTTGCGCGCTGAGGTGCTGGCGGTGGAGGCGGCGCTGGCGGTCAGCCTGCCGGCCGGGCGAGCGCAGGTGGCGCGGCTGTGCAGCCGGGATACCGGCACGCTGAGCGCGGTGCAGGTGCGGGAGACGGCGATTGAAACCCTGGCCGAGAACCTCAATGACTCGGTGATCGCGCCGCTGTTCTGGTGGGCCGTGGCTGGCCTGCCCGGTGCCGTGCTTTACCGCTATGCCAACACCGCCGATGCGATGTGGGGCTACCGCGGCCGCTGGGAGTGGGCCGGCAAGGTGGCCGCACGCGCCGACGACGGGCTGTCCGGGTTGCCGGCCCGCCTCACCGGCCTGCTGTTGCTGCCCGGGCCGGCGGCCTGGCCCGGCCTGCGCCGGCAGGCCCGCCTGACGCCGTCGCCCAACGGCGGCTGGCCGATGGGTGCGATGGCGCTGCGCCTGGGCGTGGGCCTGGGCAAGCCCGGGGTCTACCGGCTGGGCGCTGACGGCCGCGATGCCACCGCAGCCGACACCGGCCGCGCCGTGCAACTGGCCGGCCAGGCGCTGGCCGCCGCCGCGCTGCTGCTGGCTGGGCTCGCGGGTTTGATCGCCGGCCTGAGGCTGGCCGAATGAGCCTGCCCGGCCGACCGAAAGGCAAATACACCGCAATGCGAAGCATGGCGGTTGCAGCATGACCGCCCGCGCCGTGATGGTGCTGGGCTGCACCAGCGATGCCGGCAAGAGCTGGCTGGCCACCGCGCTGTGCCGCTGGTATGCCCGGCAAGGCCTGGTGGTGCGGCCGTTCAAGGCGCAGAACATGAGCAACCATGCCCGTGTGGTGCGATTTGCCGACGGTACGCCGGACGGCTCGGCTGGCGAGATCGGCAGCGCCCAGTACTTCCAGGCGCTGGCCGCCGGCGCCCGGCCCGAGCCGCGCATGAACCCGGTGCTGCTCAAGCCCGAATCGCACACCCGCAGCCAGGTGGTGCTGATGGGTCAGGTGCGCCAGGACCTGGGCGCGATGCCCTGGCGCGAGCGCAGCGCGCTGCTTTGGCCCACCGCGCAGGCAGCGCTGCTGTCGTTGCAGACTGAGTGCGATGTGCTGGTGATCGAGGGTGCCGGCTCACCCGCCGAAATCAACCTGGCGGCCGATGACTTTGTCAACACCGGCACCGCGCTGGCTGCCCAGGCCGCCTGCCTGCTGGTGTCCGACATCGACCGGGGCGGCTCTTTTGCCCATCTTTACGGCACCCATGCGCTGATGGACGCCCAGGTGCGTGCCCAGGTGCGTGGCTTTGTGCTGAACCGCTTCCGCGGCGACGCCCGGCTGTTGGCGCCCGGCCCCGCGCTGCTGCAGCAGCGCACCGGCGTGCCGACGCTGGCGGTGATCCCGCTGCTGCGCAACCACGGCCTGCCCGAGGAAGACGCCGTGCCCGACGACAACCCGGCCCAGGCCGATGCGGCCGGCGTGCACTACAGCCCCCGGGTGGTGGTGCTGACCACGCCGCATGCCAGCAACTTGGACGAGTTCGAGCCGCTGCGCGCCGCCGGCCTGGCGCTGCAGTTCAGCCGCGACGCCGCGGTGCTGGCGCGTGCCGACTGGCTGATCCTGCCCGGCAGCAAACACACCCGCGCTGATGCGGCCTGGGTGATCGCCCAGGGCCTGGCGCCGCTGATCCAGGCCCATGTAGCAGCCCGTCGGCCGCTGCTGGCGGTGTGCGGCGGCCTGCAGTGGCTGGGCGAGACCCTGGACGACCCGCTGGGGCTGGACGGTGGCCTGCCAGGGCTGGACCGCGGCCTCGGCCTGCTGCCGCTGCGCACCCGGTTTTTGCCCGCCAAGCAGTTGCGTCGGGCAAGCCACCGGCTCGGTGCATTGACAGGGCCCTGGGCACCGCTGGCGGGCCAGGTGGTGGACGGCTACGAGATCCACCTGGGCCACAGCGAGCCGGCGCCTGCGGCTGGTGCGGGCGTGTCATCACCCGCGCTGCTGCCCGCAGCACCTGCCACGCCCGGCCTCGGTTGGCAGGCCGGGCCCATCTTGGCCATCTACGTGCACGGCCTGTTCGAAAACCCGGCGGTGGTGATGGCCTTGTTCGGCCGCCGGCCGCCGCCCCTGGACGCCGTATTCGACCGCCTGGCCGATTGCATCGACCAACACTTTGCACCGGGGGCGTTGATGTCCCTGCTGGAGCCGATATGACCACTGCGACCTCCCTGCCCGCAGACCTGCTGGCCCTGATCGCCGCCATCAGCCCGCGCGACGACGCGGCGCTGGCCCAGCGCTTGCGCCAGCGCCTGGACGGCCTGACCAAACCGCTGGGCGCGCTGGGCCGGCTGGAGGCGCTGGCGCTGCAAGTGGGTCTGCTGCAAGGCCGGCCCGACCCGGCGCTGCACACGCCGCAGCTGCTGGTATTTGCCGCCGACCACGGTCTGGCGCGGCAAGGTGTGTCGGCCTATCCGCAGGACGTGACCTGGCATATGGTCGAGAACATGCTGGGGGGTGGCGCGGCGATCAATGTGCTGGCGCGCCAGCACGGCCTGGCGCTGACCGTGGTCGACGCCGGTGTGGCGCACACCTTCGGCCCGCGCGCCGGCCTGGTCGATGCCAAGCAGGGTGCGGGCACCGCCGATGCCAGCTTGCAGCCGGCGATGAGCGTCGAGCAGGCCGTGCGGGCGATGCGCCGCGGCGCCGCTCTGCTGCAGAGCCTGCCGGGCAACGCAGTGCTGTTTGGCGAGATGGGTATTGCCAATACCGCCAGCGCGGCGCTGCTGCTGGCCCGGCTGCACGGCGTGCCACTGCACACGGCCACCGGTCGCGGCACCGGGCTGGACGACGCCGGCCTGGTCCACAAACAGGCGGTGTTGGCACGGGCTCTGGCGCGTGCGCCCGAGGCCCAGTCGCCGCTGGCGGTGCTGGCCGAGTTTGGCGGCTTCGAGATCGCGATGATGGCCGGCGCCCTGCTGGCCGCAGCGGCCGAACGGCGCCTCATCCTGGTCGATGGTTTCATCGTCGGCGCGGCGCTGCTGGTGGCGCACCGCCTGGCACCCGCCGTGCTGGACGCCTGCGTTTTTGCCCATTGCAGCGCCGAAGCTGGTCACACCGCGATGCTCGCCGCGCTGGGCGCCAAACCGCTACTGGACCTGGGCTTGCGGCTGGGCGAAGGCTCGGGCGCGGCGCTGGCCTGGCCGCTGCTGGCCTCGTCGCTGCAGTTGCTGGCGGGCATGGCCAGCTTCGAGTCGGCCAGCGTCAGCGGCCGGGACTGATCAGCGCCATGCCTGTGCCCATGCCCAGACCCGAGCCCGAGCCGAGGCAGATGCCGAACCGCAAATCCGGGCTCAGTGCCCTGCGGCACGAGGCCCGCCTGGTCGCGGTGGCGTTGCAGTTCCTGACCCGGTTTCCGGTGCGCCTGGCGGCGTTTGATCCGCAGTGGCTGCACGACAGCGCCCGCCACTTTCCGCTGGTCGGCGCGCTGGTCGGCGCTTTCGGTGCTGCGGTGTTGCTGGCAGCGGCCCAGGTCTGGCCGCCGGTGCTGGCCGTGCTGCTGGCGATGGCCGCCACGGTCTGGCTGACCGGCGGATTTCACGAGGACGGCCTGGCCGATACCTGCGACGGACTGGGCGGGGCCGTCAGCCGTGAGCGCGCGCTGCTGATCATGAAGGACTCCCGGCTGGGCAGCTACGGTGCGCTCGGCCTGGTGCTGACGCTGGCGCTGAAAGCCGCCGCGCTCACGCTGCTGGCCAGCCGCGCGCCGCTGCTGGCGGCCGCCGCGCTGGTCCTGGCGCACGGCCTGTCCCGGGGCGCAGCGGTGGCGCTGCTGGCGCTGCTGCCCTACGGCGGCGATCCGGACCATGCCAAGGCCAAGCCGCTGGCCCAGCAGATCGGCCGCGGCGGGCTGGTGGTGGCGTTGGCCGTGTGCGGACTGCTGCTGGGTGCGGCGGCCTGGGCCGGCTTGTCGGTTGCCAGCCTGGCCGTGATGACGCCCTGGCGCCTGGTCTGCGCCGTGCTGGCGGCGGTCGGTGTGGTGGCGGTTTGTGGCCGCTGGCTGCAACTGCGCCTAGGCGGCTACACCGGCGACGGCCTGGGTGCCACCCAGCAATGGACCGAGTTGGCGGTCTACCTGGTGCTGGCGGCCCGGCCCGGTGTGGTGGCTTGAATGGCAGGTATCGGCAGCGACGGCGGCAGCGACGGCTTTACCGGCACCGGCAGCGGCAGCAGCAGCGCTGGCAGCAGCGCCAACGGCAGCGGCAGCATGAGCACCGGCGCGCCAGCACTTGCGCTGTGGCTGTGGCGCCATCCGCGCCCGATCGGTGCGGCCGGTCGGTGCATCGGCCAGACCGACCTGGCGCTGGACCGCCGCCGCGCCAAACGCCTGGCGCACCGGATTCGCAGCGCCGCCCGCCGCCACGGCCTGCCGCACGAGGTCTGGACATCGCCGCTGCAGCGCTGCGCCCAGGTGGGCCGCCAGCTGGCGCGCTGGGGCTGGGCACACCACACGGACGCCCGCTTGCTGGAGCTGGACTTTGGCCACTGGGACGGCCAGCCCTGGACGGCCATCCCCCATGCCGAGGTCGCCGCCTGGGAGGCCGACTTTGCCCAACACGCCCCAGGCGGCGGTGAATCGCTGGTGGCCCTTGCCCGGCGCTGCCACACTTTCCTGGCACAACGGCAGGCAGCGGCCGCCAGCCCAGCGGCGGACTCTGCCGCTGCTGTGTCAGCCGCTGGGTCATCAGCCGCCTTGCTGGTGGTGGCCCACGCCGGCTGGATCAACGCCAGTGCGCTGCCCGACCCGGCCGCATTGCTGGCCACCGATTGGCCGGCCGCAGCGGGCTATTGTTGTTTGGTCAGGCAGCGCTGGCCCCGCGCCAAAGGTGCGGCGCCGCGCGACGCCTGAAGCGCCAGACCGCCCCGCGCGCCGCCAGGCCTCAGGGCTTGCCGGTGAGCCGCCGCCCGGTGGCGCACACCATCCGCACCGCGCAGGCCGAGCAGTGTGGCGAACGTGCGGTGCAAACATAGCGCCCGTGCAGGATCAGCCAGTGGTGGGCGTTGTCGCCGTAGGCGGCGGGCACCCGTTTGTCCAGCCCCTTTTCTACTGCCGGCGGGGTTTTGCCCGGCGCCAGGCCGGTGCGGTTGCTGACGCGGAACACATGCGTGTCCACCGGGTTGGTCGGCTCGCCAAAAGCCACATTGAGCACCACGTTGGCGGTCTTGCGGCCCACGCCTGGCAGGGCTTCGAGCGCAGCGCGGTTGCGCGGCACCTGGCCGCCGTGCTGATCCACCAGGATGCGGCAGGCCTGCACCAGGTGCTTGGCCTTGTTGCGGTACAGGCCGATGGTGCGGATCTGCTCGGCCACTGCCGCCTCGCCCAGGTCTTGCATCTGCTGTGGCGTGCTGGCCAGCACAAACAGCCGCCGGGTGGCCTTGTTGACACTGACGTCGGTGGCCTGGGCCGACAGCAGCACGGCGGCCAGCAACTCGAACACGCTGGTGTAGGCCAGCTCGCTGGCCGGGTTGGGGTTGGCCGCGGCCAAGGTGCTGAAAAACGTTTCGATCTCGGCGGGCTTCATGCGTTGGGTTCAGGGCTGATTGGGCGGGTGGCCCAGCGCTGGTGCAGCAAGGGCAGCACCTGTACCGCCAGGATGCAGGTCAGGATCAAGGCGCAGCCGGCCAGGCCGGTGAGGCTCAGCCGGTCACCCATCAGCCAGGCGCCAAACAGCGCGGCAAACACGGTCTCGGACGACAGGACGATGGCGGCATCGGCCGGGTGGGCATGGCGTTGGGCTGCCACCTGCAAAGTGAAGGCCACGCCCACCGACAGGATGCCGGTATAGGCGATGGCGCCGACGGCGCCGCGCAGGCCGTTGGCATCGATCGTTTCGGTGGCCAGTCCCAGGCTGCCACTGGCCACCGCGCAAATTGCAAACTGGCCGAAGGCCAGCAGGTAGGCGCCGCGGATCTTGTTGGCCACCTGGCCGACCAGCAGCACATGCACTGCCCAGGGCAGGGCGCTGGCCAGTACCCACCAGTCACCCGCGGCCAGCGATTGCAGCGACGCGCCGGTCAGCAGCCAGGTGCCGGTCAGGCAGCCGGCGGCCGCCGGCCAGATGCTCCAGTGCGGCAACTGGCGCTGGAACACCCAGGCCAGCAGCGGCACCAACGGCACGTACAGCGCGGTCAAGAAGCCGGCGTTGGTCACGCTGGTGGTGACCAGCCCGATCTGCTGCATCACCACACCGATGCACAGCAGGCCGCCCAGCAGCAGCACCCAGAGCCACTCGGTGCGGCCGGGCAACTGGCCGGCGGCGCGCAGCCGCTGCCATTCCAGCCAGGCCAATGGCGAGACCACCAGCGCGCCCAGCAAAAACCGAACACCGGTGAAGGTCAGCGGCCCGACACCGGCCATGCCCATCGCCTGGCCGACAAAAGCCGAGCCCCAGATCAGCGCGGCCAGCAGCAGCAGCGCATTGGCGCGCAGCCGCGACATCGGCTGGCCGGTCACGCCGCGCCTTTTGGGGCCAGTTTTGCGGCGCGCGCCCGCGCCAGCGCGGCTTCGATCACCGCCCGCTTCTTGTCGATGACCGCAGGGTCGGTGTGCCGGGTCTGGCTGGGCAGGTCGGCCAGCTTGGCCTCGGCTTTGGCCGCGAGGCGGGCCACGTCGTCGCGCTGCAGGCGCAGGGCGCGTTGCTGGCGCTGCTGGTACTGGCGCCGTGCCTGGTCGGCCTGCGCGGCAGACCAGGCGGCCCAGCCGGTCTGGCTGCCGGTCACCGGCACGAGCGCGATGCAATCGACCGGGCAGGCCGGCACGCACAGCTCGCAGCCGGTGCAATCGGCATCGATCACGGTGTGCATGCGCTTGGGCGCGCCGATGATGCAATCGACCGGACAGGCTTTGATGCACAGCGTGCAGCCGATGCACCAGGTCTCGTCGATCACGGCCAGCAGGCGGGGGGCTTCCAGGCCGCGGCGGGTGTCGAGTGCGGTCACCGGCTGCCCGGTGATCTGCGCCAGCCGTTGGATGCCTTCATCGCCGCCCGGTGGGCAACGGTTGATCTCGGCCTCGCCAGCCGCCACGGCCCGGGCGTAAGCCCGGCAATCCGGGTAGCCGCAGCGGGTGCACTGGGTTTGCGGCAGGGCCGCGTCAATGCGGTCGGCCAGCGTGTCCTGCGGTGGCAGTCCAGGCTGGCCGGGTGTGGGAGGAAGGCGGTGAAGGGGCGCGGGATAACTCACCGCACCAATTATCCCCGCCCGATCCCGCCTGTCAGGGATCAGGCTTTGGGCGCTGCCCGTTTGCGTGCCGGGCGTTTGGCGACGCTGCGGGCCTGCGGTGCCGCGGCGACCTGCAATGCGGCCTCGGCGACCAGTTCCCGGGAGGTGGCGGCGGCCTGCGCCGGATCGTTGTAGCGGGCGATGAAGTCACGCACCACCGGGTAGGCCATGTCGCGCCAGCGCCGGCCCGAGAAGATGCCGTAGTGGCCGGCGCCTTCAACGTCGTAGTGGAACTGCCGCGCTTTGGGGATGCCGGTACACAAGCCGTGCGCAGCGCGGGTCTGGCCGGCGCCGGAGATGTCGTCGAGCTCACCTTCGACCGTCAGGATGGCGCCGGTGGTGATGTCTTGCGGCCGCACCAGCGTGCCGTCGACAAACCAGGTGCCCTTGACCAGCGAGAAGTCCTGGAACACCGTCTTGATCGTCTCCAGGTAGTACTCGGCCGGCATGTCGAGCACGGCGTTGTACTCGTCGTAGAACGTGCGGTGTTTCTCGGTCGAGTCGTCGTCGCCCCGGATCAGGTCGAGGAAGTAGTCGTAGTGCGAGTTGATGTGGTGGTCGGGGTTCATCGCCACGAAGCCGGTGTGCTGCAAGAAGCCCGGGTAAACGCGGCGGCCGACGCCGGCAAAGTTGCTCGGCACGCGGTAGATCACATTGTTCTCGAACCACTCGTAGGGCTTCTTGGTCGCCAGGTTGTTGACCGCGGTGGGCGACAGGCGTGCATCGATCGGTCCCCCCATCATCGTCAGCGTGCGCGGCGTGAACTCACCGTGCGTGGCCAGCAGCGAAACGGCCGCGAGCACCGGCACGGTGGGCTGGCAGACCGAGATCACATTGACCTCCGGGCCGACAAAGCGGATGAACTCCTGCACGTACTTGACGTAATCGTTCAGGTGAAACGGGCCGTCGGACAACGGCACGGTGCGGGCGTCGGTCCAGTCGGTGATCAGCACCTTGTGGTCGCGCAGCAGCACCCGAACGGTGTCACGCAGCAGCGTGCTGTGGTGGCCCGACAGCGGGGCGACCACCAGCACGGTGGCCTGGACCTGATGCACCGCCTGGCCAAGGACTACGAGAAGCCCCAGTTCGACATTCGCAGCGTCGAGGTCGACGGCGTTGAGGTGGCGGTGCAGGAGCAGGTGCCGATCACCAAGCCCTTCTGTCGCTTGCTGCGATTCAAACGCTTCACCGACAACCCGGCGGTGCTGGAGAAGATGAAGACCCAGCCCACCGTGCTGGTGGTCGCCCCGCTGTCGGGCCACCACAGCACGCTGCTGCGCGACACCGTCAAGGTGCTGCTGCGCGACCACAAGGTGCTGATCACCGACTGGACCGACGCCCGCACCGTGCCGCTGGCGGCC
>JANMXG010000464.1:0-6189 GCA_031394235.1 Betaproteobacteria bacterium
ATGCCCTTCGACTTTCTCGGTAAACGTGTGCTGGTGGCCGGTGGCAGCCGCGGCATTGGCCGGGCCATCGCGCTCGGTTTTGCCGGCGCTGGCGCCGATGTGTCGATCTGCGCCCGCAGCGCGCCGGCCCTGCAGGCCACCCAGGACGAGCTTGCCCAGTTGGGCCACCGGGTACACGCCGCTGTCTGCGATCTGGCCGATGGGCCGGCGGTGGCGCGCTATGTCGACGCCGCAGCAGCAGCGCTGGGCGGCATTGATGTGCTGGTCAACAACGCCTCGGGCTTTGGCATGGGCGACGACGAGGCCGGCTGGGCAGCCGGCCTGTCGGTGGATGTGATGGCGATGGTGCGTGCGTCCCACGCCGCCGTGCCTCACCTGCTGGCCGCAACCGGCGCTTCGATCATCCACATCTCATCCATCTCGGGGCTGCGGCCGTCCACCCGGTCGGCCGCCTATGCTGCGGTCAAGGCGGCGATGATGAGCTACACCGGCAGCCAGGCGGCGATGCTGGCGCGGCGTGGCGTGCGGGTGAACTGCATCGCGCCGGGGTCGGTCGAGTTTGAGGGCGGCGTCTGGGACCAGCGCAAGCAGGCCGGCGATGCGCTGTATGACCGCACGCTGGCCGGCATCCCGTTTGGCCGCATGGGCACGCCCGACGAGATCGCCGAGGTGGCACTTTTTCTGGCCTCGGGCCATGCCCGCTGGGTCACCGGCCAGGTCATCGCCGTCGATGGCGGCCAGCTGCTGGGCGTCTAAGCCGATGCCCACTGCCGCAACCTTTTCCGACCGCAGCAGCGCGGCCCAACCCACTGAAAAACGGCCCGCCACCGGCAGCCGCGGCATGGTGGTCAGCAACCATCCGCTGGCCTCGGCCGCCGGTGTCGAGATGCTGGCGGCCGGCGGCAACGCCGTGGACGCGGCGGTGGCCACCTTGTTCACGCTGTCGGTGGTCGAGCCGATGATGGTGGGCCTGTTGGGCGGCGGCTTTGCCAACCTGCGGCTGGACGATGGTCGGCAGACCATCCTCGAAGGCCAGGGCCGTTGCCCGTTGGCCGTGGGTGCCACCACCTTCACCCCCGACCCCGACGCCGGCCCCGGCATGCTGGACGCGCTGGGCCGGCGCAACAGCGTGGGACGGGCCGCGGTGGCCACGCCGGGCAACCTGATGGCCTGGTGCGAGATGCTGGCGCGCCACGGCCGATTGTCGCTGGCCGACGTGGTCGAGCCGGCGATCCGCCATGCCACCCGCGGTTTTGCCGCCACCCGCTACCTGGCCGATTGCGTGGCCGATTGCGCCGCTGACCTGGCGCTGGACCCGGCCATCGCCCGCGTCTTTTTGCCCGGCGGCAGGCCGCTGGCGCACGGCGACCGGGTCACCAACCCGACTTGCGCCGACAGCCTGCGTCTGGTGGTGCAGCACGGGCCGGCTGCGCTGTACGGCGGTGCGCTGGGCCGGCAGTTGACCGACGACATGCAGCAGCGCGGCGGCCACCTGGCCCCAGCCGATCTGCACGCCTACCGCACCAACGACATGGCCGTGCTGCGCAGCTTTTACCGGGGCTTTGAGATCACCGGTCCGCCGCCGCCCTGCGCCGGGCCGCTGCACATCGGGCAGATGCTCAACATTCTGGAGGGATTCGACGTGGCTGCGGCCGGCTTTGGCACGCCCGAAAGTGCCCACCTGCTGGCCGAGGTGCTCAAGATCGCCTTTGCCGACCGCGCGGCCTGCACTGGTGACCCGGATTTCGTCAATGTGCCGGTGGCCCGGCTGCTGTCGGCCGACTATGCCGCGCAGCGCCGCGCCCAGATCGACCCGCAGCGCGCACAGCCGTGGCAGGCCGGCATCACGGCGGGCCAGGCCGCTGGCAGCGCCGCCGCCGAAAGCAACAACACGACCCACATCACCGTGGCCGACCGCGACGGCTTGGTGGTCTGCGCCACCCAGACCCTCAACTCGCTGTTTGGTGCACGCTACATGGTGCCGGGCACCGGCCTGATCCCCAACAACTACCTCTACGTCTTCAACCCCCGGCCCGGGCTGGCCAATTCGCTGGCGCCGGGCAAGCGGGTGACCTCGTCGATGGCGCCGCTGATCGTGCTCAAAGACGGCCAGCTGCGCTTTGCGCTGGGCCTGCCCGGCGGGCTGCGCATCTTCCCGTCGGCAATGCAGGCGCTCATCAACCTGATCGACCACGGCATGGGCTTGCAGCAGGCGATCGAAGCCCCGCGGCTGTGGACCCAAGGCTTTGGGCTGGAGCTGGAACCGCAGTTTCCCGACGCACTGGCCGATGCGCTGCAGCAGCGCGGCCACGCCATCGAGCGTGTACCCAACGTCGGCGGTGGTCTCTGCGCCATCCGGTTCGATCACAGCGGCGACATGGAGGGCGCCGCCTGCTGGCGTGCCGACGGCACCGCCATCGGCTTGGGCGGCGGCCTGGCGCGCGGCGGCGTGCGCTTTTTGCCCGAGGCGCGGCGCGGTTGAGCGGCCGCGCCTCGACGGGTCTGGGCCCTGCCGCCGTGGTGCTGCTCAGCCCCCCAAACCCAGGCTCGGATTGACCAGCAGCTTGGTACCGGTAGCCCGCTGGTTGTAGACCGCGATCACCTCGGGCTGCAGCATTTGCGCCAGCGAGATCACCTGGGTGTAGTGGCTGGCAAAGGTGGTCTTCAGTTCAGCCGCCAAGCGCTGGCGCAGCGCGCCGGCCGCCGCTGAGCCGATCTTGCCCAGGAACGGAAACAGCAGCCAGCCGCCCATGCTCCAGGCCATGCCGAAGTTGCGGTTGAACTCGGTCGGGCTGGTGTCGAGGCCGCCATACAGGTAGACCTGCTTGTGGGTGGTCGAGCCGTAACGGCTGTACTCCTTGGCGGTGCGGTTCAGCGCGGCCTCCATGCAGCCCAGGATCTGGCCGCCCAGCTTGCCGCCGCCGGTGGCATCAAACGCGATGGTGGCGCCAG
The DNA here is from genome assembly GCA_031394235.1 of Betaproteobacteria bacterium. GTDB lineage: Bacteria > Pseudomonadota > Gammaproteobacteria > Burkholderiales > Burkholderiaceae_C > Pseudaquabacterium. The sequence continues at coordinate 2,953 of JANMXG010000464.1, forward strand.
TGTCCACCAGGGCCTGGGTCAGGTCTTCAAGAAAACTCGCCGACGATGCGTCACAGACGTATTGCGCGCCGATTGTGCGCAGCAGCGCTGCCTGCTCGGGTTTGCGCACGATGTTGACCAGCTTGATGCCGTCGGCCAGGCAGATCTTGTTCAGCATCTGGCCCAGGTTGGACGCGGCGGCGGTGTGCACCAGCGCGGTGTGGCCTTCGCGTTTCATGGTCTCGACCATGCCAAGCGCGGTCAGCGGGTTGACGAAACAGGACGCACCCTCGGCCGGCGTGGTGCCCTCGGGCAGCACCAGGCACTGGGCGGCGGCCATGCAGCGGTACTGGGCGTACATCGCGCCGCCGATCACCGCCACCGTCTTGCCCAGCAAGGCCTGGGCCGCAGGCGACGCACCGGCTGCGATCACCACCCCGGCGCCCTCGTTGCCGGCGGCCAGGGACTGCCCCAGACGGCCGGCCATGGCCTTCATCGCACGCTCAGGGATGGCCGCACTCATTACCAGGCTGGCGGGCTGGGCTGGGTCACCGGCCAGCTTGGCCGTCGTCATGTCGGCAGCGCCAAACAGCAGGCCGATATCGGACGGGTTGATCGGCGTGGCCTCGACCCGAATCAGCACCTCGTCGTCGCCGGGTGCGGGCACGTCGAGCATGGCGAGCGACATTTCGAGCTCGCCGCTGGGTGTGATGAGGCTGCGCAGTTGCAGGCCGGTGCGGGGGGTTGAAATTGAGCTCATGGGGTGTCTCCTGCGGATGAGGGATCGGCCGGCACGTCAAGGTGCGTGCCATGGGGGTTGACGAGCGGCTGCCTGGCGGACCGGCAGGGCATGGGACGGGCGGAAGGGCATGGGAGTCGAACCCACCAGACACGCTGGGCGCGTCTCACCAGTTTTGAAGACCGGGCGCTCCACCGGGAAACGCTGCCCTTCCAGGGGCAAAAGCTCAGCAAGGTAACCTTAGCATGCCGACCCGCTCAGGCCAACGGCCAGTGCCGGCTGCCATCAAAACGGGTGAGGCCTTCGCGGTTCAGAAACTCCAGCACTTGGACCGTCAAGTTGCGGCCTATGCCGCTGCGGTCACGAAAGGCGGCAGCGTCCAGGCTGCCGTCCGCGCCCTCGGTCGCCAAGCGGCGGGCCAGCGCCAGCAGATCGCCGACCGTCTCGGGCAGGTAGTAGCGGTTGGGCGCCACCCGCGCCAGCAGGCCGAGCCGGGCCGCCCGGCCCAGAAAGGCCAGCAACGCCGGCAGTGGCAGGTCCAGCGTGTTGGCCAGCTCGCCGACGATGGGTGGGCGCAGGCCGGCCGGGCCTAGGGCGGCGGTCACGCGGTCCAGCAAAGCGCGGTCGGCGTCGGTCAGCAACGGCTGGTGCCCAGGACGTCGGTGGCGCAGTCCCTCGCGCAGTAGCAGGCCGTCAGCCACCAGTTCGGCCAGGGCGGCACGTTGCACGGCACGGATTTGGGTCGGTACGGGCTGCGCGGTAGCGGCGGTTGGGGCGACCCGCGGGGTTTGCGGCAACGTTTGCTGCAATGACGCTGGCGCCAGCCCACGCAGCGCCACCAGGCCGGCGCGCAAGGCCGCGTCGTCCGGCCCCAGGCTGTCGGGCTGCTCAGAATGGCAGTGTTGGGTGGCGGCCAACAGTTGATCCCGCCAGGTTTGCCAGTGCCCAGCGGTCAGGACCAACGCGCCGTTGGGGCCAGCGACGGTGCGCAGCGCCAGCGCCTGCACCAGTGCATCGGTCATGCCGTCGCCCAGGCCACGCGCCAACGCAAACCGCTGCAGATCCACACCCTCGGGTGCCTGCGTGGACACGGCGGACAGCAAGCCGGCCAGCGCCTGCGCCGGATCGGGGCGGGCCATCGCCGACAGTTGGCGCAGCCGCAGCGGGCGAGTCCGGCCCCGCACCGCACCAAACGGGTCCACCACCCAGCCGCCGGCCAGCGTGTGGTTGGCGGTGGGGTCACGCAGGATGAAATGGTCGCCGTGCAGCGCGGCCAATGGGCGATCCAGCACCAGCTGGGCCAGACTGGTGCTGCCGGGGACCAGCGCAACGCTGGATGGGACCGAACTGCCGCCCGCGGCAGCCATCCCCGCGCTGCAAGCAACGCCGGCCGTCAAGGCCGCGACCCGCACCCCGACCACCGCCGCCCCCAGGTGCAGCTGCAGCGTGTGGCGCTGCGTCAGCGGCCGCGCTGCGCTGCCCAGCACCGTCAGCATCACATCAAGCCGGTCGGTCGGCGCATGCAGTGCCGGCGCCACCACCCAGTCACCACGCGCTGGCTCGGCGCGCTTGAGCCCTGTGCCTGCCAAGTTCAAGGCGCAGCGCTGGCTGGCGCTGACCCGATCCGTCGGCCGGTTGTGCACTTGGATGGACCGCACCCGGGCCGGCGTACCAGCGGGCGATACGACCACCTCGTCGCCCACCCGGATCTGACCCGCCAGCACCGCGCCGGTGACGATGCGACCGGCGCCGGGCAGCGCAAAACTGCGGTCCACCACCAGCCGGAAGCCACCCGCCGCGCTGGGCGCTGCGAGCTGCGCAGCCAGATCGACCAGGTGCTGGCGCAATGCCGCCATACCGGCGCCGGATGCCCCGGCGTTGGCGACCACCGGGAACAGCGGCGCGTCCACGAAGGTCGCCTGCCGCACCTCGGCCGGCGCACTGGCCCGCGCTTGGGGCTGCACGACAGGCAGCGCGCCAAGCTGCACCCCGTACTGCTGCGCAGCGGCCAGCAAATCGACGATCTCGCGCTCCACCTGCTGACGCCGCTCAGCCGTGACCCGGTCGATCTTGGTCAGCGCCACCACGCAGCGCGGCACGCCCAGCAGGCCCAGGATCGCCAGGTGCTCATGGGTCTGCGGCATCGGCCCGTCGTCGGCGGCCACCACCAGCAAGGCCAGATCGACACTGGCTACCCCGGCCAGCATGTTGCGTACAAAGCGCTCATGCCCCGGCACATCGACAAAGCCCAGCGTGCCGGCTGCCGGATCCGTGGCAGACAGCGCGGTGCTGGCAAAGCCCAGGTCGATCGTCATGCCGCGGCGCTGCTCCTCGGCCAGGCTGTCGGTCTGCACGCCCGTCAGCGCCATCACCAGGCTGGTCTTGCCATGGTCAACATGGCCGGCGGTGGCAATGATCATGGGTGCGTCGAATCGGACGTCGGGCGAAGACTGGCCGGACGCTGCGGCATGGCAAACAGCGCGGCAAAGCCGGCCTCGTCTTCCAGGCAGCGCAGGTCG
>JANMXG010000465.1:0-31987 GCA_031394235.1 Betaproteobacteria bacterium
TGCTACGAGACCGTGGACGGCGAGTGCGAGGCCGAGCCCACAACCCGCAAGAAGATCATGGTGCTGGGTGGCGGGCCGAACCGCATCGGCCAGGGCATCGAGTTCGACTACTGCTGCGTCCATGCTTCCTACGCGCTGCACGACGCGGGGTTCGAGACGGTCATGGTCAACTGCAACCCCGAGACAGTGTCCACCGACTACGACACCAGCGACCGCCTGTACTTCGAGCCAGTGACGCTGGAAGATGTGCTGGAGATCGTCGACAAGGAGCGTCCTGTCGGTGTGATCGTGCAGTACGGTGGCCAAACGCCGCTTAAATTGGCGCTGGACCTGGAGGCCTGCGGCGTGCCGATCATCGGCACCTCGCCCGACTCGATCGACATCGCCGAGGACCGCGAGCGTTTCCAGCAGTTGCTGCACACGCTGGGCCTGAAGCAACCGCCGAACCGGACCGCCCGCACCGAGGAATCGGCGCTGGTGTTGGCCCAGGAAATCGGCTACCCGCTGGTGGTGCGTCCGAGCTATGTGCTGGGCGGCCGCGCGATGGAGATCGTGCACGGCGACAAAGACCTGGAACGCTACATGCGCGAGGCTGTACGGGTCAGCGAGAAGTCGCCGGTGCTGCTGGACCGCTTTCTAGACGACGCGATCGAGGTCGATGTCGATTGCATCAGCGACGGCCAGAACGTGATGATCGGCGCAATCATGGAGCACATCGAGCAAGCCGGCGTGCATTCGGGCGATTCGGCTTGCGCATTGCCGCCCTACACCCTGCCCAAGAAGCTGCAGGACGAATTGCGTCGCCAGACCACCGTGATGGCGTTGGCGCTCAAGGTGGTCGGCCTGATGAACGTGCAGTTTGCGATCCAGGGCGACATCGGCGGTGACGGTGACCAGGCGGTGGTCTACGTGCTGGAAGTCAACCCGCGTGCGTCGCGCACGGTGCCGTTTGTGTCCAAGGCCACAGGACAGCAACTGGCCAAGATTGCGGCCCGCTGCATGGCCGGGCAAAAGCTGGCCGACCAGAAAGGCCGCAACGGCGAGCCGCCGCGCGAAGTCGTTCCGCCTTACTTCAGCGTCAAGGAGGCGGTGTTCCCGTTCAACAAGTTCCCCGGCGTCGATCCAATCCTGGGCCCGGAGATGCGCTCGACCGGCGAGGTGATGGGCGTGGGCGCCACCTTTGGTGAAGCCATGCTCAAGAGCCAGTTGGGTGCCGGCTCGCGCCTGCCGACCCAGGGTGCCGTGGTGATCACGGTCAAGAACAACGACAAGTCTCGCGCAGTGGGGGTGGCGCGGGACCTGGTGGCGCTCGGCTTCACGGTGTTGGCGACCAAGGGCACGGCGGCGGCCATCGCGGCGGCGGGCGTACCGGTGCAGGTGGTCAACAAGGTCATGGACGGTCGGCCGCACATCGCCGACATGGTCAAGGGTGGCGAGATCGCGTTGGTCTTCACCACCGTGGACGAAACCCGCACCGCGATCGCCGATTCGCGCTACATCCGCACCGCAGCGCTGGCCAACCGGGTCACCTACTACACCACGATGGCCGGTTGCGAGGCCGCCACCGAAGCGATCAAGCACCAGGCTGGGCTGAGCGTGCGCAGCCTGCAGGAATTGCACGCCGAGTTGCACTAAACTCTTGCTCGCTGTACTTTTTTCTCTACCGTTCCGCCGCCTTTGCACCCTCGATTTGGGTGCCCAGCGCGGCGGATTTGTTTTCTCTGCCCCATTGCCCCCAGGAGGCCCCGATGGCCACCATCCCCGTGACCAAACGCGGTTCTGACATGCTCAAAGAAGAGCTGCACCGGCTCAAGACTGTGGAGCGCCATGCGGTGATCCGGGCCATTTCCGAGGCGCGTGCCCAGGGCGACCTGTCCGAAAACGCGGAGTACGAGGCAGCAAAGGACAAACAGGGCTTCATCGAAGGCCGGATCCTCGAGATCGACAGCAAGCTGGCGGCCGCGCAGATCATCGATCCGAGCACGCTGGATGCGGGCGGCCGGGTGGTGTTTGGCGCCACCGTCGATCTCGAAGAGGAGAGCAGCGGCCAGGAGGTCACCTACCAGATCGTTGGCGACGATGAGGCGGATTTGAAGAAAGGATTGGTCTCGATCAGTTCGCCGATTGCTCGCTCGATGATCGGCAAAGAGGCTGGCGATGTGGCCGAGGTTCAGGCGCCCGGCGGTGTCAAGCGCTACGAGATCATCGAGGTTCGCTACGTCTGAGGTGTCGCGGTGATCGAACGCCTGCGCCGCGTTTTGCCGGCGCTTTGGGCCGGTGTGCTGTTGTGCGTCGCGCTGATCGCCGCGCCGGCGCCGTTTGCAGTGCTGGACGGTCCCACCGCCGGCCGCGTGGTGAGCCGAATTTTTCTGCAAGAGGCCTGGTTGAGCCTGGTGCTGGCGGTCCTGCTGCTGTCAGCAGAGCGGGCGCGTGCCCGGTTGGCCGCCGAGATTGAGCAAAGTTCGGTGCTGAACACCGAAATGCTGTTGATCCTGTGTGCCGTGTTTTGCACTGTGGCCGGCTATTTTGCGGTGCAGCCTTTGTTGCCGGCGGCCCGGGCGGGGCAGGGCGCCTTGAGTTTTGGCCAGTTGCACGCGGTGAGCGCAGCGTTTTTTGGCGTCAAGATCCTGCTGGTGCTGGCGCTGGCCTGGCGTGGGGTTGCGGCACCGCCAATCCCTGCGCGTTGAGCCGGGCCGGACAGACCCAGCGCAAGCCAACCGGTGTGGCTTGCAAAGTTGCTCAGTCCTGAACCTTCTTCTTGACGCTGGTCACCCGGGTACGCACCCGCTTGATCTCGCCGCCAGCGGTTACGCGCTGGTTGCCAAACACGGTGATCTTCTTGATCTGGGCCCGGTGGTTGCCGCTCTTGGAGAACTTGAGGATCTTGACCACGCGCGGCGCTGACATGCCGCCCTCTTTTGCGACCTTGTCCTTTTCCGGCATGGGCCGCCACAGCACCAGCAGCTTGCCGATGTGCTGCACCGGCGCTGCATTGAGCTTGTCGGCCAGTGCGGCCAGTGCCGCCTCGCGGTCCGGGCGCGAATCCGAGAACATCCGCACCTTGATCAGGCCATGGGCGTTGAGGCCGGCATCGGCCTCTTTGAAGATGGCATCCGTCAGACCGTCGCCGCCGATAATGACGACAGGGTCCAGGTGATGGGCTTCGCCACGCTTTTCTTTGCGTTCGGCGGGCGTTAAATGAAGTGCTGACATCCCCCTATTATCGCCCGCTCATGAAAATCGACTCCAAAAGCAAAAAGATCAACAAAGCTTGGCTCAACGACCATGCCAACGATACCTATGTCAAGTTGGCCAAGAAAGAGGGCTATCGGGCCCGCGCTGCTTACAAATTGAAAGAGATCGACGAAATGTTGGGGCTGATCAAGCCAGGTCAGACGGTGGTCGACTTGGGCTCCGCCCCTGGCGCCTGGAGCCAATACCTGCGCCGCCGCTTTGCGCCCAAGGCGGCGGGCACGGGCGGTGCCGCCGTGGGTGCGCTGCTGGGCACGATCATCGCGCTGGACATCCTGCCGATGGAGCCTATCGAGGGCGTGCAATTCATCCAGGGCGATTTCCGTGAGGATGCAGTGCTGGCGCAACTGCATGACCTGGTGGGCGGCCGGCTGCTCGATGTGGTGGTGTCCGATCTCGCGCCCAACCTGACAGGGATCGAGGTGTCTGACGCCGCCCGCATCGAGCACCTGATCGAGCTGGCGCTGGACTTTGCCCGTGATCACCTCAAGCCCGGTGGGGCGTTGGTGGCCAAGGTCTTTCACGGTGCCGGCTACAGCCAACTGGTGACGCGCTTCAAGGCGCAGTTCCGGACTGTCAAACCCATCAAGCCCAAGGCATCGCGTGACAAGTCGGCTGAAACTTATCTGGTGGGTATCGGTCTGAAGCCTGTTTGAGGGCGAATTTGCCCGCAGAAAAGTCGGTTAGCGATGAGTCGAATTTGGCCGGGATTGCCCTGTTTCCCTGCCGTCTCGCTCACCGGGTTCAGGGGCTTGACTCGCTTAGAATTGACCCCATCTGGCGTTGGATTGGGTGGTAGATGGGCGCGAACCTGCAACAGTGCAGCCGGCGCCGCCACGGCAATCGGATTTGGCTAAAGGAGCCGCGGTGAACAATCAATGGTTCTCGAAGGTCGCTGTCTGGCTGGTGATCGCACTCGTGCTTTTCACCGTGTTCAAGCAGTTCGACCGCGGGGTGTCGTCGGGCTCGATGATCGGGTACTCCGATTTCCTGGAAGAGGTGCGTGCCAAGCGCATCAAGGTCGTCACTTTGCAAGAAGGCAACGGCGGTACCGAGATCCTGGCCGTCACCAATGACGACAAACGCATCCGGTCTACCGCCACTTACCTGGACCGTGGTCTGGTAGGCGACCTGATCAACAACGGCGTCAAGTTCGACGTCAAGCCGCGTGAAGAGCCGTCATTGCTGGTCAGCCTGCTGGTCAGTTGGGGTCCGATGCTGCTGTTGATCGGGGTCTGGGTGTACTTCATGCGCCAGATGCAAGGTGGGGGCAAGGGCGGCGCGTTCAGCTTCGGCAAAAGCAAGGCGCGCATGCTGGACGAAGCCAACAACTCCACTACCTTTGCCGACGTCGCCGGTTGCGACGAGGCCAAGGAAGAGGTCAAGGAGTTGGTCGACTTCCTGAAAGATCCGCAGAAGTTCCAGAAATTGGGTGGACGCATCCCGCGCGGGGTGTTGCTGGTTGGCCCTCCGGGCACCGGTAAGACCCTGTTGGCCAAGGCCATCGCCGGCGAGGCCAAGGTGCCGTTTTTCAGCATCTCGGGTTCGGACTTTGTCGAAATGTTTGTCGGCGTGGGCGCGGCACGGGTGCGCGACATGTTCGAGCAGGCCAAGAAGAGCGCGCCTTGCATCATCTTCATCGACGAAATCGATGCGGTGGGCCGGCACCGCGGTGCGGGCCTGGGCGGTGGCAATGACGAGCGCGAGCAAACCCTCAACCAGATGCTGGTCGAGATGGACGGCTTCGAGACCAACGTCGGCGTGATCGTGATGGCGGCCACCAACCGGCCCGACATCCTGGACCCGGCGCTGCTGCGCCCGGGCCGTTTCGACCGTCAGGTGTATGTCACGTTGCCCGATGTGCGTGGCCGTGAGCAGATCTTGAATGTGCACATGCGCAAGGTGCCAATTGGCCAGGACATCCGGGCCGACATCCTGGCGCGCGGCACGCCGGGTTTCTCGGGTGCCGATCTGGCCAACCTGGTCAACGAATCGGCCTTGTTCGCAGCCCGTCGCAGCGCGCGGGTGGTCGAGATGGTCGACTTCGAGAAGGCCAAGGACAAGATCATGATGGGCCCCGAGCGCAAGAGCATGGTCATGCCCGAGGAAGAGCGCCGCAACACCGCCTACCACGAGGCTGGCCACGCGTTGGTGGCCCGCCTGATGCCCAAGACCGATCCGGTACACAAGGTCACGGTGATCCCGCGTGGCCGTGCGTTGGGTGTGACGATGCAGTTGCCTGAAACCGACCGGTACAGCCTGGACAAGGAGCGCATGCTCTCGACCATTTCGGTGCTGTTTGGCGGGCGTATCGCCGAAGAAGTGTTCATGCACCAGATGACCACCGGTGCGTCCAATGACTTCGAGCGGGCCACCGCGATCGCTCGCGACATGGTCACCCGCTACGGCATGACCGATGAACTGGGTCCGATGGTCTACGCCGAGAACGAGGGCGAGGTCTTCCTTGGGCGGTCGGTGACCAAGACCACCAGCATGTCCGAAGAGACGATGCGCAAGGTCGATCTGGTGATCCGCCGCATCATCGACGAGCAATACGCCATCGCCCGAAAGCACATCGAGGACAACCAGGACAAGATGCACATCATGGCCAAGGCGCTGCTCGAGTGGGAGACCATCGATGCCGAGCAGATCGAGGACATCATGACGGGCAAGCCTCCGCGCCCGCCCAAGGACTGGACACCCAACGACCGCACGCGCGGCTCCGGGCCGTCGTCCGGCACCTCGGGCGGTGGCGGTGCGGTCAGCACCGATGGTGAGCCGGTCACGGTGGTCTGATCGCTTCACCAGGGGCCAAAAGCTTCACCCAGCGGGGCCTTCGGGCCCCGTTTTCATGATGACCTGACGCAGTCCGTACAGCCGATGCTCTGGCAGACCACCCGATTTCTGATCGATCTGAGCCGTCCCAAGGTGATGGGCATCGTCAATGCGACGCCCGATTCGTTCTCAGACGGCGGGCAGCATGCGCAGGCCAGCGCTGCGATGGCGCACTGCGAGCGCCTGCTGCGCGAGGGCGCGGACATGCTCGACATCGGCGGTGAATCCACCCGTCCCGGTGCCGGCCAACCCGATCCTGCCGAAGAAACTGCGCGGGTCCTGCCGGTGCTGCGCCATGCCGTGACCTTGGGTGTGCCCGTCTCGGTGGACACCAGCCGGCCAGAGATCATCGCGCTGGCGTTGGCGTTGGGTGTTGACATCGTCAACGACGTGCGCGCGTTGCGCCGGCCCGGTGCCTTGGCCACAGTTGCCGCCCATGCGCGCTGTGGTGTGTGCCTGATGCACATGCCGAGTGAGCCGGACACGATGCAGCAGGCGCCGGCCTACGCAGGAGATGACGTGGTGACCGAGGTGGTCGCCTGGTTGGATCGGCGGCTGGCACAGGTGCAGGCGGCGGGGGTGTCGCCCGACCGCATCACGCTGGACCCGGGCATCGGCTTTGGCAAGACGCCCGCGCACAACTGGGCCTTGCTGCAGCGGCAGGACGAGTTGCTGGCGCTGGGCAGACCACTGCTGCTCGGGTGGTCGAGAAAATCCACCCTGGGCTTGCTGACGGGTCGGGCGGTGGGCGACCGCCAGGTGGCCAGTGTGGCCGCTGCCCTGGCGTGTGTGCAGCGTGGCGGCCAGGTGCTGCGTGTGCACGATGTGGCAGCCACGGTGGATGCGCTCAAGGTCTGGGCTGCGTCGGGCCTGCTGCCGCACGACAATGGCGGGCTATACACAGGGATTTCGACACCATGACCCGACAATATTTCGGCACCGATGGCATTCGCGGCACCGTGGGGCAGGCGCCGATCACGCCCGACTTCATGCTGCGACTGGGCCACGCGGTGGGCCGGGTGCTGCGCCGCAGCGGCAAGCGTCCGACCGTGCTGATCGGCAAGGACACCCGCATCTCGGGCTATATGATCGAGTCCTCGCTGGAGGCCGGCCTGTCGTCGGCCGGGGTCGACACCTTGCTCACCGGCCCACTGCCTACGCCGGGCGTGGCCTACCTGACCCGGGCGCTGCGCCTGGATCTGGGTGTGGTGATCAGCGCGTCGCACAACGCCTACCCGGACAACGGGGTCAAGTTCTTTTCGGCCAAAGGCGAAAAACTGCCCGACGACTGGGAGGCCGCGGTGGAAGCTGCCCTGGCCGAAGCCCCGCAATGGGTCGACTCCGCCACGCTGGGCAAGGCCCGCAGGCTCGATGACGCCCGCGGTCGCTACATCGAGTTTTGCAAGAGCACCGTCGACAAGGACATGTCGCTGCGCGGCTTGAAGGTGGTGGTGGACGCCGCCCACGGCGCGGCGTACCACGTCGCTCCCGACGTGTTCCACGAACTGGGTGCCGAGGTGGTTGCGATTGGTTGCCAGCCCGATGGCATCAACATCAATGCCGGGTTTGGCGCCACCTCGCCGCAGGCGCTGGTGGCAGCCGTGGCCCAGCATGGTGCCGATTACGGCGTCGCGCTGGACGGCGATGCCGACCGGCTGCAACTGGTCGATCGCAACGGCCGGCTGTTCAATGGCGACGAGCTGTTGTATGCGATGGTGATGGACCGATTGGCCCAGGGCCAGGCGATCACCGGCGCAGTGGGCACCCTGATGACCAATATGGCCGTAGAGCTGGCGCTCAACGCGCAGGGCATCGACCTGGTGCGCGCCAAGGTGGGCGACCGCTATGTGCTGGAGGAACTGGCCGCGCGCGGCTGGTTGCTGGGTGGCGAGGGGTCCGGCCATTTGCTGGCGCTGGACAAGCACACCACCGGTGACGGCATCGTCAGTGCGCTGCAGGTGCTGCAGGCCACCCAACGTGCCCGCGCTTCACTGGCCGACATGCTGGCCGGTGTCACCCTGTTTCCGCAGACGCTGCTCAATGTGCGCCTGCCCAGCCTGGGCCACCTGAAGACCTGGCAGCAGAACGCCCACCTGACGGCGGAGACCACAGCGGTCGAGGCAGAGTTGGTCGGTTTGGGGAGGGTGCTGATCCGGGCGTCGGGCACCGAGCCGGTATTGCGGGTGATGGTTGAAGCGCGTGATGCGGTGCTGGGCCTGCGGCTGGCACAGCGTCTGGAGGCTGCGGCCCTGGTGTGCTGACCGCCCACTGCGGCGGTGCAGTTGCCGGAGGGCCAGTGGCGTCACGGCCGTTTGTGTCGGTGCCAGGCCACCTTTGTGACACTGCGGTGACTTGAATCTGAAATATGACAGCCGTTCACGCAGCTGTCATATTGGCTGCCTACAGTGAGGTCGTGGCGATTGACTGCCCTCCCAACGCTGAAAGATCTTGCCCATGACTTCGATTCTTCTCCGTGTCGCCCTGGTGGCTACTGCTTTGACCCCCGTGCTGGTCTCGGCCCAGGACGTGACCGGCGCGGGCGCCACCTTCCCGGCACCGATCTATGCCAAGTGGGCCGATGCCTACAACAAGGCCACCGGTGTGCGCATCAACTACCAGTCGGTCGGCTCCGGCGCTGGCATCAAGCAGATCAAGTCCAAGACGGTCGACTTTGGCGCGTCCGATATGCCGCTGACCGACGAGGATCTGGCCAAGGACGGCCTGATCCAATTCCCGACGGTCATCGGTGGGGTGGTGCCGGTGGTCAATATCGCGGGCATCACCCCTGGTCAGATCAAGCTGACTGGTGCCGCGCTGGGCGACATCTTTTTGGGCAAGATCACGAAATGGAACGATGCGGCACTGACCGCACTGAACCCCGGCGTGCCGCTGCCGGCGGCCGACATTGCGGTGGTGCGCCGTGCCGACGGCTCGGGCACCAGCTTCATCTTCACCAACTACCTGTCCAAGGTGAACGCCGAGTGGAAGGCCAAGGTCGGTGAGGGCACTGCCGTGAACTGGCCTATCGGCGCCGGTGGCAAAGGCAACGAAGGCGTGGCCGCTTTTGTGCAGCGTTTGCCCAACTCCATCGGGTACCTGGAGTACGCCTACGTCAAGCAGAACAAGATGACGTACACGCTGTTGAAGAACAAGGACGGCCAGTTCGTCAAGCCCAGCGATGATGCCTTCAAGGCCGCCGCGGCTGGCGCCGACTGGACCAAGACCTTCTACCAGGTCACCACCGACCAGCCCGGCAAGGAAGCTTGGCCGATCAGCAACCCGACCTACATCCTGATGCACAAGGCACAGGACAAGCCGGCCAACGCCAGCAACGCACTGAAGTTCTTCGAGTGGGCTTATGTCAACGGTGACAAGACCGCTGACGATCTGGACTATGTCCCGCTGCCTGCTGCGGTCAAAGAACTGGTGCACAAGCACTGGACGGCCAACATCAAGGACGCGGCCGGCAAGGCGATTGCCTACAAGTGATTTGACGGCACGCGGTTGACGGCGTTCGGCTTGCCTGTGCTGCTGTTCATCCCGCCGCCTATCCCGCCGCTCAACCATCCGCCTGTTCAGCCGCCCATCAGTCGCCCATCAGCCCATTCGATTGCCTGACCAGCCGCCCACCCAGCCCAGCGGAGGCCCCTTGGCCGCAACCCTACCAGCCAGCCCCTACCCGATGTCGGACCGAGTGACCCCCGGCCAGCGTCCGCCCGAGCGGCGGCGTGTGGCGCCCTGGGCCGACAAGCTGTTCTCCGTGCTGGCCCATGGTGCGGCCTGGCTCACGCTGTCGTTGTTGGTGGGCATCATCATTTCGCTGTTGATTGGCGCCGCGCCGGCGATCAAGCAGTTTGGCCTGGGTTTCTTGTTGTCCACTGAATGGGATCCGGTCAAGGAAAAGTTCGGTGGTCTGGTGATGATCTACGGCACGGTGATGACCTCGATCATCGCGCTGGTGATTGCAGTGCCGGTGAGTTTTGGTATTGCCATCTTCCTGACTGAAATGTCCCCGGCCTGGCTCAAGCGGCCACTCGGCATCGCCGTGGAGTTGCTGGCGGCAGTGCCGTCCATCGTCTACGGCATGTGGGGCCTGCTGGTGTTCAGCCCGATCCTGGCCACCTATGTGCAGCAACCGCTGCAGTCGGTGTTCAAGGGTGTGCCGGTGCTCGGCTCGTTGGTTTCCGGTGCGCCGGTGGGCATCGGCCTGCTGTCGGCCGGCATCATCCTGGCGATCATGGTGATCCCGTTCATCGCCTCTGTGATGCGGGATGTGTTTGAGGTGACGCCGCCGATGCTCAAGGAGTCGGCCTACGGTCTGGGCGCCACCACCTGGGAGGTGGTCTCGCGGGTGGTGCTGCCCTACACCAAGGCCGGTGTGGTCGGCGGCATCATGCTGGGGTTGGGCCGGGCATTGGGCGAGACGATGGCGGTGACGTTTGTGATCGGCAATTTCAACCAGCTCGACTCGCTGTCGCTGTTTCAGGCGGCCAACAGCATCACCTCGGCACTGGCCAATGAGTTCGCCGAGGCCAGCGAGGGCCTGCATCAGGCCTCGCTGATCTATTTGGGCCTGGTGCTGTTTTTCATCACCTTCGTGGTGCTGGCCTTGTCCAAGATGCTCTTGGCGCAGCTGCGCAAGGGCGAAGGGACCCGGACATGAGCGCCACGCTGCAAGCGTTCACCCCGGCGCAACAGGCGGGCCGCCTGGCCAAGCAACGCAGCCGCAAGCGCATCAATGTGATCGCGCTGACGCTGGCCATCTCCGCAATGGCCTTTGGCCTGTTCTGGTTGCTGTGGATCCTGTTCGAGACCTTCAGGCTTGGTCTGGGAGGTTTGAACTTGGCCGTCTTCACAGAGATGACGCCGCCACCGCAGGCGGACACCGGCGGTTTGGCCAATGCGATTTTCGGCTCGGTGGTGATGGCTGGCCTGGCCACGCTGCTGGGCACGCCGATTGGCGTGATGGCTGGCATCTACCTGGCGGAATACGGCCAGAGAACATGGCTGGGCTCGGTCACCCGATTTATCAACGACATCCTGCTGTCGGCGCCCTCGATCGTCATCGGCCTGTTCATCTACTCGGTGGTGGTGGCGCAGCTCAAGAGTTTTTCGGGCTTTGCGGGGGTGCTGGCGCTGGCACTGATCGTGATTCCGGTGGTCATCCGCACCACAGAAAACATGCTCAGCTTGATCCCCAACGCGCTGCGCGAGGCGGCCTATGCGCTAGGCACGCCCAAATGGATCGTGATTTCGTCGGTCACGCTGAAGGCGGCGCGGTCGGGTGTGATCACTGGCGTGCTGCTGGCGATTGCCCGCATCTCGGGTGAGACCGCACCGCTGCTGTTCACCGCGCTGTCCAACCAGTTCTGGACCAGCGATCTGAGCAAGCCGATGGCCAGCCTGCCGGTGACGATTTTCAAGTTTGCGATGAGCCCGTATGAAAACTGGCAAAAACTGGCCTGGGCGGGCGTGTTCCTGATCACGCTGGGGGTGCTGGCGCTCAACATCGCGGCCCGTGTCTTCTTCCGCAACAAGCATTGACTTTCCAGGACCTCCGCATGGACACCCGCGCCGACAACACGGTCACCGAAAAAGCCAAGATCTCGGTGCGTGACCTCAATTTTTACTACGGCGGTTTTCACGCACTCAAGAAGATCAATCTGGAGTTACCGCCCAACAAGGTCACGGCCTTCATCGGCCCGTCGGGCTGTGGCAAGAGCACGCTGCTGCGCACCTTCAACCGCATGTTCGAGCTGTACCCCGAGCAGCGGGCCGAGGGCGAAATCTTGCTCGACGGCGAAAACATCCTGAACAAGAAGCTCGATGTCAGCCTGATCCGCGCCAAGATCGGCATGGTGTTCCAAAAACCCACGCCTTTCCCGATGTCGATCTACGACAACATAGCCTTTGGCGTGAAGCTGTTCGAGAGTCTGCCGCGCGCCGAGATGGACGAGCGTGTGGAGTGGGCGCTGCGCAAGGCCGCACTGTGGACCGAGGTCAAGGACAAGCTCGACCAGAGCGGCGCAGGGCTGTCGGGTGGCCAGCAGCAGCGGCTGTGCATCGCCCGCGGCATCGCAATCAAGCCCGAGGTGCTGTTGCTTGACGAGCCCTGTTCGGCGCTGGACCCCATCTCCACCGGCAAGATCGAGGAGCTGATCCACGAGCTGAAAGCCGACTACACCGTGTTGATCGTCACCCACAACATGCAGCAGGCGGCACGCTGCTCGGACTTCACCGCCTACATGTACCTGGGTGACCTGATCGAGTTCGGACCGACGTCCGAGGTTTTCACCAAGCCCAGGCGCAAGGACACCGAGGACTACATCACTGGCCGGTTTGGTTGATCAACGGAAAGCACAGCATGACCGACAAGCATCTTTCGACCCAGTTCGACAACGAACTCTCAGGCATCTCCACCCGTGTGCTCGAGATGGGCGGCCTGGTCGAGGTTCAGGTGGCTCAGGCGGTATTTGCGCTGTCCACCTTCGATGCCGAGATCGCCACCCAGGTACTCAAGGACGAAGAGCGGGTCAACATGATGGAGATCGAGATCGACCACGATCTGTCGTCCATCATTGCCCGCCGCCAGCCCACCGCACGGGACCTGCGGCTGCTGATCGCGGTGTCCAAGACGATCGCCAACCTGGAGCGCATCGGCGATGAGGCCGCACGCATTGCCCGTACGGTGCAGCGCCTGCTCAACTCGGGCATGTCCAGCCGGCTGCGGTTGCCGGTGGCGGATTTGTCTTATGAATCGGAGCTGGCCACCAAACAGTTGCGCAAGGCGCTGGACGCCTTTGCCCGGCTTGATGTCGAGGCGGCGGTGGATGTTTTGCGCCATGACGATCAGATCGACCAGGAGTTCGACGGCCTGATGCGCAAGCTGATCACCTACATGATGGAAGACCCGCGCACCATTTCGTCGGCCATCGACCTGGTGTTTGTCGCCAAGGCGATCGAGCGCGTGGGCGACCACGCCAAGAACCTGGCTGAGCAGATCATCTACATCGTCAAGGGCACCGATGTGCGCCACAACGCGGTGGACATGGTCGCGCACCTGGTGCGCTGAGCCTCAA
This sequence comes from Betaproteobacteria bacterium, assembly GCA_031394235.1. GTDB lineage: Bacteria > Pseudomonadota > Gammaproteobacteria > Burkholderiales > Burkholderiaceae_C > Pseudaquabacterium. The sequence goes on from JANMXG010000465.1 coordinate 13,167, forward strand.
ACCCCAAACCGGAGCCCCATTCAATGAGCCAGATAGTGGTGGTAGAGGACGAGCCGGCGATTGCCGAGCTGATCTCGATCAACCTGCGTCATGCGGGACACCAGGTGGTCATCGCGCCCACCGCCGAAGCCGCGCGCCATGAGATCGATGCCAAATTGCCGGATTTGGTGGTGTTGGACTGGATGCTGCCCGGCCAATCCGGCTTGGCTCTGGCACGCCAGTGGCGCGCTGACGCCCGCACCCGGGAGTTGCCGATCATCATGCTGACCGCCCGCGGCGAGGAGGCTGACAAGGTCGCCGCACTGGACGCCGGGGCAGACGACTACCTCACCAAGCCGTTTTCGACCAATGAGCTGATGGCCCGCATCCGCGCTGTGTTGCGGCGCAAGGCGCCCGAGGCGCTGGAGGAGGTGGTCGACGTGGCCGGCCTGCGCATCGACCCGTCCACCCGCCGGGTCAGCCGTGTTTCGGCCCAGGGCGAGCTCGATTTGAAGCTGGGGCCGACCGAATTTCGCCTGCTGTACTTTTTCATGACCCACCCGGAGCGGGTGCACAGCCGTGCCCAGTTGCTGGACCGGGTCTGGGGCGACCATGTGTTCATCGAAGAGCGAACCGTCGATGTGCATGTCAAGCGGCTGCGTGAGGCCCTGGCGCCGGCGCACTGTGCCAGCATGATCGAAACTGTACGCGGCGCGGGTTACCGCCTGACGCAGCACACCAGCGCTGTGCCGGCTTGAGCGTCGAGTCCGCGCCAACCTGACCGCTCCGCACGATGGTTTGGTTCTTGCCGCGTTTGCTGGCCACCCTGTTGGCCCTTGCCTTGGGCGGGAGCCTGGGTCACGTCTCAGGCGCTGCGTTGGGCCACCCGGAGACCGGCGCCGCCTTGGGTGCTGCCGCAGCGTTTGCGCTGGCGGTTGTGCTGGATGCGCTGCGTGCGGCACGCCTGATGCGCTGGTTGCGTGGGGATATGAGCAGCGACGCGCCCCGCAACACCGGCTTCTGGGGCGAGGTGGGTTACCGGGTGGAGCGCTCGCTGCGCGCCCGAGAACAGGCCTTGATGCAGGAGCGGCTGCGGCTGGAGGAGTTTCTGGCAGCGATCGAAGCCTCGCCCAACGGCGTGCTGCTGCTCGACGACATGGACCAGATCGTCTGGTGCAGCGCGGTAGCCGCAGACCACCTGGGTCTGGACGCGCGTCGCGATCTGCTGCAGCCGATCACCAACCTGGTGCGCATGCCTGCCTTCGTGGGTTACCTGCAGGACGGTGTCTGGCGCGAGCCGGTGACGTTTGTGGCCCCGGGTGGCAAGGGCAGCCTGCAACTGGTGGTGCGTGGTTATGGCGACAGCCAGAAGCTGGTGATCTCGCAGGACGTGACCGAGCGCATGCGGTCCGACGCGATGCGGCGAGACTTCGTCGCCAACGTGTCGCACGAAATCCGCACCCCGCTGACGGTACTGGCCGGTTTTGTAGAAACCATGGCCAGCCTGCCGCTGACCGAGGCCGAGCGGGTGCGGGTGCTCAAGCTGATGGCGCAGCAAACCGACCGCATGCAACTGCTGGTGTCTGACCTGCTGTCGCTGGCCCAGCTTGAAGGCAGCCCCAGGCCACCTGCGGACCGCTGGGTGGCCGTGGCACCTTTGTTGCAGCAGGTGTTGCATGACGGGCTGACGCTGTCGGCCGGACGCCACCAGATCCGGCTGGCCGATCCGCCCGAGATCGAACTGGCGGGCCGCGAGGCCGAGCTCGTCAGCGCAGTGACCAATCTGGTCATCAACGCCGTGCGGTACACCCCTGCCGGCGGGCATATCGAGATCACTTGTGCGGTCAAGTCCGATGGCAGCGCTGAAATCGAGGTGCGTGACAGCGGGCTGGGTATCTCGCGTGAACACCTGCCGCGCTTGACCGAGCGCTTCTACCGGGTCGACGGCAGCCGGTCTCGCGATACCGGCGGTACCGGTCTGGGACTGGCCATCGTCAAGCATGTGGTTCAGCGCCACGGCGGCGCGCTGGAAATCGACAGCGAGCCGGGCCATGGCTCGCGGTTCCGGCTGCTGCTGCCGGCCGGCCGGGTGCGGGCCCGGGCGCACCAGGCCGAAGCAGCTTGAGCCGCCTGCGCGCCTAATCTGCGCTGGCCAGCGCGGTCGCGGGTGCGCTGCGCACGTAGACCACCACCACCTCACTGCGCTCGGTGGGCCCTCGCTCCCGCGCCAGCTCGGTCCAGCCCAGTTGCCTCAAGGTGATGGCGGTGGCCGCGCTGCGGGCTGCGCCCGGACCTCGCTCGGTGAAAACTTGCACCAGAAACCGGCAGTCTCCGGTCGCCGCTTGGGCATGAGCGTCGACCTGGCGTCTGGCATGAAACTCCAGCGCCGCCACCAGCGACCACGGCGCCTCGGGCGCGGCCACGCAGGCTTGGGCCGACAGGTGACGCGCCAAGCGCTCGGCCAGTGGGCGGTTGCTGCGGGCATAGTCCAGCAAGGGCAACCACAATGTCATCAACAGCAGCCAGCTCAAGGCCACACCACCCGCCGGCAGCACCAGGCTTTTCCAGATCACCGGCCGGTGGCGGCGCGTGCGCCATCGCACCAGACCCGCCCAGGCCAGGGTGGCGGCTACGGCCAGGCCGAGTTCCAGTGGAGACAGGATTTGCCGGAAACCGGGGGCCAGACGTTGCACCGTGGCCAACGCGGCAGCGGGCTCACCGGTCTGCATCGCGCCATAAAACACCCAGACGATCAGGGCGCACAGGGTGAAGAAAAAGACCGAAAACCAGTCGATTGCCGCAGTGGCACCGCGCCGCAGGGTTGGCAGCGCAAACCCGGCCAGCACGGCGACACCCGGCACGCCCAGCATCAGTGCACGGTCGGACCCGCCCATCGCAACGCTGGCCACCAGTGACACCGCCAGCCCCAGCAGCGGTATTGCCAGGTGGCGCTGGCCCAGTTGGCGGCGCCAGCACCACACTGTCCACAGGGCCATTGGCCAGGCCGGCCATAAAAACCACAGCCACAGCCGGCCCAGCGCGGTGATGTCCAGGCTGTGCGCCAGGCGCCAGGCCCAGCTGCCGGTGGCCCAGGCCAGCCCGGCCGCAGCCAAGGTTGCCGCAGCCAGCCAAGGGGCAAGCCCTTTCAATTCGGGCTTGTTGCTGCGCAGACACAGCGCCAGGCCCAGCGCACCCCACGCCAGCGCCATCGCCGGTGCACCACAGGCGGCCAGCAGCGGCAGGGACAACAAGACGCCGATCCGCGCCGGCCCGCTGCGCTGGGTGGCCGCCGCCACCGCCCACTGCAGACCTGCCAGCGCCGCTAGCTGCGCCAGCTCGGGCGTGGTCTCATGCCCCAGCTGCAGCAGGCCCAGCGTGGCGATCACGGCCAGCAGTGCGCCGTCGGCAATCGCCCTGGCGTAGTCCACGGGCGTGGCTTCACCGCCAAACGCGAGCGGCAAAGGCTGGGCGGCGTCGCTGCGGGCGAGGTGGAAGGTGGCGTACCACACGGCGACCAGCGTCAGTATCAGCAACAGCGCGAACGGCAGGCGGGCGGCCAGTGCGGGATCCAGCAGGCCGCGGGCGGCCATGATCGCCGCTGCGCCTATCCAGTGCGGCAGCAATGCCGAATCGGTTGCCACGCCGCCCAGCGCCGGCGCCAGCCAGGGCGCACGGCCCTCGGCAATCGCCAGCATCTGGCCAAAGGCGTTGAGATCGGCACCCCGCCAGGGATCGCGGCCGATCACACCCGGCAGCACGTAGGCGGCGCAAAACAGCAGCAGTGCCAGCCGGGGCAGGCGCTGCGCCGCTGCTTGGGTCACCAGGGCAGGGTTAGGTGTCACCGGCAGATGATAGTGGGCATGAAAAAGGGCAGCCGCGGCTGCCCTTGGTCGCTTGCGCCGGCGGCGCGATGCGGCCGTTTGTTACTCAGCGGCAGGTGCGGCCGCGTCGGGCGCGGCAGCCTTCTTGTTGATGCCGAGGCTGGCAAACTTGTTGCGAAACTTCTCGACCCGGCCGCCCAGGCTGTCGATGCTCTTTTGTGTGCCGGTGTAGAACGGATGGGTTTCGCTGGTGGTTTCCAGCTTGATCAGCGGCAGGCTGCGGCCGTCTTCCATGGTGGTCATTTCCTTCGAGTTCACCGTCGAGCGGGTGACGAACTTGAAGCCGTTGGACAAGTCCACGAAGCAAACGTCGCGGTAGTTGGGGTGAATGCCTGTTTTCATGGTGAGACCTTCTGTCTGGTGGCGCGTTTTGCTGGCAGGCGTTGGTGAAACGTTCTGGCCGGCAGCTTGCTGTCGGGAGCCACGCAGCACGATTGCCACGCACTTGCCGCAAGCGCAAAACCCAGGATTGTAGCGTCAAAGTGCCGCGTTAACCGCCACGCCGCATCATGTCGAAAAAGTCGAGGTTGTTCTTGCTCGACTTCATTTTGTCCAGCATGAACTCCATCGCCTCGATCTCGTCCATGTTGTAGAGCAGCTTGCGCAGGATCCAGGTCTTTTGCAGGATCTCGGGCTTGAGCAGCAGTTCTTCGCGCCGCGTGCCGCTCTTGTTGATCAGGATCGACGGGTAGACACGCTTCTCGGCCATGCGGCGGTCCAGATGGATCTCGCAGTTGCCGGTGCCCTTGAACTCCTCGTAGATCACCTCGTCCATGCGCGAGCCGGTGTCGATCAGCGCGGTGCCGATGATGGTCAGCGAGCCGCCTTCCTCGACATTGCGCGCCGCGCCAAAAAAGCGCTTGGGCCGCTGCAGGGCGTTGGCGTCCACACCGCCGGTCAGCACCTTGCCCGACGACGGCAGCACGTTGTTGTAGGCGCGGGCCAGGCGGGTGATCGAGTCGAGCAGGATCACCACGTCCTTGCGCATCTCGACCAGACGCTTGGCGCGCTCGATCACCATCTCGGCCACTTGCACATGGCGGGCGGCGGGCTCATCGAAGGTGGAGGAGATGACCTCGCCGCGCACGGTGCGCTGCATTTCGGTCACTTCCTCGGGCCGCTCGTCGACCAGCAGCACGATCATGTGGATGTCGGGGTGGTTGGCCACCAGCGCGTGCGCGATGTGCTGCATCATCACCGTCTTGCCGGTCTTGGGCTGGGCCACCAGCAGGGCGCGCTGCCCTTTGCCGATTGGCGCCACCAGATCGATGATGCGGCTGGTGATGTTTTCCTCGCCCTTGATCTCACGCTCGAGCTTGAACGCCTCTTTCGGAAAGAGCGGCGTCAGGTTCTCGAACATGATCTTGTGCTTGCTCTCCTCGGGCGTGATGCCGTTGACCCGGTCGACCTTGACCAGCGCAAAGTAGCGTTCACCGTCCTTGGGCACCCGCACCTCGCCCTCGATCATGTCGCCCGTGTGCAGGTTGAAGCGGCGGACCTGGCTGGGCGAGAGGTAGATGTCGTCAGTCGACGCCATGTAACTGGCCTCGATCGACCGCAGGAAGCCGAAGCCGTCGGGCAGCACCTCAAGCACACCGTCGCCAAATACCTGCTCGCCGGCCCGCGCGCGCTTCTTCATGATGGCGAACATCAGCTCCTGCTTGCGCAGGCGGGCGACGTTGTCGATCTCCAACTCCTCGCCCATCGTGATGAGTGCGGAGACGTGGAGCGCCTTCAGTTCTGAGAGATGCATTTGGGGGTTCACCGGGGGGTGGGGTCAGCTTGCCGACCTGAGGGTTTCAGGACGGATGGCGGCGGTCGTGAACACCGAAGTCTGCAAAAAGCTGCTGACTGGGTGTCTGCTACCGGCCAAGGAACGGCGGCACAGGGTGTCTAAGCCGTTGGGACATCACCTGCCGGGGCAGGCTGAAACAACAAAACTAGGGGTTGTGAGGATCCCGCGCCTCGCACTGGACCGGCATTTCGCCGGCAGGCGGTGTGACTCGGGTCGGGTGGGGCAGGGCAGAATCTGGACTAAGGCGGAGCGCTTTGTATCGCGCTAACCTTAATATTCCACAGATTATAGGTGCGGCGCGATGAAGGCCGACAACTGAGCCTTGGACAAGGCGCCGACCTTGGTAGCGGCCAGTTGCCCATCCTTGAACAACATCAGTGTCGGAATCCCGCGGATACCGAACTTGGCCGGAATTTCGCGGTTTTCGTCGACGTTCATCTTGGCAATCTTCAGGCGCGGACCCAGTTCCTTGGCGGTTTCGTCCAGGATCGGGGCAATCATCTTGCACGGACCGCACCACTCCGCCCAGTAGTCGACAAGCACCAGCGCATCGGATTTCAGCACATCGGCTTCAAACGTGGCATCGGTGGTGTGCTTGATCAGTTCGCTGCTCATCGTTGTTCCTTGGGGCGCCTGCGGGTGCGGCGGGGCATGGCGGCATGTGACAGGGCGACATGACGTGGTGGCATGACGCGGCTTGAGCGCTGGCAGCGCTTGCGCTTGAGTTTCGCACAAAGGGCCAACAGGCGCGCCGCACCCCGCGGCGCCGAACTGCGCTGCCAAGCCGCACCTGTTCACTGCTTTGCCGGCCGCTGGCTTGTGTCCAATCGCAAGCAACCGAAAGAGCCTCCCGATGGCCGCAGCGCCCCCGCCACGATCCCAACCGTCCAACGCCGTCCGACATCTGGGCCGCTTTCAGTTGCTGCGCCTGTTGGGCAAGAGTGCGCGCACCATGCTTTGGCTGGTGTCCGACCCCCGGGTGGGGCAGGAATTGGTGCTGGCGCTGCCGCGGGTGCAGCCGGCCGATGCCGTCGGGCTGCAGCGCTGGCTGGATGCCGCGCGCAAGGCCTCCCGCATCGACCACCCCGGCCTGGCCCACGTGGTCGAGGTGGGTGAGCATGACCGCTGGCCCTATGTGGCCTACGACCGCGGCACCGCCGTAACGCTGGCCGAGCGCCTCAGCCGTAAAGGCCTGCCGCCGGCCGAACTGGTGCCCTGGGCCGTGCAGGTGCTGGCAGGGCTGGCCTTTGCACACGAGGCCGGCGTGGCGCACCACGACCTGCAGACCAGCATGTTGTTGCTGGCCGAGAGTGGCAGCTGCCGCTTGATCGGCTTGGGCGTGGCGCTGCCGCCCGATGGCGGCACACCCGACCTGCAAGCACAGCGCAAGGCCGCCGAGCGCGACGTGCTGGCCTTCGGTCTGGTAATGCACCAGGCGCTGGCCGGTGTGCCGGCGCTCGAACTGGCGGATGTCGACGCGGTGATCGAACGCATGCCGCCGTTGGGCCGCGACATCGTGCGTCTGCCCTGGACCGGCGCCCACCCGATTCCCGAGGCCTTGCGTGCCATCGTCAACCGCGCCACCGACCGCCAGGAACGCCAGCGCTACCGCAATGCGCGCACCCTCGAGCGGGCGTTGGGGGGCTGGCTCAAGACCGACGGCGAGCCCGGTGGCGGTCCGATCCTGTTGCTGCTTGACCGCATGCGGGCAGCTGGTTTGCTGCCAGCGATGCCCGGCGGCGCGGCCCGTGCTGCCCGCATGGCGACGATGGACCGCGAACGCACCGTTGAGCTGGCCGAGGTGGTGTTGCAGGACGTGGGCCTGACTTTTGAGATGCTGCGCCACGTCAACGGCCCCAACGTGCGCGGTGTGATGGGTGCCGGCAACGGGCCGATCCTGACCATCCGCCGGGCGATAGCGATGGTGGGCATGGACGGCGTACGCCGAGCCGCTCAGGCCTTGCGGCCCTGGCCCGGACCTCTGGGCGAAGCTCACGCCGCAGACCTGGCCAGCCTGATCGACCGGGTGAGGCTGGCCGGCAAGGTTGCGCAGTGGCTGCGCCCGGCAGGCTATGACGGCGAGGTGGTCTACCTGTTGTCTATGTTGCAGAACCTGGGCCGCCTGGCCGTGCAGTACCACTTTCCGGAGGAGGCGGCGCAGATCCGCCGCCTGATGCTGCCCGCGCCACCGGTCCGCCCGGGCGAGCCCGAGGAGCAGGGTATGAGCGAGGAGAGTGCGTCGTTCGCGGTGCTGGGCGTCGGCATCGAGGCGCTGGGAACGGCGGTGGGCCGCCACTGGGGGCTGGAGGACACGGTGCTGTTGATGTTTCGCCGGGTGCCGCTGTCCGCGCCGGTGCACCACGCCGACACCGACGAGGACTTGTTGCGCCTGTCGGCCAGCTGCGCCAACGAGGTGGTCGATTCACGCAGCGTGCCCGAGCACCACCGTGCGGCGTTCCTGCAGCGGGTGATGCAGCGCTACGGCCGCCTGCTGGGCGTCAGCCTGCGCGACCTGCAACAGGCCGCGCAAGGGGTGGCGCCCGAGCAGGCCGAGTCAGGTGACGCGGTCGGTGCCGCCGACAAGGCCGCCGTCGCGCCCAAGCCCGGTGCCGCGCCGACAGCGGTGCAGCAGGGTGCGGCGCCGTGAGCACGGCACTCGGTGCGCGGCCGGCCACCCGCCACCGCGCAGGCCAGCGCATCGGGCGCTTCCGGCTGGTGGATGAGCTGGGGCGGGGCGCGCAGGCCACCGTCTGGCGTGCTCACGACGAGCGGCTGGACCGTGACGTCGCACTCAAGCTGCTGACGCTCGATCCTGCCGACCCGCCGCTGAGCCAGTGGCTGCATGAGGCGCGAGCGGTCAGCCGGCTGTCGCACCCGCATATCGTGCCGGTGTTCGAGGCCGATGAGATCGACGGTCAGCCGTGCATGGTGTTTGAACTGGTGTCCGGCCGCACGCTGGCACAAGCCCTGCGCAGCAGTGGCGCGATGCCCGCGCGCGAGGCCGTCGAGATGATGCTGGGCGTGGTCGACGCGCTGCGCGCTGCCCATTCGCTGGGCATCGTGCACCGCGACCTCAAGCCGTCCAATATCTTGCTGGACGCCGAGGGTCGGGCCCGGGTGATGGACTTTGGCATTGCCGTGCGCATGCCGGCAGTGCCGGCGCAACGCAACGCCGTACCGGTCGATGCGGGCAGCGATCCGCTGGTGGGATGCATCGTCGGCACGCCGGGCTATATTTCGCCTGAAGCAGCCGCGGGCGGCGCGCCGTCTGCCCAGATGGATGTGTTTGCCGCCGGTATGGTGTTGGGCGAGATGCTGTGCGGCGCGCCGCTGCTGGCCGAACGCGATCCCCATGCCGCGTTGCGCCGGGTGCAGCGCGAGGACCTGCTGCTGCCCGACCACGCCGACGCCGATGACCGCCTGCGGGCGGTGGTGCAGCGTGCCATTGCGCGCGTGCCGGCCGACCGCTACGACAGTGCGGCCAGCTTGCGTGACGCCTTGATGCAGTGGCTGGCGCCGGCCGACGAATCGCGGCCCGAGACGGGCGGCGCACACGGCACGCTCGACTTCCTGCTGCGGCGCATGCGCCACAAGAGTGACTTTCCGGCACTGTCGGCGCACGTGCTGCGCATCCAGCGCATGGCGGACTCGGAAAGCGAAAACCTCAACCATCTCGCCGACGAGATCCTGAAGGACGTGGCGCTGACGCAAAAGCTGCTGCGCCTGGTCAACACCGCCCATTTCCGCCGCGATGGCCATGGCGTCAGCACGGTGTCGAGGGCAGTGGCGCTGATGGGCCTGGCCGGCATCCGCAACCTGGCGTTGTCGCTGGTGCTGGTTGAGCACATGAAGGACAAGGGCCACGCCCAGCGCCTGAAACAAGAGTTCTTGCGGTCTTTGCTGGCCGCCCAGTTGGCCCACGCCATGGCGCCGACCTCGCGGGATGCCGAGGAGGCTTTCCTCGGCGCGATGTTCTACAACCTCGGCAAGTTGCTGACCGAGTACTACTTTCCGGACGAGGCCGAGGCGATCCGGGCGCAAATGCACTTGACGCACCAGGCGCCCGCCGCCGCCAAGGCGGGTGCCCGGGTCCACCCGGATCTGATCGCTGACCGCGCCGCCAACGTGGTGCTGGGCCTGGGTTTCGAGGCCTTGGGTGTGGGCGTGGCACGCCACTGGGGCTTGTCCGAGTCATTGCAGCGCTGCATGCGCCGGCCCGACACGCCGCCGCCATCGCAGCGCTTGCCAGTCGGACCGGAACGCCTGCGCTGGATGGCGATTGCGGCCAACGAGTTGGCCGACGCCCTGTGGCAGGCCGACGAGCCGGGCATGCCGGCCCGGCTGGATGCGCTGGTCAAGCGCTATGGCACGGCGCTGGGCTTGGATCTGGGTGACCTGCGCCGGACCACCGGCGAGGCCAGGCTGGCATTGGCGCAGATGGCGCCCGCCATGGGGCTGGCCTTGCCGGCCGGCAGCAAAGGCCAACACCTGCTGGTCGAGGCGACACCATTGCCGGCGGCCGATTCGCTGGCGCCGCATCCAAGCGCCGTGACCGCCGTCATGGCGCGCCGCGCCGGCCCTGACCAGTCCCCCAGCCAGACCCGCAGCGAGAGCAACTCCGACGCACCCACGGTGCTGCTGCCGCACCTTGGTGTCAGTCCAGCCCCGGTTGATGACCCCCGCCTCAGCAACCTCGCGGCCGTGGCCGAGTTGTTGACGGCGGGCATCCACGACATCACCGACACGCTGGCAGGCGATGCGTTCCGCCTCAACCAGGTGTTGCGCATGGTGCTGGAGACGATGTACCGCGCCCTGGGCTTCCAGCGCATCATCTTTTGCCTGCGCGACCCAGCCAGCGGGCGGCTGGTGGGCCGGTTTGGCCTGGGTGACCGTGCTGCCGAACTGAGCCCGGTGTTCCAGGTGTTGCTGCAATGGCCGGTGGGACAGGCGCCGGACCTGTTCGGTGCGGTGTGCCTCAAAGCCCGCGATACCCTGATCGCCGACAGCCGGCAGGCGGCAGTGGATCAGCGCTTGCCCGGCTGGTACCGCCAGCATTTCAATGCGCCGTCGTTCATGCTGCTGCCGATGGTGATGAAGGCAGCGCCATTTGCACTGATCTACGCGGACCAGGCCAAACCCGGCGGGCTGCAAGTGGGTGAGCGGGAAATGGCGCTGCTGCGCACCTTGCGAAACCAGGCCGTGATGGCGTTTCGGCAATCCAGCCCCACCGGGTGAACATGTGGGATGGGGTGACGAGCCTTGCCCTCGGCACTGGTCGCAACGGTTGGGGCTGCTTCGTTCCCGACCTGACCCGATTGGCCGCGCTTCCATGCGAGGAGGCCCGTCAGGCGCAATTGTAGGCCAGCGGCCCAGGCCTCACAGCAGGTCGTTCGGTACCAGCCGGGACAACAACCACAGGCGCAGGCGCTGCCACCAGGGTGGCACGGGCTCGGCGTCCAGGCGAAACTCACCGTTGGCATCGGCGCCGGTCAGGCCCGCGATGTTGCCGCGGCCCACCCACTGCAGCGAATGGCCGTCCGCTGCCATTTGCACCTCGAACACCACGCCCGAGGCGGTGGGCTGGAACTGGCCCAGCACCACCCGCACCAGGTCGGCGCTGTCGATCACCACCGACAACTCGGTGTTGGTGGCGGCTGAGCGCGGGTCGATGTTCATCGAGCCGACCAACATCAGGTGGTCGTCGATGAAGCCTAGCTTGGCATGAAGCCGGCCCACCGACCCGCCCAGCGACTGGCGGAACACGCCTTCGCGTTTCATGCGCTCGGAGGACAGCTCGAACAGCTGGATGCCTGATTTCAGCAGGGACTGGCGCAGGTCGCCATAGGCCAGGCTGACCAACGGCTCGTCGCTGTCGACCAGCGAGTTGGTCAGCACCTGCACCGTCACCCCCCGCGCCCGCGCCTGGCCCAACAGCTTCATGCCCAAAGCGCTGGGCAGAAAGTATGGCGACACGACGATCAGCCGTTCTTGTGCGCCGTTGACCAGCCGGGCCACCGGCAGCGCCGGGCCGCCACCTGGGCTGCCCACACCGCCGCCGGTTTTCTCAGGGTTGTCAAAGTAGACCTTGGCATCGGCCACCACCAGGGGCAGGGCTGCCAGGGCCGCGCTAGCAGCCCGCGTCCCGGCCGGCAAGCCGGGCCCGGCAGCTGTGGTCGCGGGTGCGGTCAGGCGCTGGAGACTGGCGCGGCGCTGCGCAGTGTCCAGGCCGTTGTCGGCCAGCGCCTGCAGCGGCACCGCAAAGCGGCTGTTCCAGTAAGTGTCGAACGCCGGGCCCAGGTCGGCGGCGATCTGGCCCACTGCCAGCAGGTCGAAATCGAGGTAGTTGCCCTCGCTGCTGCGCATGAAATAGGCGTCCGTCAAATTGCGCCCGCCGACGATGGCCGCCCGTCCGTCGGCCACCAGCAGCTTGTTGTGCATGCGCCGGTTGAGCTGGCTGAAATCTGCCAACAGGCTGGCCAGCCGCAGCGCGGTGCTGTCGCGGCCGGCCGGAAACGGGTTGTACAGCCGCACCTCGACAAGGGGCTCGGCGGCCAAGCCCAGCAACAGGTCGGTCATACCGATGGTGTAGAAATCATCGATCAACAGCCGCACCCGCACGCCCCGGCCGGCGGCATCGCGCAAGGCCCGCAGGATCTGGTGACCGGTGGGGTCGTTGCCGAGGTGGTAGGTCTGGAGATCCACGCCATCACGGGCGCTGTTGATCAAATTCAGCCGCGCCTGCAATGCGATGCCCGACACCAGCAGCGGCCGGAAACCCGAGCGGCCTGCGGGCACCTGGTTGGCCGCGGCCAAACCGCCGAGCGGTGTGTCGTCAGGCGCGATGCGGAAGCTTGACGGCGGTGGCGCACTGCGCAGCGGCGGACTGGCGCAGCCGACCAGGCCCAACATGCCCAGCATGGCGAGCGCGCCCATTGCCCCACGCAGTGCCCGCAATGTCTGCAGTGCCCGCAATGTCTGAAATGCCCGCAATGTCTGAAATGCCCGCAGTGCCCGCAGTGCCCGCAGGGCGCCTGTCTTGCCATGCGCAGCAGCGTGGCACATGACGCTTGAAGCGGGCCGCCGTGCCATGGCCACTGGGCGATCAGCGCAGCCGCAGGTCGTCGTCGCCGAACCGGATGCCCAGCGGCTCGATCAGCAACTGCTTGACGCCGGCCTCGACTGCGCCGGCCACCCGGGCGCCAATGCCCAGGCCCCGCGCGATCGCCACAGTGCGCTCGGCATCACCGGGGGCGACAAAAATGGCGAATCCGGCACCCATGTTGAGCGTGCTGTAGGCCTCGCGGTCATCGTGCCCGGCATGGCGCTGGATGAACTGCAGCACCGGGGTGACTGGCGGCACGGTGTGGATGCGGTAGGTGAACTGGCCCGGGTGGCGCAGCAGTTTGCGCCAGCCGTGGCCGGTGATGTTGGCGCAGTAGTGCGGCACGATGCCGCCGGCCCACAGGGCCTCGGTCACCGGCGAGTACAGCGTGGTGGGTGCCAGCAGCGCTTCGCCATAGCTCAGGCCGGGGTGACCCACCGGATCGATCTCGGTCAACCAGCCGCCGGGCAGGCGCTCCAGCAGCTTGCGGGCCAGGCTCAGGCCGTTGGCATGGATGCCGCTGGAGTCGAGCAGCACGATGGCGTCGCCCGCGGCCAGCTTGTCGCCCACGCTCAAGCGCGCTTTCGGGTTGATCAGCCCGGTGCAGGACGCCGCCAGGTCGATACGGCCGGCCTCGACAATACCGGCCAGCGCCGGGGTCTCGCCGCCGCCCCAGGCCACCTTGCAGGCGTCGCAGGCGGCCTTCCAGCCGGCGACCAGGGCCTGCGCACGCGCGGCGTCGCCGAACCAGTCAGAGCCGCCCGCGGCCCAGTAGGCTTGCACCACCAATGGCGTCGCGCCGACCGTGATCAGGTCGTTCACCGCCATGGCGATGGTGTCTTGCGCGATGCCGGCATACCAACTGCGGCCGGTGAGCTTGGCCATCTCGTCGGCCACCAGGGCCTTGGACCCCAAACATTCGACGATCGATGCGATGTAGAACGGCCCGACATCGACCACGTACGCGGACTCACCGCGCGAAGCCAGGATCTCGCTGAAACCGTGGCCTGCCAAGTGCACCGCCGTGGCCGCCGCCGCCCGCTGCGCGCTGACCTTGAGCGGGTCGATCAGGTCGTAGTTGACACCCGCCTGCTCGTAGCTGAGGGTGTCGAGGGTGGACAGGTGGGGGGCCGTACGTGGCGGTGTAGACGAGGCACTCATGCCCCAGATTATCTGCGAGCGGCCGGCGGTGGCGCGGCCGGCAGCGCCAGCCGCAGTGGCGCCAACAGGGCCGCCAGCCGGCACCTGCGCCAGCGGCCGGCCAGCCCGGCCGCACCGGGCCTGCGGGCCGCCGCCGGCCGGGTCGGCCCTTAGAATGAAGCGATGAGTCATGTCGTCCTGGCCCGCAAATACCGGCCCCGCAGCTTTGAGCAAATGGTGGGGCAGGCGCATGTGGTGCAGGCTTTGGGCAATGCACTGACCAGTGGCCGGCTGCACCATGCCTATTTGTTCACCGGCACCCGGGGGATCGGCAAGACGACCGTCAGCCGCATCCTGGCGAAAAGCCTGAACTGCACCGGACCAGATGGCACTGGCGGCGTCACGGCTCACCCCTGCGGGGTTTGCCAGGCCTGCACCGAGATTGATGCCGACCGCTACATCGATTACATCGAGCTCGACGCCGCCAGCAACCGCAGCATCGACGAGATCCGCGACCTGATCGAGCGTGCGGCCTACAAGCCCAGCGTCGGCCGGTTCAAGGTGTTCATGATCGACGAGGCGCACCAGCTCACCAAGGATGCCTTCAACGCGCTGCTCAAGACACTGGAAGAGCCGCCTGACTACCTGAAGTTTGTGCTGGCCACCACCGACCCCGAGAAGATGCTGCCCACGGTGCTGAGCCGCTGCCTGCAGTTCAACCTGCGGCCGATGGCACCTGAGACCGTGCAGCAACATCTGCAGCAGGTGTTGCAGGCCGAGGGCGTGGCGGCGGATGCCGGCTCGCTGCGGCTATTGTCGCGGGCGGCGCGGGGGTCGATGCGCGATGCGTTGTCGCTGACCGACCAGGCCATCGCCTTTGGCGCCGGCAGTCTGGACGAGGCCGGCGTGCGCAGCATGCTGGGCACGGTAGACCGCAGCCACGCCAGCGCATTGGTCGGTGCGCTGGCCTTGCGCGACGGTGCGGCCGTGCTGGCCACGGTGCAAGCGTTGCGCCAGCTCGGCCTGTCAGCCGCGGGCACGCTCGAAGAAATGGCATCGCTGCTGCAGCAGATGGCGGTTGAACAGGCCGTGCCCGGTGCCCTGGACGAGACCGATCCGGACAGCTTGGGCGCCCGTACCCTGGCCGCCGAACTGCCGGCTGACGAGACCCAGCTGCTTTACAGCATCGTCGTGCACGGCCGCGCCGAGTTGAGCCTGTTGTCCGATGAATACGCCGCGCTGACGATGGTGCTGCTGCGCCTGCTGGCGTTTGCGCCGGCCGGCGCCGCCCCGACGGCCAGCGGTGCACCGCGTGCCGCACCGCTGGTGGCAGCCGCGCGCGAGGCCCGCAGCACGGCGCCTGTGCGGTTTGCGGTGTCAGCGGCGCCCGCGCCCTTGCCGGTGTCGCTGCCGGTGTCGCTGCCGGTGTCGGTGCCGCTGCCGGTGCCGTTGCCGTTGCCACGCCTTGCGCCGCCGGTTGCGCTCCCCGAGCCATCCTCTTCGCCAGCCCCGGCTCCAGCCCCGGCGCCGATGCATTTCAGCCCGCCCGCGCCGGTCCGGGTGGTCAGCGTGCAAGAGCCGCCGCCCTGGATCGACGACGAGGTGCCGGACGACGACGGCCCGGCCGCGCCACGGGCCACGGGCGCTTTCACCGCTTACGTTACCGCCGCCAGCACTGTCGCCGTGAACACCGCCGCTGCAAGTACCGACGCCGCGTTCACTGTCGCCGCAAGCCCAATTGCCCCGTTCCCGGTGGTGACCCTGGTCACCAGCGCGCTGGGCAACCAATGGGCGGCGTTGATCCGGCCGTTGGTGGCTGCCGGCAGCATTGCCGCGATGGTGCGGGAGTTGGCGTTGCAGGCCGGCCCGACGGCTCGGCAGGCACTGGACGGCGGCGGGTCGTGCTGGACGCTCCTGGTTGAGCGCGAAACCCTGCGGGCGCCCGCACTCGTCGCCAAGCTGACGGCCGCGCTCGAGACCGCCCGAGGTGAGCCCGTGCAATTGCGGGTACAGCCCGGTGTGCCGCAGGATTCGATCGGCCGGCGCGACGCGCAGGCTCGGGACGCTGCCCAGCGCGACGCCGAGTCGACCATCGAGAATGACCCGGCCGTGCGGGCGCTGATGGCACAGTTCCGCACGGCGCGCATCGTGCCCGGCTCGATCAAACCGGTCAGCGCGGACTCACCTCAACCCAGAACACCCAGGACACCCACACCATGATGAAAAACCAGCTCGCCGGCTTGATGAAACAGGCCCAGGCCATGCAGGACAACCTCAAAAAGGCGCAAGACGAACTGGCGACGATCGAGGTCACCGGTGAATCCGGTGCCGGTCTGGTCAAGGTACAGATCACCTGCAAGCACGACGTCAAGCGCGTCACCATTGATCCCAGTCTGCTGGCTGACGACAAGGACATGCTTGAAGACCTGGTGGCCGCGGCCTTCAACGACGCGGTGCGCCGCATTGAGGTCACCACCCAGGAGAAAATGGGCAAGCTGAGCGCGGGTATGCCGCAAATCCCCGGCATGAAGTTCCCGTTCTGACGCAGTGGCCGAGCGCAGCCTCGAAGGCCTGATCGACGCGCTGCGGCGGCTGCCTGGCGTGGGCGTGAAGTCGGCGCAGCGCATGGCCTACCACCTGCTTCAGCACGACCGCGAGGGCGCGCAGCGGTTGGCGCTGGCGTTGCAATCGGCGACCGACGTGGTGCAGCACTGTGCCCGCTGCCACACGTTTACCGAGGCCCCTGTCTGTGCCACCTGCAGCGACCCGGCACGGGATGCGCTGCAGTTGCTGGTGGTCGAGAACCCGGCCGACCAGGCTGCAATGGAGCGCAGCGGCAGCTACCGCGGCCTGTACTTCGTGCTGATGGGTCGGCTCTCGCCGCTCGATGGCGTGGGGTTGGCAGACATCGGCGTGCACGCGCTGCTGGCGCGTGCCAACGACGGCGTGGTGCAGGAGGTGATCCTGGCCACCGGGTTTTCAGCCGAAGGCGAGGCCACCGCCCATGTGCTGGCGCAGGCGTTGCGCACGCTGCGCGGTGATGCCGGCGAGATCCTGACAGTGACGCGCTTGGCGCGCGGTGTGCCCGTGGGCAGCGAGCTGGAGTATGTGGACTTGTCCACCCTGGCCCACGCCCTCACCGACCGGCGCTGATCGGCGTTTTTCCCCGCGCGCTGGCGCTCCAGCGGTTGGCAGCGCGGGGGGGCGCGCCGCTATCCTCCGATCAGCCGATCAGCCGATCAGTTCTGCGACGCCCGTGTGCGCGCTGTCGGCCCGGGCCGGACGATGCGTTTGACGCTGCCGCCCTTGCGCACGTCTTTGGCGCTGCTGGAATGGCCGGTGGCGCTCGCGACGCTAACAGCTTGCGCTGCCCGGTTGGCCACCATCACCACCACGGCCTGGCCGGGTTTGAAGTGCGCCGCGGTGTTGGTGCTGTTCCAGGCGGCCACCTGGGTCACGCTGACGCGATAGCGTCGGGCCACGGCCGCCACGCTGTCACCCTTTTTGCCGGCTGCAAAGCTGATGCGCCGCAGCGGCGGCAGGTCGGGCGACAAGGCCAGCATCGCGTTTTCAGCGATGTGCCCGGTCACGTCGGCCGTGAATTGGGCACTGCGCGGCACCAGCAAGGTCGAGCCTGCCTTGACCAGCATGCCCTTGGGGATGCTGTTGAGCTCACACAGCTGCGCCTCGGGCATGCCCAGCAAGCGCGCCACCTCCGCCGGCTTCATGGTGCGCGGTGCCACCCAGGCGGTCCAGCTGGCTTGGGTGCCGCGGTGCTGGCCGATGGCGTGCACAAACTGGCCGGCGGCATCAAAAGGCAGCAGCACCTGCGGCGTGCCCGCGGCCAGGATCACCGGCTTGTTCATCTGCGGGTTGAGCTGCTTGAACTCGTCCAGCGGCAGGCCGGCCAGGCGCGCGGCCAGGTCGATGTCGATGTCGCGATCGATCGCCACCGACACAAAATACGGATGGTTTCGCAGCGTGGGCAGCAGCAGTGCAAAAACCTCGGGCCGCAGCACGATGTTCTTGACCGCCTGCAGCTTGGGCAGGTAGTTGCGGGTCTCGTCGGGCATCTTCAGGCTGTCATAGTCGGTGGCCAGACCGGCCCGCTGGTTGCGGGTGATGGCGCGCTGCACATTGCCCTGGCCCCAGTTGTAGGCGGCCAGTGCCAGCTGCCAATCACCGAACATCGTGTGCAGGGTCTGCAGGTAGTCCAGCGCGGCGCGGGTGGACGCCAGCACATCGCGCCGGTCGTCGCGGAACATGTTTTGCCGCAGCGCAAAGTCACGCCCGGTGGCGGGCACAAACTGCCACATGCCGGACGCCTTGGCGGTGGACATGGCCTGCGGGTTGAAGGCGCTCTCAATAAACGGCAGCAGCGCCAGCTCGGTGGGCATGCCGCGCTTGTTGACTTCTTCAATGATGTGGAACAGGTAGCGGCCACCACGCTCGGTCATGCGCTGCACGTAGTCGGGCTTGCCGGCATACCACTGCTCCCACTTGCGCACCAGCTCGTTGTCCAGGTCGGGCATGGCCGTGCCTTGGCGCACGCGGGCCCACAGGTCGGTCTGGGCCGCAGCGGCGTCCAGGTCCAGGCGCTCGGTGGGGTGCAGCGGATCTACTGCGATGGACGCTGTGTCGCGTGCGGCTGCTGTTGGGTTGTTTGTTGCCAGCAGCAGCGGGGCAAGCGGTGTTGCGTTGTTGGATGCATCGACCTGGCCGGTGGTGGCAGGCAGGGCCAGCACGCGCATGGCGGGCGTGTCCAGGCCAGCCGTGCTGCCGGGCGTGGTGGGTATGACGGCACAGCCGGTCAAGGCCGCAGCCGCAGCCGCTACACACAGCAAGCGGGTGCGCAACAAGCGGCTGGGCAGCAAAAAAGTTGGCATGGCAGAGGTCATTTGAAAGTGTTCTTCCATTCGCGCAA
>JANMXG010000466.1:0-30778 GCA_031394235.1 Betaproteobacteria bacterium
CCTTGCCCGCCGACAAGCCCGGCAGCGCCGACGGCATGTACAGCAGGTCGCCTTCGTCCAGCCGCGGCATGAACTCACCGCCGATATGCTGCAGTGGCCACAGGCTGATACCCAGCAGCACGGCGGCCACCACCAGCGTGAGCTTCGGCGCCCGCAACACGGCATTCAACAGGGGCCGGTAGACCGCAATCAGCAGCCGGTTCAGCGGATTGCGTTTCTCGTCCGGAATGCGGCCACGGATCAGGTAGCCCATCAGCACCGGGATCAGCGTTACCGACAATCCCGCCGCCGCCGCCATCGCATAGGTCTTGGTGAATGCCAGCGGCGAGAACAACCGCCCCTCCTGCGCCTCCAGCGTGAACACAGGAATGAACGAAAGCGTGATGATCAGCAGCGAGAAGAACAGCGCCGGCCCGACCTCGGCGGCCGAGTCGCCGATCACATGCCAGCGCGCTTGACCTTCTAGCTTTTCGCCAGGGTGCGCATGGCCCCAATGTTCCAGGTGCTTGTGGGCGTTTTCGATCATCACCACCGCGGCATCCACCATCGCCCCGATGGCAATCGCAATGCCGCCCAGCGACATGATGTTGGCGTTGACGCCCTGGTAGTGCATGACGATGAACGCCGCCAGGATGCCCAGCGGCAGCGAAACGATGGCCACAAAGGCCGAACGCAGGTGGAACAGAAAGACGAAGCACACCACGGCCACCACGAGGAACTCCTCCGCCAGCTTGAACGCCAGGTTCTCGACCGCGCGTTCGATCAACCCCGAGCGGTCGTAGACCGGCACGATCTCCACGCCCTTGGGCAGGCTCGCCTGCAAGGTCTTGAGCTTGGCCTTGACGGCGGCAATCGTCTCCAGTGCGTTCTTGCCGGAGCGCATCACGATCACGCCACCGGTCGCTTCGCCTTCGCCATCCAGTTCGCCAATGCCACGCCGCATCTCCGGGCCGATCTGGATACGCGCCACGTCCCCCAGGCGCACCGACACGCCCGCCGCAGTCGTCACCAGCGGCACCTTGCGGAAATCGTCCAGCCCTTGCAGGTAGCCCGACGCACGCACCACGTACTCGGCCTCGCCCAGTTCCAGCACCGAGCCACCGGCCTCCTGGTTGGCCTTTTGCAGCGCTTCAACGACCTTGGTGTGCGGGATGCCGTAAGCCGCGAGCTTGTCGGGGTCGAGCACCACCTGGTACTGGCGCACCATGCCGCCGACCGACGCGACCTCGGCCACGTTTGGCACGGTCTTCAGCTCGTACTTCAGGAACCAGTCCTGCAAGGCACGCAGTTGCCCCGCATCCTGCGTGCCGCCCCGGTCGACCAGCGCGTACTGGTAGATCCAGCCCACGCCGGTGGCATCCGGCCCGAGCGATGCCTTGGCTGCTGCGGGCAATCGGCCCTGCACCTGGTTCAGGTACTCCAGCACCCGCGAGCGCGCCCAGTAAAGGTCGGTGCCGTCCTCGAACAGCACGTAGACGAACGAGTCGCCGAAGAACGAATAGCCGCGCACCGTCTTCGCGCCGGGCACTGACAGCATCGTGGTCGTCAGCGGATAGGTGACCTGGTTCTCGACGATGCGTGGCGCCTGGCCCGGATAGGTGGTGCGAATGATGACCTGCACGTCCGACAGGTCGGGCAGCGCGTCCAGCGGCGTTCGCATCAACGAATAGACGCCCCACGCGGCGACCATCAGCGTGGCCAGCAGCACGAGGAAGCGGTTGACGATGGACCAGCGTATCAGCCCGGCGATCATGGCGTGCCCCCTGCTGAAGCCGGCGCCGCTGCAGCCTTCGGTGCGGTTGGCAGCAGCGTCACGCTTGTCAGCTGCGGCGGTCCGTCGGGGTTCATCGTGAACTCGAATTTGACACGATCACCGACCGCCACACCATGGGTCAGCCCGCCCTTGGGCAGCTTGAAGTCCATCGTCATCGCCGGCCATTTCAGTGATGCGATCGGGCCGTGCGAGAGCGTCACCGCGTCGCGGCCGATGGCCTCGACCCGGGCCTGGCTGGCATGCCGTGGCGCCGTGTCGGACGCATTGGATGCGGCAGGCGCTGCAGGTGCTGCAGGTGCTGCAGGTGCGGTGGCTGCAGGCTCGATGTTCAAGCGTGCCTCCAACCCCTTGAGGCTGGCCTCGGAGTCGATCAGGAACTGCGACGACACCACCACCCGCTGCCCGAGCTTCAGGCCACGCCGGATCTCGGTCTGGCCGGCGCTCTCGATGCCGGCGTCCACTTCAACCGGCCGGAACCGACCGCCCTCTTCGGCCAGCATCACCACCGAGCGCCTGCCGGTCTGGATCACGGCTTCGGTCGGGATCAGCAGCGACTTCTCCGCGCGCGGGTCCGTGAACTGCATCTGCACGAACATGCCGGGCACCAGGCGCGACCCGGGATTTGCCAGTTCCAGGCGCGCCTTCAAGGTTCGCGTCGACGCGTTCACGTCGGGCAGCAGAGCCTGCACCTTGCCCTCGAACGTGGCGCCTGGCACAGCCGGGCTCTTGGCCAGCACCTTGGCACCAAGCCGCACCAGCGCGGTCTGGCTCTCGGGCACTTCGGCGTTGGCCCACACGGTAGACAAGCCATTGAGGCGGAACAGCGTGGCGCCAGCCATCACGGTCATGCCGTCGCGCACCATCAACTCTGTCACCACACCGCCAATCGGCGCCGTCAGCGTGGTGCGGGGCTGTGTTCGTCCGCTGGTCTCGACCAGCCGAACCTGCGCATCGCTCATGCCCACCTGGCGCATGCGCTGGCGTGCGCCATCGACCAGCGGCGCAAGGTCAGTGCCCTGCATGCGGCGCACGGACAAAAACTCCTCCTGCGCGGCGATCCAATCGGGCACGTACAGGTCGACCAGCGGCTGGCCTTGCCGCACTGCATCGAGCGTGGCGCGCACGTAGAGCTTCTCCACGAAGCCGGTGGCGCGCGCCTGCACCACGACCTGGTCGCGCTCGTTGAACACAATGCTGCCAACTGCCGAGATCTGTGGCGACAACCTGCCCTCGGTCACCTCGGCCGTGCGCAAGCCGAAGTTCTGCTGCACGCGGGGGCTGACCGTGACCCTGCTGCCGTCGCTCGAACCCTCAGTGCCGGTATCGGCATAGACCGGCACCAGCATCATGTCCATGAAGGGCGACTTGGCCGGCTTGTCGAACTTGTTACCCGGCACCATCGGGTCGTGGTAGTACAGCACCTTGGCGCCGGTGCTCGGGTCCAGGTCGCCCGCCTTGATGCCCGACTTGATGTGTCGGCGCGTGGCTGCCTCGCCTTCGGTGATGCTCTGCGGCAGCTTGCCGACAGCTGCTGGCTGGCCAGCTCCGGCCTCATTCGAGGCGGGTGCTGCAGGCGCCGTGGCGCTGGCACCCCTCCCCATGCCGCGCTGCATGCCCAACCCATACAGGCCATAGCCGCCGGCACCCAGGGCACCGACGGCTGCCAGGGCCATCACAAGTGGTTTGAGTTTCATGGTTCGCTTCTCGGGTGATGCGGGGTCAGGGACGGATCGACGCTGGCATGTCGTGGTCGGCCGGCAGCAAATGGTTGAGCTGCGCCCACAGGCGCGCCGTTTCCATTTCCAGGCGCAGCCGCTCCAGGCGCGTGTCGATCTCGTTACGCCGCGCGTCCAGCACCGCTGTCAGCGCACCACTGCCGCCCCGGTAGGCGGCGAGCGACGCGCGGGTTCGCTCGGTCGCCAGTGGCAACAGCGAAGCGTCATATTGGGTGAGCCGCCCACGGTCGCTGCGCCAGGTCTGCAGCATGACCAAGGTTTCGGCGCCGATCGTACGCATCAGCTCGTCGTGCTCTGCGCGCACCTGCTCGACGACAGCGAGCTTGGCGGCAAGCTCCCGGTCTTGCCGGCTCTTCTGGTCCCATTGCAACGGCACCGACAGGTTGATCGAGACCATATTGGAAAACGCCGGGCCGCGCTGGTTGAACATCAGCTCGACGGCAACATCGGGCTGCTTGTTGGCCTGAGCCACCTCGGCATCCGCCTGGGCCATCGCCTCTTGACGGGCCAGGATCTTGACCTGCGGGTGGCGGGCGAGCTGGGCGTCGAGATCGTCGGTGCGGATTCGAACCCCATCGAGAACAGGCGGCATGCCAAGGACCTCGGCAGCCGGCGTACCGACCCAGCGCGCCAGCTGCGTGGTCGCCGTGGCGACCTGCCGCTGGGTCTGCGTCAGGCGGTCCTCGATCTGCGCAACGCTGGACCGTGCCGCGAACACATCGGCCTGCGATCCACGGCCACCGCGGTAGGCAGCGTCGGCCGCATCGACCTGCAACCGGGCTTCGTCGCGCTGCACTGCCAGCACCTCCGCCATGCGCTCCTGGAAATGGCGGTCCAGCCAGGCGACGGCGGTGTCGCGCCGCAGGTTTGCCAGCGCCAGATCACGGCCGGCCTCGGCAACTTCCGCCTCGCGCTCGAAGCGTGCCGAGCGCGCCTTGAGCTTGCCCTCTCGGGTGAACTCCTGCATCACGCCGATCGAGCGCATCGTCATGAAGTCGCGGGTCAGGATGAATCGGTCCGGCCCGTCGATCGGCAGGTTGTTGATGCCCGCCTTCAGGGTGGGATCGGGGCGCTGCCCAGCCGAAATCGCCATTTGGCGGGACGCCGCCGCCGATGCGTCCTGCGCTGGCAGTTGGCGAGAGCGGTCTTGCGCCAGGCGCAGCGCAGCATCGAGCGTCAGCGGGCCGGCGTGCACCTGGGACGCAGCGACGCCGGTGAGCGCAACCAGCGCAACTTGGGCCATGCGGTGGGCGGCTGAAGCCGTCCATTGCAAACGGGCGCGTCCCAAACGAGGGGCATGAAATGACATGAAAATCTCCTGACGAAGCTTGAGGGCCAAGTTCGGCGCGACGCGATGGCAGGGGCCACGCCATCGAGAGCCACCGTGCGCGCGGCGGGCCGACCTTGCCGTCAGGCCCGAAGCGCGCTCGGCGTCAGGAGGTCAGGTGCGAAAGACGCAGTGCAGGATGGCGTGCGGCGGCTCGGGCGCTGCCACCACGCTGTCGACAACCGCCGGGGCGGACCGACCCGAACCGGGCACATGCTGCGGCGCGTTGGGGATCAGATACAGCAAGGTCGGGATGGCTGCGCTTACCGCGGGCGCGGCAGCGGTGTCAACGCTTTGTTGGCCCTGGTGGCAGTGTTCGGCGCACAGGTTGGCTGCTTCGGGGTCAAGCTGGTCGCAGCCGGGTGCCATGTCGACCGACATCAACTCGGGGATCGACATGGTCATCAGCTCGGGCATCGAAACGGACATCGACGCGGGATCCATGCCGCCCACGCGAGGACAGCTGTAGCTGGCCACCGCCAGCTGTGCAAACAGCAGCACGCCCATCAGCGCCAGGCTGATCGACTTTCTGATGGCGCGGCTCAATTCCATACCTCGATTCTATGTTGCCTGGCTGCGCAAAGGCGCGCGCGCTGTGCCAGATCCGCGCACGGCGCTGGCCAGCGTCGCCGCGACGGCCACTGACGTGGCTGCCACGCCCGCACTGTCTTGGCACCACCCTGCACCACAGGATTGACGGCCCTGCGCCACGGCGTGATCCAGACGGTGGTGCGCGCCAACCGGTGTGCCCGGATCAATCGGCCTTGAGGGCAGTGACCCGCAAGCGCAGGGCATTGCTGATCACCGACACCGAGCTCAGGCTCATCGCCAGCGCTGCAACCATCGGCGACAACAACCAACCGGTGAACGGAAACAGCAGCCCCGCAGCCAGCGGTACGCCGAGTGCGTTGTAGACAAAGGCAAAGCCCAGGTTCTGCGACATGTTGGCCACGGTCGCGACCGACAGGGCACGCGCCGTCGCGATGCCGCGCAAATCGCCCTTGACCAGCGTGAGCTGCGCGCTGTTCATCGCCACGTCGGTGCCGGTACCCATCGCGATGCCGACATCCGCGCGCGCCAGGGCCGGTGCGTCATTGATGCCGTCACCCGCCATCGCCACAACCCGGCCTTCGCGTTGCAAGCGCTCGACGAGTTGCAGCTTGTCAGCGGGCTTGACCTCGCCATGGACTTCATCGATGCCCAGCCGTTGGCCCACGGCGCGCGCCGTGGTCAACCCGTCGCCGGTGGCCATGATGATGCGCAGGCCCGACTTGCGCAGCGACGCCAACGCGTCCGCCGTCGTGGCCTTGATCGGGTCGGACACGGCCAGCAAGCCCGCGAGTTGCCCATCGACGGCAAGGTGCATGACGCTGGCACCCTGGCCGCGCAGCGCCTCGGCCTGGGCCGCAAGCGGCGCCACGTCGATGCCTACCTGCTGCATCAGCGCCGTGTTGCCCAACGCCAGCTTTTTGCCGGCGACAACACCTTTCACACCGATACCCGATGCGGAGTCGAACTGCTCGGCCCTGTCCAGCGCCAGGTTGCGCGCACGCGCTGCGGTGACGATGGCCGCGGCCAGCGGATGCTCGCTGCCCTGGTCCAGGCTGGCGGCCAGACGCAGCACCTCGTCTTCACTGATCCCGTTGATCGCCACCGCGCGCTCGAAAGCCGGCCGGCCCTCGGTCAAGGTGCCAGTCTTGTCGACGATCAGCGTGTCGACCTTGCACAGGTTCTCGATCGCCGCTGCATCGCGGAACAACACGCCCTGCGTGGCGCCGCGGCCGGTCGCCACCATGATCGACATCGGCGTGGCCAGCCCCAGCGCGCATGGGCAGGCGATGATCAGCACGGCCACGGCATTTATCAGCCCGTAGACCCAACTGGGCTGTGGCCCGAAAAAGCCCCATCCGACGAATGTCAGCAGCGCGATGGTCACGACCCCCATCACGAACCAACCTGCCACCTTGTCGGCCATTCGCTGCATCGGCGCCTTGGAGCGCTGCGCCATCGCCACCATCTGGACGATCTGCGACAACACCGTGGCCGACCCGACGCGGTCGGACCGCATCACCAGTGCACCGCTGGTGTTGAGCGTCGCGCCGATGAGTTTGTCGCCGACCCGCTTGGTAATAGGTAGCGGCTCACCGGTCAGCATCGACTCGTCCACAGCGCTGCTGCCTTCCACAACCTCGCCGTCTACCGGCACCTTCTCACCGGGACGAACCCGCAGCCTGTCGCCGACATGGACGTGGGTCAGTGGCACGTCGTCCTCTTGGCCATCTGCAGCGATGCGGCGCGCCGTCTTTGGCGCCAGGCCGAGCAGCGACTTGATGGCGGCCGAGGTCTGCGAGCGCGCCTTCAGCTCCAGGATCTGTCCGAACAGCGTCAACGAGATGATGACCACGGCAGCCTCAAAGTAAACCGCGACCCGGCCCATCGAGATGAACGATGCCGGAAACACAGAGGGCATCAGCGTCGCGACCACGCTGTACAAAAAAGCCGCGCCGGTGCCCAGGCCGATAAGTGTCCACATGTTGGGGCTGCGATGCAGCACCGACTGCGCACCGCGGGCAAAGAACGGCCAGCCCGCCCACATGACGACCGGCAGGGACAGGACCAGTTCGATCCCGCTTTGTGTGGCCATCTCGAACCAGCCCAGGCGGTGGTCAAACATGGCCAGCACCGTAACTACCACGGTCAGCGGCAAGGTCCACCAGAAACGGTGCTGGAACGACACCAGCTCCGAGTTCTCCTCGTCGTCCAGCGTGGGCAGCAAGGGTTCGAGCGTCATGCCGCACTTCGGGCAGTCGCCAGGCCGGGCCTGGCGGATCTCCGGGTGCATCGGGCAGGTGTAGATCGCAGCTTCGGCTACGGTCGGTGCTGGCCTGTCAGGCGCCGGGGGCGCGGCCTGTTTGCCTAGGTAAGCCTGCGGATCGGCAGCGAATTTGGTTTGACAACCTGCACTGCAGAAGAAGTACGGCCTGCCGTCGTGCACCAGCGTGTTGACCGCATCGGTCCGGACGGCCATGCCACACACCGGGTCCTTCAGCCCGCCCGGTGCATCGCCCATCCGATCTGCCGGCGGGTCGGTGACGTCGCGGGCGTGGTGTACAGGCATGTCCATGGGTTCCCCGTGATGTCTGTCGTGGCCTTGATCGCTGCGGGCGAATGCCCTTCAGTGCTGCGTTGACTGTGGTGCACCACCCAACAGCGCGGCCCGGACCCGATCCAGCCGCTCGCGGACGTCATGGGCAACGCGCGCCACCTCGGGGTTGGTGGTCATCTGCAGCACCGCCACCGGGTCCATGAAGGCGACGACCAGCTGGCCGTCGTCCTGCTGGCGAACGACCACATTGCAGGGCAGCAACAGGCCGATGTCAGGCTCTGCGGTCAATGCGCGATGGGCCAGCGGCGGATTGCAGGCGCCCAGGATCAAATAGGGCAGCCCTTCGATGCCCAACTTGGCCTTCATCGTCGCCTGCACGTCGATTTGAGTCAGGATCCCGAAACCCTCGGTCTTCAGAGCGTCAGTCACCCTGGCAACAGCTGGCGCGAAATCCTGCTTTGGCAGAACACACTGGAACCCGTAAGCCGAAGCCGACGGTGAAAGCGGGGTCTTGGGTGCGGCGCTCATGACGGTACCCCTTACCTGGTAGCCGGCGCGGCGGGCATCCGGGCGGCCATCATGTCCATCATTAACTGCATCATGGCCATGTGGTCGGTCATCATCTGGTGGCGCTTGGCCATATCGGCAGGCATGCCTTTGCCGTCGCCCATGCCGGCCATGCCCCCCATGCCCCCAGTGGCGCCAGTAGCACCCATGCCCCCCATGCCCGGCATGCCGCCAGTGTCTCCCATGCTTCCCATGCCGCCATGCATCTCTTTCATCATCGCCATGCCGTCCTGCATGGCCTTCATGTGATCGGCCATGAGGGCCTGACGTTCTGCCGGCGTCTTGGCCGCCATCATCTTCTGCTGCATCTCCTGCATGGCCTTCATGCGGGGTGCCATTGCGGTCATGGGCGCAGGTGCCGCCATGTTGGACATGCCGGGCGAAGCGGGTACAACGTTCATGGCCTCCGGGCCTGCACAGGCTGCGGCAAGGGCGGCTATGGACATGGCAATGAATGTGCGAATGGCGGTCATGGTGAACTCCTGGGGGGTTGTGGGTCCTGTGCGGACCCGATACGAGGGAAAGTGCACGGGCTGCGTGGCCGCCAGTCAGTACCGGATGATCAGCGACTGGCCGATGAACGGGCCGATTGAAGAAGGGCCGGGAACGGCTCGCGCCGGCCGCCGGGCAGATGGCGCTAGATCGTCAATCGGAGCAAGCGGAGCAACAGCGGTGGCCCGACTGAGGCGGGGCTTTCCACGGGTGTCCACTCGGCGGTGGCGACCACAGGCTGACAGCCAATGCAGGCTGACCAGGAAGACGAGCCAATGACGTCCATGCGTTTGCCACCCCGGACAGCAGGGCGACCATCCACGCGAAAGCGTCAGACACGTGGTGTGCCGCAGTTGCCGGGGCCTGAACGCAATCACTTTCGCCTTTGCATGATGACCCACACCAACAGACCCACCGCGACAACCAGCAGGACCGGTAAGGCATAGCCCCCGTAGCCGCCCATCCAGCCGCCAATGCCCATACCGCCGTTCATCATCCCGTTTTGCGCCGACGCTGTGCCCGCCACAAACATGGGTGCTACACCCAAGGCAACAGCAAACAATTTCGTCATCACCGCTCCTGTTCAACATGAACTCTGGCGGCCGTTTGCACAGCGTGCCAAGCAACCGCAAGTTAGGCCGGACGGACACCTTGGTCTGTGCGCCAACGAACACGCACCTGGCGGCCAGGGGCAATGCAAATTCACCCTTCCGAGACCAGCGCAGGCGCCGTGGGTGCAAACAGATCCTGGCAGCGTGGTCAACGGCGTCTGTCTGTGCCTCGACCCGTAGCAGAAGAATCCCACCGCGAGCGATCGGCGCTGGCAATCACGGCTCAACCATACCGTCTACCGCGGCAGGCGATCCTGATGCAAGTCAACTGTCCGGGCATTTGCAGGCCACTGCTGCGGCGACTGTGTCTGGGTCGGCGTGTCGCTGTCAATTGGCACGCGGCATACCCGGCTACCCAGGCGCAGTGCGCGTCTGGGCAGGTTTGGGATTCTCAGCCGCAGCAGCATCCGCCGCGTGCTGTTGCGGCGCGGGCGGCCACGGGTTTGACTTCAGCTTCGACCGCCACGGGCGTGTAGCCGGCCTGCCTGATGGCGTCGCTCAATGCGGCAGTATTGGCCCGAACCGGATCAATCGTCACGCGATGCGTGGCCAGGTCGATCTGAACCATTGCACCTTGATCCAAGGCGTTCACCGCCTTGGTGATGGTGCTGACGCAGTGGCTGCAGGTCATGTCATTGACTTCAAACGTTGTCATGGGGTGTTCCCGTCGGGAAAGAGTGAGTGAAGCACCTACTCTCAACCCTCCCACCATAGGAATGTCAAGCGGCATCCTTCAATACCGCTGCCGTGAACGGAGCCGACCCCGGTGTTGTGCACACCTCACTCGGCCAATTCGTCCAGGATTGGGCAGTCGGGCCGGTCATCACCGTGGCAGCAGGCCGCCAGCGCTTCAAGCGTGCGCTTCATGGCCGCCATTTCGCCCATGCGCCGGTCCAGATCGGCCACATGCGCCAACGCGATGCGCTTCACGTCGGCGCTGGCGCGGCGCCGGTTTTGCCACAGCTTGAGCAGGGCTGCAATCTCGACCATGCTGAAGCCCAGTTCGCGCGCCCGGCGAACAAAACGCAGGGTGTGCACTTCTATGGCGCTGTATTGCCGGTAGCCTGACGCTGTGCGCCCGACCTTTGGCAACAAAGACAGCGATTCATAGTGCCGGATCATCTTGGCCGACACGCCAGAGCGCGCCGCTGCTTCACCGATGTTGAACGGGCTTTCGGTCATCACGGGTTTCGTCATTTCGCCGTGCCCTTCCAGCGCCGCAGCAGCAGCGCGTTGCTCACCACACTGACGCTGCTGAAGGCCATCGCCGCGCCGGCGATCACCGGGTTCAACAAACCGAGGGCGGCCAGTGGCACGCCGACCAGGTTGTAGACAAAAGCCCAAAAAAGGTTCTGCCGGATTTTGGCGTAGGTGCGGCGTGAGATGTCGATGGCATCGGCCACCAGGCTGGGCCGACCGCGCATCAGCGTGACACCCGCCGCGTGCATGGCCACATCGGTGCCGGTGGACATGGCGATGCCCACGTCGGCTGCCGCCAATGCCGGCGCATCGTTGATGCCGTCACCGACCATCGCCACCACCGCCCCACCCTGCTTCAGCTTTGCGACGATGTCGGCCTTGTCGTGCGGCAGCACTTCAGCCTCGACCTGGGCGATGCCCAGCGCCTGCGCGACGGCATGGGCGCTGCCGCGGTTGTCACCCGTCACAAGCACCGTCTTGACCTTGAGCGCGTGCAAGCGGGCCACGGCATCGCGGGCATCGGCCTTCACGGTGTCGCCAAAGGCGAACAAGCCCAGCAACACCGGCTTGTCGGTGATGTCGGCAAGCCAGGACACTGTTTGGCCCTGCGCCTCGTGCTGCTGCGCCGACTGCACCAGCGCCGCGCAATCAACGCCAAGCTCGGCCATGTAGCGGGTGCTGCCCAGGTGCAATTCGCGGCCGGCCACGGACGCCGACATGCCCTTGCCCGCTACAGCGCGCACCTGTACCGCCGCCGATGCCACCACGCCTTGCGCAGCAGCGGCATCCAGCACCGCGCGCGCCAGCGGGTGCTCGCTGCCCGCTTGGATGGCGGTTGCCGCGGCCAGCAGTGCGCGAACATCGGCCACTGCAGGCGTGGCGGCGACAAGCCTGGGCTTGCCCTCCGTCAAGGTGCCGGTCTTGTCGAAGGCCACCACCGTGATGGCATGGGCCACCTCCAGCGCCGCCGCGTCCTTGATCAGGATGCCGTGCCTCGCCGCCACGCCGGTGCCAGCCATGATGGCGGTCGGCGTGGCCAGGCCCAGCGCACAAGGGCAGGCGATCACCAGCACGGCCACGGCGTTCAGGATGCCCTGCTGCCACTGCCCTGTGCCCAGGCCCCAGCTCAGCAGCGTGAGCAGCGCGATGCCGATCACCACCGGCACGAACACGGCGCTCACCTTGTCGACCAGCCGCTGGATCGGCGCCTTCTTGGCTTGCGCCGACTCGACCATGCGCACGATGCGCGCCAATGTCGTCTCGGTGCCCACCGCCGTCGTGTTCACCACCAGCAAGCCTTCGCCATTGACCGCGCCGCCAGTGACCCGATCGCCCTCATGGCGCGCCACCGGCAGGCTCTCGCCGGTGATCAGCGATTCATCGACCTGACTGGCACCTTCAAGCACCAGGCCATCGACGGGAATACGCTCACCCGGGCGGACCACGATCAGGTCGCCTATCTTCACTTGCGCCATCGGCACGGACTGCTCCGCGCCGTCGCGTCGCACTCTGGCCGTCTCGGGCCGCAAAGCGTTCAGCGCGCGGATCGCCTCGGTCGTCTGGTGCTTTGCACGTGCCTCCAGCCACTTGCCCAGCAGCACCAGCGTGATGACCACGGCCGAGGCTTCGAAGTACAAGTGCGGCATGCCGCCCTGACCGCCGGCAGTTGGCCGCAGCAACTCAAACAGGCTCAGGCCATAGCCGGCCGTGGTGCCCAGCGCCACCAGCAGGTCCATGTTGCTGGCACCAGCGCGCAGCGCCTTCCAGCCGGCGACGTAGAAGCGGGCGCCTAACCAGAACTGCACCGGTGTGGCCAGCATCAGTTGCAGCCAGCCGTTCAGCATCCAGTGGCTGCCGAAAAGCAGGCCCACCATCGGCACGACCAGTGGCAGTGACAGTACCGCCGCGACCGCCACAGGCCACCACGGCGCTGTTGGCCGCGTTGACGTTGTCGCGCCGGCTGTGCTCGACAGCTTGGCGGCATAGCCGGCTTTGTCCACCGCCGCGACCAAGGCATCGACACCGACGATGCCTTCGACAAACTGGACTTGCGCGGTCTCGGTGGCCAGGTTGACCTGGGCCGAGACGACGCCTTCGACCTTGCTCAACACCTTTTCAACGCGCGATACGCAAGACGCGCAAGTCATGCCGTCGATTTCAAGCGTCACGATCTGCTGCGCAATGGCGTAGCCGGCCCGCTCAATGGCCTGGGTGATCGCCTGCGCCTGCAAGTCCGGGCCGGCACGCAGCGTGGCGGTCTCCGTCGCCAGGTTGACCGACGCCGACGAAACACCCGGCAAGCGGGTCAGTGCCTTCTCGACCCGCGCAACGCAGGATGCGCAGGTCATTCCTGACACAGGAAACGACCAATCGGTCTGGCGGTGTGACGGCGCAACGGCAGTGGTCATGGTGGGGACGCCGGGCTTGAATCAGCACAAGATTTGAACAAGGCTCCGAGCCTAAAGCTTGACACTGTGGGAATGTCAAGCCCCACCAGCGCGATATCGCTGGCCCCAGACACGCGGCAAGGACTTGCGCGAGCCACTGAGCCACAACTCGGCGCCGGATGCGCGGCGTGGCGTGATCACGACATGCCCAGGCAGCGCGGCAACCCTCAGCGCTGGAAGTTGGCTTTCAGGGCAACAGGCTCCGCAGACTTGTTGCTCCACATCCAGCAGTAGTCCTGCTCTGCCTTGACCTGCAACGTGCCTTGTGCCCTTGCGGCCTGGGCCATCTTGGTCGGGTACACCACCTCCTTGCCAGCGTGGTAATGGATGTTGAAGTCGATCGGCCCACTGGCCTCAAACAACCACTCCACCTTCAGGCCCGCCGGCAGCTTGGCGCAGACTTCAAAGAACTTGCCAGCGCCGATTTGCTTTTGTTGCATGAACGTGCCGCCGCTGCTCCAGCCGATCTCGACAAGCTCTGCTTGAGCCGTCGGCGCCAACGAGACCAGCAGGATGCTGGTGATAACTACCCCGCGTGTGATCATCAAATCTCCCTCAATGGGTGAATGCCTGCAGACCCTGTCGGTGAATACAGCAGGGGTGGCTGGTACGGCTCATGCGGTGCATGCGGCCTTGCCGAAGCGGGGCCTTCACCGCTTACGGCGCCTTGACAGGCACGATCTCGACGACGGTGAACTTGCCACTGTCGTTGATGGCCTTGAACTTGATTTTGTCGCCGAGCACCAGCTTGTCGAGCATCACCTTGTCCTTGACGACAAAGACCATCGTCATGCCGGGCATGTCGAGGTTCTTGAGCTCGCCGTGTTTGAGGGTGATCTTGCCCGCCTCTTTGTCGATCTTTCGCACTTCGCCGTCGCTCATGTCGGCGGCTGCCGATTGGGCCACTGAAGGGATGGAAAACACGCTGGCGGTTGCAAACAGCACCAGGGCTGCGAGGGACTTGATGGATTTCATGGGGGTTCCTTGGGGGTGAAACAGGTTGTGGCGCAGGCGGCTGGTTTGGTGGTGTGGCGTCAACGCTTGTGGGCCGGCTGGCCGTCGCCCTTGCCGGCGGCGGCGACCTTGACCTTGCCCACCATGCCGGCCTGGTAATGGCCGGCGATCAGGCAGGCAAAGTCGAAATCTCCCGGGCGGTTGAAGGTCCAGACGATCTCCCCGGTCTTGCCGGCGCTGACGTGGGCCATGTAGGGCTCAGCGTGCTCCATCGTCGGAAACTTCACCATCAGCGCCGCATGCTCGTCGAGCTCTTTCTTCGTGCCGAGAACGAACTCATGCAGCATCTGGCCTTGGTTCTTGATGATGATGCGCACGGTTTCGCCCTGCTTCACGTCGATCCGGTCGGGCGTGAACCGCATGTTGTCCGTCATCGTGAGCTTGATGACTTTCTTGGCGGCTTTGGCATCACCGGCGATGCCCCAGTCCTTTTGCTCCTTTTTTACCGGGACGTCTTTTTTGCTGTGGTCGTCCTGGTGGGCCGACACCGCCGTGCACATCACGGCGATGAGATAAGC
Organism: Betaproteobacteria bacterium; assembly: GCA_031394235.1. Taxonomy (GTDB): domain Bacteria; phylum Pseudomonadota; class Gammaproteobacteria; order Burkholderiales; family Burkholderiaceae_C; genus Pseudaquabacterium. The sequence goes on from JANMXG010000466.1 coordinate 14,793, forward strand.
GAGTACAAATGTCTTGATCGGTGCCATGAGATTCCTTAGGGTCGCGAGGGTTTGAGTGGGGCTGTCAGTGGCCCGAATGGCCGCCGCTTGGCTTGCGCACCATGACCTCGACCGCCTTGTCTGGCCGGGCCACGGGCGGCATCGAGCCCACGCCTTCGGCCTTGAAACGCGCCGACTGGGCCAGCGACCCGGTCCATTCGTAAGCCACGGTTCCGGCGGGGTGTTTGTACCAACCGGGGTCGCTGTAGTCGCCGGCTTTCTGGTCGGCGCGTACCTTGACAACGCTGAACATGCCGCCCATGCCGACAGAACCATAGGGACCAGTGCCGGTCATCATGGCAGCCGTGTTGTCGGGCAGGGGCATTTCCATCTCGGTCATGTCCTCCATACCGCGCTCGCCCATCGCCATGTAGTCGGGAATGAGCTGGGTGATCTTGCGTGCGACATCGCGGTGATCGACGCCAATCATGGTTGGCACGTTGTGCCCCATCGCGTTCATCGTGTGGTGGCTCTTGTGGCAGTGGAAAGCCCAATCACCTTCCTCGTCGGCCACGAAGTCAATCTGCCGCATCTGTCCCACGGCCACGTCGGTGGTCACCTCGTACTGGCGGCTGCTTTTGGGCGTGGGGCCGCCGTCTGTGCCCGTGACCAGGAACTCATGCCCGTGCAGATGGATCGGGTGGTTGGTCATCGTCAGGTTGCCGATGCGGATGCGCACCTTGTCGTTCTTTTTCACCACCAGCGGGTCGATGCCCGGGAAGATCCGGCTGTTCCAGCTCCACAGATTGAAGTCCAGCATCGTCATGATCTTCGGCGTGTAGCTGCCGGGATCGATGTCGTAGGCGTTGAGCAAAAACACGAAGTCACGGTCCACTTCGTCGATCAGCGGATGCTTCTGTTTGGGATGCGTGATCCAGAAGCCCATCATCCCCATCGCCATCTGCACCATCTCGTCGGCATGCGGGTGGTACATGAAGGTGCCGGGTCGGCGTGCAACGAACTCGTACACATAGGTCTTGCCGGGCGGGATACCGGGCTGGTTCAAACCGGTCACGCCGTCCATGCCGTTGGGCAGGCGCTGGCCATGCCAGTGGACGCTGGTCAGCTCGCCGAGCTTGTTGGTGACGAAGATGCGCACGCGGTCGCCCTCCACCACCTCGATCGTCGGGCCGGGGCTTTGGCCGTTGTAGCCCCACAGGTGGGCCTTGAAGCCGGGGGTCATCTCGCGCACCACGGGTTCGGCCACCAGGTGGAACTCCTTCACGCCCTGGTTTATGCGCCAGGGCAAGGTCCAGCCATTGAGTGTGACGACCGGGTTGTAGGGGCGGCCGGTGTTTGGCACCAGTGGTGGCATCGTCTCGGGCTTGGTCTGGATGACCGGCTCGGGCAAGGCGGCCATGGCCACCTTGCTCACTGCGGCAGCCGAGGCTGCGGCGGTGATGGCACCGGCGCTGCCGAGAAAATTACGTCGGGAAACCATGGGTGTGTCCTTCAGGTTCATTCGTCAAGTTCAGTGGGCGGGGCCGCCGGCCTCGGCCGCTGCCGTTGGGCCGGCGATCGGTGCAAGGCTTGGCTTGCCGATCAGCGCCATGTCCAGGTCGGCCTGGGCGATCCAGAAATCGCGCAGCGATTCAATGGCACTGTTGACGCTGGAAATTTGCACGCGGGCGTCAGCCAGCAACTCGAACACGCCAATCAACATGCCGTTGTAGCGAAGCACGTTTTCCTCGGCGATGCGCTGGCGCAGCGGCACGATCTCGTCACGGTGATGGCGCGCAATGTCATAAGCCGAGCGGTAATTGCCGTAGGCTTCGCGCACCTCGGAGCGCGCGTTGATGGCAGTCTCGGCCGTGCGGTGCAGTGCCTGCACATACACCGCCTCGGCACGCGCCACGCGGGCGCCGCTCCAGTCGAACAGGGGCAATTCAATGCCGATCTCCCAGCCGCTCTGGGTGGGCGCTTCGTTTGACGAATTGCGCACCCACCCCAGCTCCAGCACGTTGACAAAGCGGGTCACTTTGGTGAGGCCCAGGTTCTTGGCGGTCTGCTCGGCCGCCAGCCGGGCGCCTTGCACGTCCAACCGCTGCGCCATGGCGACGCGCTCGATATCGGGCTGGTCGAGCGCCGCCTTTGGCAGGTCCGGCAGGCGGTTTGGCAACGAGAACTGCGCTTGCGCACCCCACAAGCCCATCAGTCGCGTCAGGCGCTCTCGCGTTGCGGTTTGCGCCTGCTGCGCGCGTGCCAGGTTCAAGGCTGCGTCAGCGTAGAAGCCCTGCTCGCGTGCCTGCTGCAGCTTGTTGAAGTTGCCCACCGCGGTCATGCGGCGCGCAAGTTCGGCGCTGGTTTCGGCAGCCTGCCTGACCTGGCGCATGTAGCGCACGCCCTCTTCAGCACCAACGGCCCTGTAGTAGGCCTTGCGGGTGTCGGCAGCGATGGACAACACGTTCATCGCGACCATGCCCTGGGTCTGCTCGAAGCGCCGCGCCTCGACTTGGTTGATCAATGGCAGGGCCAGCAGCCGCGCCAGATTGAAGTGCAGGCCGCGCTCGATCTCCCGCTCGTCGCCCCGCGACCTGCGGCCAAAGCTGATGCCCGGGTTGGGCAGGCGCCCGGATTGCACCACTTCGGCCTCGGTGATGCCGAGTTCCTGGTAGGTGGCCTGCAGGCCGCGGTTGTTCAACAACGCGATCTGTACGGCATCGTCGACCATCAACGGCTTGGCGATCAATTCGCCCACCCTCCTGCCGATGGCGTCCTGGTCGGCATCGGACTTGGCGATGACCAGGTCTTTGCCGAGGCGGTCCTTGGCGGCTTGCTGAACCGATCCAAAGCCGCCATCCGGGCTGAACGAGGCGCAACCGCCCACCACGGCGGCCATGGCCAGCAAGGCGCCCGACCGCAGCGGGCGGGCGTGCGCGGTTCGGTCTTTGAAGAATGTGCTCATCTGCGACTCCTCAATTCATCTTGTGGCCAGCATGGGGGTCCTTGGCGCCTGACACGGGCGCGGGTACGGGCACGGCCTGGGCAGGCTCTGCCGGCTTTGCGCCTGGCGCGCTGGCGCTGCCGGCGGGCATTGACGCTGCTGGTGATGCCGGCAGGGCGGCGTCGCGGGCATAAACCCGCCAGCCACCGATGCGGGTAACGGTGTCGTTGGCGTCACGCCAGGCGCCAACGGGCGCATCGGCCAAGCGTTGGTACTGCAAGAACGCAGAGGCATGCACCAGCGGCGGAATGCTGGCTTGGGCGTCCAGCGGATCAGGTCGCAGATTGCCGGCCCGGCGGGCCTGTTCGTTCTGAGGCTGAGACTGGCTCTGAGCGTTGGCCGAGACAGGCGCGACCAGCACTGCGAGCGTTGTGCCTAGCGTGGTGCCCGCAACAGCCACCAATGGCCGCAACAGCTTGGAAAGGGACCCCGCAAAAAGCGGCTGCCCCGGTAGACATGGATACATGGAATCCTCGCGTGGACAAATTGAGAGCTCTGGCCGCCGTGGCCAACCAGGTTCTAGTCATGCGGGGCCGGCACCCGCAGCGATTGCCGCTGCTGGGCAGGACAGGTCAGCAGCCACTGCTGCCTGCCGATGCGGCCGCCGCTTACGCGCGGGGGATTCGAGGGGGGCGCTCGGGCCCGTCGATGACGATGCTGGCCGCCCAAGACTTTGGCAACACAGTGACCTCACGAACCGGATCGATCGCCGGTGTCATGACCGCGGCGCTGGGCAAAGCCATCCCGGCACAACAGGACGCGCACGCGCTGCACTTTTGGTAGGTTGACCCGGTAACCTTGGTCGCAGCCGTGGACTTGGCGACCAGTGCTGTACTGGCCGTGTCCGGCATTGCCGAGTTTCTGCCAAAGTTGTCCGCCACATCGGCGTCTGCAACGGCGTGGGCGGCATGACCGTGCGTTGCAGGCGCCGCAGGCGCCAACCCCAAATCGCCTAAATGTGCGTGATCCTTGGTTTGAGCGGCCGTCGCGTCATGGTGGTGCGGGCCGCAATGCAGCATGGCGGCCGCTGCCATCCCCTGCGCGGGAATGGCAAACGCCACAAGCCAGATCAATACGGTTCTGAGCAGCTGCACCATCGCCGCACTCTATAGGAGTTGCCGCGATCGCGTCAGCGCCTACCTGATCGGCCCGGGGGTGTGGATCGCGCTAATCGTTTCAATGCCGTCGTTGGTTGGCCGGAACGCGCTCTGCTTGCCTAGAGCACCAATCCCTCTTCGATCACCAGCCGCGCCAGTGCCAGCTCAAGCATTGTTCGGGCCTTTGACGTGACCGTGTGCAAATGGCGATGCAACACAGCATCGCTTTCGTTTCGTGCGGCACACTCGTTGCTGTATTGCTCGAATCCCACCAGCAGCGTGACGATCTCGGCCAAGTGGCGTGGGCACTCACAGGCGACCATCGACGGTATCTCGGCCAGTGCGATGAGCTCAGCGTCGCTGAAGTGCCTGCTGGCCGACTCGGCGCTGCTTGAAGCCGCCACACCGGTCGGATGAGAAGCCACGATCAGGCGGGCCAGTTCCTTGCCGGCCACAGGTTCGCGACGCACGGTTGCACCAGCCGCACGAAGCCCCTCGGCGATCGCTTCTGCCCCAAACGAATAAACCACGATGACGTTCGGCGCCGGCAGGTTGTCGCGCAGGTTGATCACCTGCTCGGCCAGCGACGCATGCAGTGATGGCACGTGCAGGACGAGCACGTCGGCAGCGCCGGCGCGGGCAAATTCTCGATCGGCATGGTCAAGATCGTCGAAGACAAACGCCGGCGCCGGGCGCAGCCGACCCGCAAGTTTGCGTTCAGCGGCGTGGCCCACGACAACAACCCGTTGCGCCCCCCTCGAAGGAGCCTGGCTGCTCGACGAGAGCGCCACAAGTGCCTCCACATCAAGGTGGGCGACCGTGCCGATGGCATGCCCTTCTGACGTCAGGCGCTTGATCATTCGAAGACGTTCGATGTCCTTCATCGAGTAGGTGCGCTGGCCCGCAGGCGACCTGGGGGGGGCCACCACGCCATAGCGGTGCTCCCAAATTCGCAGTGTTGAAGCCGACAGGCCCGCCAGGCGCGCGGCAGTGCCGCTGCGCATCAAGGTCGTCGTGCCAGGTTCATTCTTGATGGGTGACTCGGACATGGGATGGGTCTCCGGGCTGGGCAATGGTCAGCTGAATTGTGACGGCCTTCTGTTCTGATACGTGAATGAAACGCTATTTTTGATGTAAAGACCATACTCTTCTATTCATTTGCGTTTCATTTGTGTGCCGTCGCCGAGACACTTGGCGACATGAAATTGAATAAAGCAGTTAACGCTGTGCGCGTTTCGCTGCAACCCGGCAAGACGCTCACGGTCTATTACGACGGCGCTTGTCCGGTTTGTTCACGGGAAATCGCGCTGTACCGCCGCCAGTTGGGCGCGGAGCATTTGGTCTGGGTTGACGCGGCGTCTTGTCCGGAAGCCGACCTGGGCAACGGGCTGTCGCGGGCCAGTGCCCTTTCCCGTTTCCACGTTCGCCGAGCTGACGGCGAATTGGTGGATGGCATGCGCGGGTTCGCAGCGCTGTGGCGTTCACTGCCACGTTTCGCCTGGGTCGGCCGTATGGCGTCTGTTGGGCCGATCACGCTGTTGCTCGACGCAGCCTACCGCGTCAGTTTGTGGGTGCGTCCCGCTTGGCAAATGCTGCGGACGGTGCCCACACAACCCGGCGTGATTCGCGGCTCCGAACGCAAGCCCGATCCGAAATGGCCGGACCCACCTGGGCAGGCGCCATGACACCGCTTACCCAAAGTCCGAATTCGACTGCCCTTCCCCACCCCGGCGGCACTGACCGCCCAACTGTCCAGAGAGAACTCACCATGAAAAAACTGATCATTGTTGGCGCCTTTGCGCTTGCCGCCGTCTCGGCCCAGGCCAAGGACATCGTTGACACCGCCGTCGCCGCCGGCAGTTTCAAAACGCTGGCAACCGCGCTCCAGGCAGCCGGTCTGGTCGACACCCTGAAGGGCAAGGGACCGTTCACTGTCTTTGCCCCCACCGATGAAGCCTTTGCCAAGGTGCCGAAAGCCGACCTCGAGGCGCTGCTGAAAGACAAGGCGAAGCTGACCGCCGTTTTGACCTACCACGTCGTGGCGGGCAAGGTTTTGGCAAAAGACATCAAGGCCGGTAAGGTCAAGACGATTCAAGGCGGCGAGCTGACGGTTGCCACAACGGGTGGTGTCACCGTTGACGCGGCAAAGGTCATCTCGGCAGATGTGGTTGCTGACAACGGCGTGATCCATGTGATCGACGCGGTGTTGCTACCCAAGTAAGCAAGTCACCCTTGCGGTATCTGCCTGGAGGTGCGGACGAGGACTCCCACAGCCAGGCAGTGGTGGGCAAACCGGTCAAAAGCCAGCACGCATCCATCAAAAGTAGCCAAAACGGCGTCATTTCGTGGCGTCGATTCAAACGAGCAGTCTCGCTCAACCATCAACAGAGCACCATGAACAATCCAACTACAACTCCAGTCCGGACTCGGATCAAAACACGCTTGGCAGCCATCACAGCCCCCTTGATCGGGGCTGCACTCTCGGTAGCTTCGGGCGCCACCCAAGCGGCGACCAGCTCGACCCTGAATCAAAACGACTTTGTCGGGATCTCTTTCTGGATCATCTCGATGGCGCTGATCGCGTCGACAGCGTTCTTCTTTCTCGAGCGCGACCGGGTATCGCCAAAGTGGAAGACCTCGCTCACCGTATCAGGGCTGGTCACCCTGGTGGCCGCCGTCCACTACTTCTACATGCGCGATGTCTGGGTAGCCACAGGCTCAACGCCCACGGTCTTCCGGTACATCGATTGGCTGATCACAGTGCCGTTGCTGATGATCGAGTTCTACCTGATCCTGGCCGCGATCACCAAAGTCGGCGCCGGTATTTTCTGGCGCTTGATGATCGGTACGTTGGTGATGTTGATCGGCGGCTACCTGGGCGAGGCGGGGTACATGTCCGTCTGGCCGGCCTTCATCATCGGCATGGCAGGCTGGACGTTCATCCTGTATGAGATCTTTCTGGGTGAAGCCGGCAAGATCAGCGCGTCGAATGCACCGCCCGCGGTTCAGTCGGCCTTTAACACGATGCGTCTGATCGTGACCTTCGGTTGGGCCATTTATCCCATCGGCTACTTCTTCGGCTACCTGACGGGCGCCAATCCTGCCGACAGTGCCAACGCGCTCAACATCATCTACAACGCAGCTGACGTGTTGAACAAGATCGCCTTCGGCCTGATCATCTGGTCAGTCGCGGTGAGCGAGTCGGACAAAGCGATGAAGGCCTGATCGCCACTACGGGGTTGAGGCAAACAGCTCAACCCCGTTGTCGAGAGACACACCATGAAAGCACTTGTCATCGGCGCCGGTTTCGGCGGAATTGCAGCCGCGTTACGGCTGCGCGCCAAAGGCTACGAGGTCTCGCTGATCGACCGCTGCGCCGGTCTCGGGGGCCGGGCGCAGGTCTTTGAGCGAGGCGGCTTCAAGCACGACGCCGGTCCGACCGTGATCACCGCACCCTTCCTGTTCGAGGAGCTCTTTGCCTTGTTCGGCGAAAAGCTTGCGGACCACGTGAAACTGGTGCCTTTGACACCCTGGTATCGGTTCCACTTTTCAGACAACACCCAGTTCGACTACGGTGGCACCCTAAACCAGACACTGGCCGAAATTGCACGAATCGAGCCGGCCGATTGCGACGGCTACCGCAGCCTGCTTGCGCAGTCAGAAAAGATTTTCAACGTCGGATTCCTGCAGTTGTCGGCGGTGCCGTTTCATCGCTTCAGCGCGATGGTGAAGCAGATTCCGGCGCTGCTTCGTTTGCGCAGCCACGACACCGTCTGGCAACTGGTGTGCCGACACCTGAAAAATCCTAAATTGCGACAGGCGTTTTCGATCCAGCCGCTGTTGGTGGGAGGCAATCCGTTCGATACCACCAGCATCTACGGCCTGATCCACTATCTGGAGCGTGCCCACGGTGTGCATTTTGCGATGGGCGGTACGGCAGCCATCACTGACGCACTTGGCGCGTTGATGGCCAGGCAGGGCATCAAAGTGCAGCTCAACACGACTGTCCGCCGCATCGATGTCGATGCAGGCGTGGCGCAGGGCATCACCCTGGACAACGGCGCATCGATCGCGGCCGACTTGATTGTGTCCAACGCCGACCCGGCGCATCTTTATGCCGCCATGATCCGGCCCGAGGACCAGGCGCCCTCTGCCCGTTTGAAACTCGCTGCCGCCGAATTTTCGATGGGTTTGTTCGTGCTGTATTTCGGTACAACGCGCCAGTACCCGGACGTAGCGCACCACACCATCTGGCTCGGCGACCGCTACCGCGAACTGCTGGCCGACATCTTTCACGACAAAGTCCTTTCCGAAGACTTTTCGCTCTACCTGCACCGGCCCACCGCGACCGACACCAGCTTTGCGCCGTCGGGCTGCGACAGCTTTTATGTGCTGTGCCCGGTACCCAATCTGAAAGGTGCGGTGGACTGGGCTGTCGAGGGGCCGCGCCTGCAAGCACGCATCATCGCGGCGCTGGCGCAGACAATCCTGCCGGGGCTTGGCGACTGCATCACCAGCGACTTCTACATGACGCCAGAGAACTTTCGCAGCGACTACCTGAGCGCCCATGGCGCAGGGTTTTCGGTTGCTCCGCTGTTTCGCCAGTCGGCATGGTTCCGGTTCCACAACCGGGCCGAGGGCATTCGCAATCTGTACCTGGTTGGCGCTGGCACCCACCCAGGCGCCGGGCTGCCGGGTGTGTTGTGCTCGGCCAAGGTGATGGATGCGCTGGTGCCCGCGGCAAATCGCACGGTGCGCCGGTCCGCTGGTGACGACCTTACGCCGTCATTGCAAAGCGCCGACCTTGTGCTGTCGCGCAAAGGCAAGAGCTTCCACTGGGCGCGCCGATGGATGGCGTCGGCACATGCGGCGCGTGCGACGCGTCTGTACGGTTTTTGCCGCTACGTTGACGATCTCGCGGACGAAGCCGTTGTCGGCGGTGACCTGGACCCGGATGCGGCTCTCGCGCTCGTTGCGCAAGGCATTGCGAGTGGCGCTTCACAAATTCCGATCGTGCTCGACATGATCGATCTGATGCAGCAGTGCGGCATCCAGCCCGCACTGGTGCTGACTTTCGTGGACGGGATCACGTCGGACCTGGGCACAGTGCTCATGGCCGATGAAGACGGGCTGCTCCGCTACTGCTACCAGGCGGCAGGCACTGTGGGTTCGATGATGTGCAAGGTGTTGGGATGTGACGACCCGGCCGCGCTACGCCATGCGGTCGACCTGGGGATAGCGATGCAGCTCACCAATATTTGCCGTGATGTCGCTGACGATGCGGCCGCCGGTCGTCGCTACCTTCCGGCTTCCCTGATCGGTGATGTGGCGCCGCAGAGGTTGGTCGATCCAGCGCCAGCCTTGCAGCCAGTGCTGCAGGGCTGTATCGACCGGCTCCTCGTCACCGCCGACCGCTACTACCGCAGCGGCGAGGCGGGGCTGGCCCACCTGCCGATCGGCGCCCGTGGCAGCATCCTGGTTGCGGCGCGCATGTACCGCGCCATCGGGATCCGCCTCCGTCAAAACGGCTATGCCTATTGGCTCGGCCGCACGGTGGTGCCGCGCCACACCAAGACCCTGGTGACCGCGCGAGCGCTGCTGTCGACGCCATTGCTGCCGGGTTTCTGGCGTCCCGCGAGGCGCCACGATGCAGCGCTGCACGGCGCCTTGTCAGCGTTTCTCGGCACCGAGGCTTCGCTCAACGCCCGGCATGGATGAGACCTTCGACCTGGTCATTCTTGGCGCCGGTTGTGCCGGTCTCAGCCTGTCGATGGCACTCGCCGCACAAGGCCGAGCCTGCCCGCGAACGCTGGTGATCGAGTCCCGGTCCGAATACACCAACGACCGCACTTGGTGTTTCTGGCAAGACCCGGCAGCGGCCGAAAGTTTCCCGTTCCGACACCGCTGGCAAACGATGCGGGTGACCCATGCGGGTCAAAGCGTTCCCGTCGACTGCGGAACGACGCCGTACCACATGCTGACCGCACTAGATTTCTACGCCACCACCCAGGCATCAATCGATCAACAACCGAATATTGAATTGAAGCGGGGTACCGCAGTCATTGGCGAACCCACCTACACCGGTAGCGTGTGGCAGATCCGCACGACTGCGGGGGACTTGTCCGCTAGATCGGTGGTGGACACCCGCCCCGATCAACTGCCACGCCTGGGCGGTGCGACGCTCTGGCAATCGTTTTACGGGCAGGAGATCGAATGCAGCGCGGCGGTCTTCGACCCCTTGTCGATGGATCTGATGAATTTTCTCGCGCCAAACCGCCAAGACGTGCCGTTTGTCTACCTGTTGCCAGTGACGCCGACGCGGGCGCTGGTCGAGGTCACGGTCTTCGGCGCGGCGCCGCTTGCAGCCTGGGCGCTAAGGGGCAGGCTTGACACGGCGATCGCCGAGCGGGTGGGCAGCGCGCCGTACACGGTTTTGCGCCACGAACATGGCGTCCTGCCAATGGGCTTGAACACGTCCCCCAAGCCGGCGTGCAAAAGCTGGGCCAAGGTCGGCTTGATGGCCGGTGGTGCCCGACCCAGCACCGGGTACGCCTTTCAGCGCATCCAGCGCTGGGCCGGCGAATGTGCGCGCACGCTGGTGAGTGCTGGCCATCCGATCGGGCACCGGCGCGACCCCTTGCCGCTGCGGCTGATGGACCGCATCTTCCTCGACGTGTTGCGGGCCGACCCTGGTTGTGGCGCGGCGCTTTTCCTTTCGCTGTTCAGCCGTGTTGACCCGGCCCGGGTCATTCGCTTTCTGAGCGGCAATGGCAGCATCGCCGACGCCCTTGCGGTCGTCAAAGCGATGCCTGTTGCACCGTTTCTTGGCGCAGCGGTTGCCATGGCGCTGCGCCGTGGCCACCACAGCGAAGCCGGCAACGCGGCATGAGCCTCAAGCTTCAAGGTCTGGTGTTCAGTGCCGCAGCGTGGCTGGTGGTCGGTGCGACCCTGTGGCTCCCGCCGCTGGATTCACAGAGTCAGCTGGCGCTGATGTCGCCAATCATCTTGCTGCTGGGCGTTCCGCATGGCGCGCTGGACATTGTCTTTGTGCAACAAAGAACGGGCATTCGATCCGCCGCTGGATGGAGTCTGTTCACGATCGCCTATCTCGCGGCGGCCTCGCTGGTGGTGATCCTGTGGTGGGCCTCGCCGGGTGTCTTCCTGGTGGCGTTTCTGATTGCGTCGGCCCTTCACTTCTCGGGTGACCCTGAAGGCAAGACGCCGCTGGCGATGCGGCTGCTGTACGGCGGCGCCTTCATCTTTTGCCCCCTGACCCTGCACGCCGCGGAGGTCGAACAGCTTTTCGCGTTTCTGGCCGGCGGGCCGGCGGCGCAAACCATCGTCGTGGCCCTGCAATGGGCAGCGTGGCCATGGGTTGCAGCCATGGGTGCCGCAGCGATGGTCAGTGCCAGCCGCGCATTGCCGCGCAGCATCGAATTGGTGTCGCTCGCCGCGATGCTGACTGTTGCGCCCCCGCTCATCGGCTTCACGCTGTTTTTCTGCGGTATGCACAGTGTCCGGCATGTGCTCAGAACCCGCGATTACGCCAGCGCTGGAACATGGGGCCATCTGGTTCACATCGCGGCCTGGCCGATGGCAGGCACTCTGGTGGGTATCGCATTGGCGGGATGGCTGTCTGACGGGATGTCGTTCGATGCGCGGCTGGCTCAGCTTTTATTTGTCGGCTTGGCCGCGCTCACCGTGCCGCACATGGTGGTGATCGAGCCGGTCCGTTTCACCGGTTGGGGAGCGGGCCGCAGCACAGCGGGGAGCAACAGCGCAGATGGCCAAAATTAAGTCGATGCCCATTGCTGCACGGGTGGCGCGGCCGGCACTGCCTGCGCCCGTCATCGCCGAACTTCGAACCGACCAGGCTGGCGAAGTGGGTGCCGTTTGCATCTACCTGGGCGTGTTGGCGATCACGCGCGACCCGACGCTGCTTGCCTTTGCCCGGCGGCATTTGGCCACTGAACGGTCGCACCTGCAGCGCATCGAAGCCTGGCTGCCGCGCGCGCACCACAGCCGCCTGCTTCCGCTGTGGCGCGTGGCGGGCTGGCTCACCGGCGCACTGCCTGCGTTGCTGGGGCCGCGTGCCGTTTACGGCACGGTTGAAGCGGTCGAGCAGTTTGTCGAGCTGCACTACGCCCGCCAGATCGACCACCTGGCCATGCACACCGAATTGGTCCCCTTGCGCCAGACTTTGATGGACTGCCGGGGCGATGAACTGGCGCACCAAGTCGAGGCTGCCATCGGGCGCGGCGCGGCACCGGGCGTTTTGCTGCGCACCTGGTGCTGGATGGTGGGCGCGGGTTCGCGCGCCGCCGTGGCCGTCTGCAGGCATATTTGAGGAAGAATCTGATGACCATCATTGCTGCCGAAATCGAGCGATTCAACCGACTGAGCGCAACATGGTGGAACAGCACCGGTCCGATGCGCGCACTGCATGTGGTCAACACTTTGAGGCTGGGCTACATCACCGACCGTATCGAGCAGCACTTCGGCCTAGCGCGCGGCGCACCGCTTGCAGGAATCCGTATCCTCGATCTGGGCTGCGGAGGCGGTCTGCTGTCAGAGCCTCTGGCGCAGCGCGGGGCACAGGTAGTGGGCATTGACGCCGCGCGGGGCAATGTGGCCGCAGCCCGGCTTCATGCGGCGAGCGAAGGCGTTTTGGTCGATTACCGGCTGGGCGAGCCGACCGCCGCACTGCGCGATGACGAGCGCTTCGACGTGGTGTTGGCGCTAGAAGTGGTTGAGCACGTGAGCGATGTGAACACCTTCGTCGCGACCGCGGCGCGGTGCGTCGCGCCTGGCGGCATGCTGTTCGCGTCGACCATCGACCGTACCTTGAAGAGCTTTCTTCTTGCCATCGTCGGAGCCGAATACCTGCTGCGCGTGCTGCCGCGTGGCACGCATGAGTGGCAGCGCTTTGTTCGACCCGCCGAGCTCACTGCTGCGGTCGGACAAGCCGGCCTGGTGCAAACCGACCTGCGCGGCATGCGCTACCTGCCCCTGGTGCACCGCGCGTCTTGGACGCGGGACACCCGGGTCAACTACATCGCTGCGTTTGCGCGCCAAGTTTGTACGGGCAGGCCCGAGCAACCATGAGCCCGACGGCCCTGGTCTGGTTCAAGCGCGACCTGCGCCTGCATGACCACGCGCCACTGGTTGAAGCCCAGCGGTTTGAGCGCACGTTGGCGCTCTACGTACTGGAACCTGAATGGCTGCGCAGTCCGGAGTGCGATCCACGCCACATTGCGTTTGCGTTGAGCTGCCTGGCTCAATTGCAGGCTGACTTGGCGGCGATCGGTCTGCCCTTGACCGTGCGCGTCGGGTCAGTGCCGCAGGTGCTGGGTGATCTGCACCGGGAAATGGCCTTTACCCACCTGTTCAGCCACGAAGAAACCGGTCCCGGCTGGAGCTACACCCGCGATCGGGCGGTAGCGGGCTGGTGCCGCCAGTTGAATGTGCAGTGGACGCAGTGGCCGCAAACCGGCGTGGTGCGGCAGCTTCGTACCCGGTCGGGCTGGGCCGCGGCATGGGCAAGGCGCATGAATGCGCCGCAAGTGCGCCTGGCGGGTGGATTCAAGGCGGTGCCAGGCTCGACAACAGGTGTACCGGGTCTCTTGCCCACCCTGCGCAGCCTGGGTTTTGCGTCACCGGACGCTGCCGTGCCGGCGGCAGGCGAGCGAGCGGCGCAGGCGACACTGGACAGCTTCCTGGCTGGCCGGGGCCGCGATTACCGCCAGTCGTTGTCAAGCCCGCTCAGCGCAGCCCAGGCCTGCAGCCGGCTTAGTGCGCATCTGGCGTTCGGTACGGTCTCCATGCGCCGCGTGCACCAGGCCACCGAAACCACCATATGGACCACCGACGACCGCAGCCTTGCGCACGCGCTGCGCGGCTTTGCCGGTCGCCTGCGCTGGCACTGCCACTTCATGCAGAAGCTGGAAGACGAACCGGCCATCGAGTGGCGAAATTTCTCTCGCAGCCATGATGGGCTGCGTCCGGGTGACGGCCTGTGCGAAGCGCCCTGGAACCGTGAAGTCTTCGAGGCCTGGTGCGAAGGGCGCACCGGCTACCCGATGGTCGACGCTTGCATGCGGCAACTGCGCGCCACGGGCTGGATCAATTTCCGCATGCGCGCGATGCTGGTGAGCTTTGCCGCGTACCACCTGTGGCTGCATTGGCGTGAGCCGGGCCTTTTTCTGGCACGCCAGTTCTTGGATTTCGAGCCGGGCATTCACTGGAGCCAGATGCAGATGCAGTCCGGCACGACAGGCATCAACACACTGCGCATCTACTCACCCGCCAAGCAGGCCCGCGATCATGACCCGCAGGGCAGCTTTGTGCGCTGCTGGGTGCCTGAGATCGACACGCCTGCCTACGCCCAGCCTGTCGTGGACGAGCGCGTGGCGCTGGCCGCCGCCAAGCAGCGCTTGTATGGCCTGCGCAAAGCCGCCGACGTACGCGCCGAGGCGGATGCCATCCAGCACAAACATGGATCGCGAAAAAGTGGTCTTCCCAGGTCGACCGCGGCTGAACCGGCCGCAAAGCGCGCCAAAGACAGCGCGCCAGTTGGTCAGGGCCAGTTGTTCTGACGAGTTCGCGCCCCTGCGCGGCCATCAAACTCAGCGCTTAGGTGTCATCCGGCTTGGCAGTGACCTCACCTGCGGATTCGTTCGCGGTTGGGCGGTCTGCAAGCGGTGCGGTGCACATCTTCTGCCCATCCCACTGTTGTCCGCACCAACAACGGCCTGCGGGGTCCACGATACAGGTACCGCTGCCGCAGCAGCGTGGATCGTTAGTCATGTCGGCGTCTTGCTTTCTAAAACACAATGCCTGCCCGGTCTGGCAGTGGTTCGATTGTTGTCCCCAAATGGTATGCCGTGCAGGCGTCCGGGTTCGTCGGCCTTGTAGACGACGCAAACCATATGCAGTCAACGGCCCGTCAACAGACGGCAACGGGTCCAAAAGTGCGGCCAGAAAGTCCAAAGGGTCAGCCCCTTGCGGCGCTAACCCTTTGATATGAAACAGTAAATGGTCGGGACGGCGGGATTCGAACTCGCTACCCCTTGCACCCCATTCAATAAAAACCATGTTTTATGCCTTCCGTTGCCATCTGGCCCAACAATGGAAATGTATAAACATCAACAACTTAGCATTGTTGACTGTCCTAGGAGTGCTGGCAACGTCCACTTGAATCCTGAACCGAATTGCCAGAAAATTGCCAGAAGCCGACTGGCTGGCAATTCAGGGGGGCATTCATGGGCATCGAGACAGGCACGCGGCACGACATCGGGATAAGTCACCGGGAGGTGCTGGTGTGGTCCCGCAAGGCCAAGGCGGGCGAACAACTGCGCGCGGGCAAGGGCCTGTATCTGCGCAGCATCGACAGCGGCGCCTTCTGGGTCTTCCGCTTCAAGAGCCCCGTGTCTGGCAAGCAGGTCCGCACGCAACTGTGGGCTGACGACGCCCAGGGCGTGATCGGGTTCCCGGACGCCTCACTGGAGGAAGCCAAACGCCGCGCCGGCCAACTGCGGGCGCTGGTGACCGACGGCATCGACCCGGTGATGCAGGCGGAACAGAAGCGGCAAGATGAACAGCAAGCCGCCGAAACCGAACGGCAGCGCATCGCCCACGACCAGCGCCAGCTTGAAGCCGCCGCCGCTGCGGCCGAGGCGGAAAACCTGCGGCGCAAGACAGTGCGGCAGGTCTTCGACCAGTGGCGGGCGACCGAGTTGCAGCCGCTGGTTCGGGCCGACGGCAAGCGCATCGGCCGCAAGGACAGCGGGCAGTACGTGCTGGAACAGTTCACCCGACACGTCTTCCCGGCCATAGGCGAACGGGTGCTGGAAGACTTCCGCTTGGCCGACCTGCTGGCGCTGCTGGACGCGCAGATTGCCGGTGGC
>JANMXG010000467.1:0-2598 GCA_031394235.1 Betaproteobacteria bacterium
CGGCTGGTCGCACCACGCGCCCGACGAGACCGGCCTGAAGCGCGCCGCCGTGGCGCTGGTCATCACCGACGAGGGCCCGGGCTCGGCGATTTGGGGTTTGCAGCGCGGCCTGCAACGCAACGGCCACTGGAGCACCGAGGCGGCGCTCATCCTGACCCGCCGCGCCAAGAGCCTGCGCGGCCATGCCGGCCAGTGGGCGTTGCCGGGCGGACGCATCGACGGCGATGAGACGCCCGAACAAACCGCGCTGCGCGAGCTGCAGGAAGAGGTAAACCTGCAACTCACGCCCACCGACGTGCTGGGCCGGCTCGACACCTTCATCACCCGCTCGGGCTATGCCATCACGCCGGTGGTGCTGTGGGCCGGTGCGGCGCGGCAGCTCAAGCCCAACCCGGCCGAGGTGGCCAGCATCCACCGCATCCCGGTGGCCGAGTTCTTGCGCGCGGACGCACCTATCCTGGAGCCGCTGGCCGGCAGCGAGCACCCGGTGCTGAAGATGCCGGTGGGCGACAACTGGATCGCCGCGCCCACCGCGGCCTTGCTTTCCCAGTTTCGCGAGGTCTGCGTGCTGGGCCGCAATACCCGGGTGGCCCATTTCGAGCAGCCGTTGTTTGCCTGGAAATAAGCCCGTGGCCCCCATGACCGACCCCACGCCCACGCCCACGCCGCCCGGCCCGGACCAACAGGTCCGCCACCTGCGCCAGGCCAACGCCGTGGCCGAGGCGGCGCTGCGCAGCGGCCACCATCCGTTTGGTGCGCTGCTGGTCGGCCCCGACCACGAGACGGTCTGGCTGACCCAGGGCAATGTGGATGCGGTCAACCACGCCGAAAGCGTGCTGGCGCGCGAGGCCGCGCGGCGCTGGACCCCGGCCGAGCTGTGGGGCTGCACGCTCTACACCACGGTCGAGCCCTGTGCCATGTGCGCTGGCACCCAGTACTGGGCGCACATCGGTCGGGTGGTCTATGGCATGAGCGAGGCGGCGCTGCGGGCGATCACCGGCGCCCATCCAGACAACCCGACGCTGGACCTGCCCTGCCGCCAAGTGTTTGGCAGCGGCCAGAAGCCGATTGAGGTGATCGGACCGGTGCCCGAGGTTGAGCCTGACATCGCTGCGCTGCACCAGCGCTTCTGGCAATCAGCCGGATAGCTTGGGCCAAACCAGGCCGCACTGCGCAGCCCGCCAGTGCGCCCAACAGGTCCGGTGCGCCGCCACTGGACGCCGAAGCGCACCGGTCCTCAGTTCAAGACACCTGCCAGGGCGCTTGTGGCCGCCGAACTCAAGGAATTGAACTCCAGACCCACCCGAAAGCCATTTTCGCTGCCAGCCAAAGTGCAACTCGCAACCGAGGCCAAGGCCTCGAACAAAGCGCTACCGCTTGGACGGGCGGGCATGCGCATGACCGTCACGATCAAGGTGCCGACAGGAATATTCAGGTCGCAAACAACCCCCGCACCGCCCATGCCGATGTCCAGGGTTCTGGCGGCTATGACCCGCCCGTCTGGCAGGCCCAAGTTTGCCGCTGTCCTGAACGGCTGCCGGTCATTTTTGCGCCGGTCGGAAGGATGCGATTGAGGGAAGTTCACGGGGTACCGATCGGCCTTCAAGGGGGTTGAGTTTGTTGCCGAAGCGCCGTGCCGCCAGACTGTCCTGGCGCCAGAACCGCTTGCCCGGCCGGCGCGCCAGTCGGTCAACCCTCAGCAACTGGGGATGGGTGGACGCGGGCAATTGGCTCAGGGTTGTCGCGCCCCGACCCTATTTCTTGGCGTCCGGCTTGTAGACGATGGTTCTTGCAATCCAGGCCTCGTGCATGCGGTTGAGGAATTTGACGCTGATATGAAACCCGGACTTGTCCCCGATCACCGACTCGCTGCCGCACTGCGGACACAGCGCGGTTTCGGCCTGGGCCGCCTCCGGCAAGTCCAGGTCGATCAATTCCAAGCCGGCCCACGCCACGATATCGGACGGCGAGAACACCTTTGCGCAGTAAAAGCAGCCGCAGTGGGTGCTGGCCTCGATTTCGGTGCGATTTTTGGCGGTATGGCCATGGGCGGACAGTAGATCGTGCATTTTCCAGTCACCGCAGTTGCAGGATTCAGTCTGAAGCCGGTGGCGGCGCGACCGGTGGTTTGGCCGTCACTTGACGGCCCAGCGCCAGCGCTGGGCTTCAAACTGTAGCCCGCCGCTGCCGGGTGCGCCAGCGCAGCATCACGCCATCACGCCAAGCCGGCGCGCGATGGCCACCGCCTGGGTGCGGCTGCGGGCGTTGAGCTTCATGTTGATATTGCGCAGGTGGGTGCGCACGGTGCTGTCGCTGACGAACAGCTTTTCAGCCATCGCGCCGTTGCTGTAGCCCTCGGCCAGCAGTTGCAGCACGCGGATTTCCTTGCGGGTCAGGGGCTCGGCCAGCGCTGGCAGCGCAGCGTCCGCGGCGGCCAGTTCGCCGTCGGCTGGCGTGGCACCGGGCTCCAGGCCGCTGTCGTCGCTTTCGTCGGGCCCGGCGATCTGCAACAGGCGTTGCAGCCAGTCGACGAAGATCGGGTCGCTGCGGCCGCCACCGGTGTCTGCCAGCACGGTTTGCACCCGGCGGGCCAATGGG
>JANMXG010000468.1:0-33912 GCA_031394235.1 Betaproteobacteria bacterium
AGGGCTGACCCAGGCGGCGCTCGTCCTGGCGGGGAAATTCTTGCGCGGTGGCGTCGATCACCCGGCGCACCACTTTTTGCGTGGCCGGGTTGACCGTCCAGCGTTCGAAGGCCGAGGCCTTGGCGCTGGGGCCGAGCGGGCTGTCCTGGAACATCGTGGCATGCGCCACCACGTCGAGCGTGACCGTGCCGTCGGGGTTCTCAAAACCGTTGCAGGGGTGGAACACATAGCAGGGCTCGACCTCGCACCAGACGATGCTGCTGCCCGGGGCGTCCTTGCGCAGCACGCCCACCCGCGCCCGGTGCGCCGGGTTCCAGGCATAGGGGAAGGTGTAGCCCGCCACCAGCGCCGGCATCGAGAACGTGACCGGCAAGTCCAGCACGATCACGTACTGCGGCGTGATCATGCAGTCGTGGATGCTGGGGCCGTGCTTGACGGCGATCGGCTCCTCGCGCCGCACCCGGCCATCGGTGCCGACCACCACATGGCGGATGGTGTTCGGGTCGGTGCCCTCGTAGCAGATCGCATGCATCTCGCCGGTGGCCGTGTCGCGGTGCGGATGGGCTGTGAACGAGCCTTTCAGGCTGCCCTCGAACGGGTTGTGCGCGATGGTCTGCAACTCGTCGCCCAGTTCAACCGGGTTGCCGCCAGCCTCGACCAGCGCCCAGGTCTTGCCGGCATGGCTCAGCACATTGGTGTTGACGGTGTCACTGCGCTGGCGCGGACCCGGCGCAGGCGCCTCGCCCAGCGCCCGGCTGACGGCGTTGGACCGGATCCAGCGGTTGCGGTACCAGAGCGCCCGGCCGCCTTGCAAGCGCACGCCGTGCACCATGCCGTCGCCCACAAACCAATGGTGGCTGGCGCCGTTGGGCGGCACGATGGGGTTGGGGCCGATGCGCAGGTAGCGGCCATCCAGCGCCGCGGGCAGGCTGCCGGTCACCGCCAGTTCGGTCAAGGTCAGCTCCTGGTGCATTGGTGCGTTCAGCCCGGTCAGGAAAGGGTTGGGGCTGGCCAACTCGGGCATGCGCCGGCGGTTGAAGTCAGCGAGCTTCAACACGCCCTGGGTGACAGTTTTGCGCAGCGCAGTTTCGATCAGGTTGGCCATGGTGATCCTCGGTTGGCGGGATAATGTTGACAATGATCACATCTTGCCCGGCAATGATTACAGTGTCAACATGAATCCCTCCGACCTCCAGGACCAGACCGCGCGGCCCTACCACCACGGCGATCTGCGCCAGGCGCTGATCGACACCGGGCTGCGCCTGATCGAGACCCGCGCCGAGGACGATCTGGGCCTGCGTGAGCTGGCGCGGGAGGTGGGCGTGAGCCCCACCGCCATCTACCGGCATTTCCCCGACAAGCAGGCGCTCAAAGCCGCGCTGGCCGGTGCTGGGCTGGCCCGGCTGGCGGTGTCGCAGCAACAGGCCAGCGCCCAGGCGGGTGGCGGTGCGGCCGGTTTTCTGGCCAGCGGCATGGCCTATGTGCGGTTTGCCGCAGGGCAACCGGTGCTGTTTCGGCTGATCTTCAGCCATGCCGCGACCGAGGACCTGCTGGACGCCGACCCGTCCCGGCAATCGGCCGCCCTGCGCGGCCTGCGCGACGACATCGACCGGCTCGTGCCCCCGGGCCGCCCGGCCGCCGAGCGCAAGGCCCTGGCACTGCACGCCTGGGCGCTGGTGCATGGCCTTGCGCAGCTGGTGCTGGACCAGCAAATACCGCCCGACTGGGTGCTGATCGAGCGGGTGCTGGCGGGCATGGGCGCCTTGCTGGGCCAAGGCAGCCCGGCGCCGGGCTGAGCGCGGCGCCGGGCTGAGCGCTGCCCCGAGGCCGCCGCCGCGCGGCACCCAGCGCCGCAGGCGTCGCCCGGCAGCTTCGCTACCATGCCACAACCGCATTGCACCCCCGACCCGGAGCCGCCCATGATCCGCCGCCGCACCGCGCTCATCGCCCCACTGGCCGCCAGCCTGGCGCCCGGCTTCGCGCTGGCGCAGCCCAAGAAAGACACGCTGGTGCTGGCGATGACGCTGGAGCCGCCCGGCCTGGACCCGACCGCCGGCGCCGCCGCAGCCATTGCCGAGGTGGTGCAGTACAACGTTTTGGAGACGCTGACCAAGATCCGCAGCGACTCCAGCATCGCGCCGCTGCTGGCGCAGAGCTGGACCGTGACGCCGGACAACAAGACCTGGGCCTTCAAGCTGCGCCCGGGTGTCAAGTTCCAGAACGGCGAGCCCTTCAACGCCGCCAGCGTCAAGTTCAGCTTGGAGCGTGCCGCCGCCGCCGACTCGACCAACAAGGACAAGGCGGTGTTTGCCAACATCGTCAACCTCAGCGCCACCGACGACCTGACGGTGGTGATCACGCTGAAGAACACCAACCCCGACTTGCTGTTCCAACTCGGCCAGGCGACGGCGGTGATCGTTGAGCCCAAGAGCGCGGCCAGCAACCACACCCAGCCGGTGGGCACCGGCCCGTTCAGGCTGGAGAGCTGGACCAAGGGCAGCAACCTGGTGCTGACGCGCTGGGATGGCTTTCGCGATGCCAAATCGGTGGCGCTGCGGCGCGTCACCATCCGCTTCATCAGCGACGCCGCCGCCCAGGTGGCGGCCTTGCTGGCGGGCGATGTGGACCTGTTCCCGCGGGTGTCAGCAGCGCGCTCGCTGTCGCAGTTCAAGGCCGACAAGCGCTTTCAGGTGCTGGTGGGCGGCTCGCGCGCCAAGACCATCGTCGCGATCAACAACAAGAAAAAGCCGCTGGACGACGTGCGCGTACGCCGGGCCATTGCGATGGCCATCGACCGCAAGCAGGTGGTCGACGCGGTGGCCGACGGCTTTGGCACGCCGATCGGCAGCTTCTACGTGCCCGGCGCGCCGGGCTATGTCGACCTGACCGCCGACAACGCCTACAACCCCGACAAAGCCCGTGCACTGCTCAAGGAGGCCGGCGTCAGCAGCCCGCTGGCGCTGAGCCTCAAATTGCCGCCCACGCCCTACGCCCGCCAGGGCGGCGAGGTGATCGCGGCGATGCTGGCCAAGGTCGGCATCGCGGCCAAGCAAGAAAGCGTGGAATGGGCGCAGTGGCTCTCAGGCGTGTACGCCCAAAAAGCCTACGACCTGACGATCATCAGCCATGTCGAACCGCTGGACTTTGGCAACTTTGCCCGGCCGGGGTACTACTGGAACTACGAGTCGGCCCAGTTCAACGCGCTGTGGGCGCAGATCAGCAGCACCGCCGACAGTGCCCAGCGCCTGAAATTGATGGCCGATGCCCAGCGCCTGGTGGCCGACGACGCGGTGGCCGCTTACCTCTACCAGCCCACCTGGATCACGGTGGCCAGCGCCCGGCTGAAGGGCATGTGGACCGACATGCCTATTTTTGCCAACGACCTGGCGGCGTTGAGCTGGGCTTGAGCAGGGCGGTGTGATGAACGCTGTGGTGCCC
This sequence comes from Betaproteobacteria bacterium, assembly GCA_031394235.1. GTDB lineage: Bacteria > Pseudomonadota > Gammaproteobacteria > Burkholderiales > Burkholderiaceae_C > Pseudaquabacterium. The sequence goes on from JANMXG010000468.1 coordinate 3,439, forward strand.
GCGCAAGACCCCTTCGGCAACGCGATCACGCTGCAGCACGAGGCCAGCGCGGCGGCGGTGGCCGGCTTTGCCTGCGGCTTTCTCGGCTATCGGCCCAGTATCCTGGCGATCCTGCCCGCGGCCGAGACCGACCACAGCCTGACCGTGCAGACCTGTGCAGCCGTGCTGTGGATGTTCAGTGAATCGCCGGCCGGCCCGCCCAAGGCGCGTGGGCACCTGGCACGCGCAGCGGCAGCGGCGCTGCCGGCCACCGAGCGTGAGCGCCAGTTTGCCGCCGCCGTGGCGCACTGGGTGGCGGGCGACATCGGTGCGGCGCTGGCGCAGCACGAGGTGCTGGCGCAGCAGCATCCACGCGACCTGGTGGCGATCAAGCTCGGCCAGTACCACGCCTTCAACTTGGGCGACGCACCCACGATGCTGCGGCTGGCGCTGCACGCCCTGCCCGCAGCGCCGGATGTGGCGGCGCTGCATGGCCTGTTGGCCTTTGGCTACGAGCAATGCCACCGCTTGAGCCAGGCCGAGGCCCATGCCCGCACCGCGCTGGCCATGCAAGCGGCCGAGCCCTGGGCCCAGCATGCGCTGGCGCATGTGATGCTGACCGACGGCCGGCTGGCCGAGGGCGCGGCGTTTTTGCAGCAGGCCAGCAGCCAATGGGTCGGGCTGACGTCCTTCATGCGCGGCCACAACTGGTGGCACCTGGCGCTGTTCCAGATCGAGCTGGGCGACGACGCCGCAGCGCTGCGCCTGTATGACGAGCAGGTCTGGGGCCTGGACAAGCGCTACTCGCAAGACCAAGTCGGCGCGGTGTCCTTGCTGGCCCGGCTGGAGCTGGCCGGCTTGGCGGTGGGCGATCGCTGGGACGAGCTGGCCGACCATCTGACGGGGCGCACGGCCGATCAGGTCCAACCTTTTCTGGACCTGCAATACCTGTACGGCTTGGCGCGGGCCGGCCGGCCCGAGGCCCAGGCGCTGCTGACCAACATCGGGCGCTTTGCGGCGCAGGCGCCAGCCACCACCCGTGCCGCCTGGCAGCGCGTGGCCGTGCCCGCTGCGCACGGCCTGCTGGCCCATGCGCGTGGTGTGCGCAACCCCGCGCTGGCCGACTGGCCGGCCGCCGCCGACGCGTTGGGCGCGGCATTGCCCGGTCTGGCCAGCATTGGCGGCAGCCATGCCCAGCGGGACCTGTTTGAGCAGTTGCACCTCGACGCCTTGCAGCGCGCCGGCCAATTGGCCGCAGTGCAGAACCTGCTGCAAGCCCAGGCCAACCGCCAACCGCAATCACAGCGGCTGCGGCGCCGCCTGCACGCGGTGTACGGCGGGTTGAGTCTGCCGGCGTTGGCGGCAGACTGAGTGGGCAGTCGAGCTACCTGCGGCCAGGCTGAGCCTGGCCGCTACTGCGCCGCAACGTCCGGATCCACCGCCGGAATGCGTGCCTGCACCGTGCTGGGCTGCGGCGGCAGGCCGGCCAGGTGGGCGTCGTCAGCCCACTGCTCGATGTGCAAGCGGCCGTCGGTCCAGCGCAGCCGGTTGATGCCGGTGTTGGGGATATCGCATTCGCGTGGGCCGCCCAGCGGCAGGGCCATCGCGGTACGCCAGAGCATGTCGAGCACGCCGCCGTGGGTGACCACCGCCACCCGCCGGCCGGCATGCCGCGCCAGCAAGGCTTGCAGCGCTTGCATCACCCGGGCATGGAAGGCGACGTTGCTCTCACCGCCTTGTGGCAGCGCGTAGTCGGCTTCGTGGCGCAACCACTGCGCCCACAGATCGGCATGGCGCTGCTTGATCGTCGGCACGTCCAGGCCTTCGAGGATGCCAAAGCCCTGCTCGCGCCACAGCGGCTCGATCAGCGGCGAGTTCGAAGACACCCGGCCCTGCACATCGGCCACCGCCTGCGCGGTCTGGCGTGCGCGCTGCAGGTCACTGACGATCATCAGGTCAAGCGGCTCGTCCGCCAGACGTTGGCCCAAGCGGCGCGCCTGCTCCAGGCCCAATTCGTTGAGCGGCACGTCGATCTGGCCCTGAAAACGGTGCTGGCGGTTCCAGTGGGTTTCACCGTGGCGGATCACAAGCAACGAGGTCATCGATCCATTGTCGCCGCTGGTCATCCCCGATGGCATGACCCGGGTCAGGACATAGACTTTGTGCGGCCCTCCGAACCCCAGCACAGACCCCTCTCATGACCCTTGAACGCAAGCTGATCCCCCTCGGCGCCCGCCGCCGCAGCGTGGCCGTGGCTCTGTCTACGCTGTGCATGCTGACGCTGGCCACGCCGACGCCCGCTCAGGGCCTGCCGATCGTCAAACCCACCGAGGTGGGCCTGTCACCGCAACGCCTGACCGCCATTGGCGACTGGCTGCGCACCGAGGTCGCGGCCAAGCGCATCCCGGGCGCGGTGGTGATGGTGGTGCGTGGTGGCAAGCTGGCCTATCTCGACGCGGTGGGCCAGCGCGACCCGGCCAGCCCGGCGCCGATGAAAACCGACGACCTGTTCCGCATCTACTCGATGACCAAGCCAATCGTCAGCGTGGCCGCGATGATGCTGGTCGAAGACGGCCGGCTGCTGCTGGAAGCGCCGGTGGCGCGCTACATTCCGGCCTTTGCCAATGTCAAGGTGGGCGTCGAAAAGACCGACGCGCAGGGCAACAAGTCGCTGGATCTGGTGGCACCGCGCCGAGCCATGACAGTGCACGACCTGCTGCGCCACACCTCGGGCCTGACCTATGGCTTTTTCGGCGACGGCCTGGTCAAGAAGGCCTACCAGGACGCCAACATCAGCGCCGGTGGCAACCAGACCATTGCTCAGTTTGCCGACCGCATCGCCCAGATGCCGCTGGCCTACCAGCCCGGCAGCACCTGGGACTACAGCAACTCGACCGACGTGCTGGGCCGGGTCATCGAGGTCGCCAGCGGCCAGCCGCTTTTTGCGCACCTGAAAACCCGGCTGCTGGACCCGCTGGGCATGACGGATACCTCGTTTTATGTGTCCGACCCGGTGCGCCAGGCCCGCATTGCCGAGCCCTGGCCAGACGACCGGTCGATCGGTGTCAACGCGCCGGTGTTCGACCCGCGCCAGGTCATGCCGATGGAGTCAGGCGGCGGTGGCCTGGTCAGCAGCGCGCCCGACTACGCCCGATTTTTACTGATGCTGCGCAACGGCGGGCAACTCGACGGCAAGCGCTACCTCAGCCCGGCCACGCTGGCCTTCATGACCACCGACCACCTCAACCCGGCCGTGCTCAAGACGCCGCTCTACCTGCCCGGCCCAGGCTATGGCTTTGGCCTGGGGTTTGCGGTGCGCACCAGCCCGGGCGAGGCGGCTTACCCGGCCTCACCCGGCGAGTACTACTGGGGCGGCGCCGGCGGTACCTACATGTGGGTCGACCCGGCGCAAGACTTGTTTGTCGTCTTCATGATGCAAAGCCCCCGGCAACGCGTGCCCTACCGGTCGGTGCTGCGCAACATGGTCAATGCGGCGGTCACCGAGACGCGCCTGCCGCCGGCGCGCTGAGACGCAGCTTGGCCATGATCGAGGCCGGTCACAGCAGGGCTGTCAACCCTGCGTTTTGTGGCCGCGTCCTCCGGTTCGGTGTGCCAGGCAAAACCCAGGAACAAGCCGGTCGACCCGGCCGCACCTGAAAACAGGGTCGATAACGCCATCAGCTACGGCCCAGCGCCGAAGACTGCCCGAGGACTGGCCCGATCGCATGCGTCGTCGTGTGTTGTCCTGCGACAGATCGGACCATGGCACGGCGGCGATTGCGCCTGGGGACCGTGCCGCGATCGGTTGGCCGTGCCGCGTCATCGGACGCTCCGGAGATGGCCTTGCGGTACTGCCGCAGTCCGGTAAGCGCCGCTGTTGCGCCCACCCCGGCCGGGGCCTGCGCCGGCCTGCCGGCGTGCAAAGCCGCGCGGGCTACACCGCCGCCAGCGCCTGGTCCAGGTCGGCCAGCAGGTCGTCGATGTGCTCGATGCCCACACACAGCCGCACCGTGTCCTCGGTCACGCCTGACTTGGCCAACTCGTCCGGCGTAAGCTGGCGGTGGGTGGTGGACGCCGGGTGGGTGGCCAGCGATTTGGCGTCGCCGATGTTGACCAGCCGGGTGAACAGCTGCAGCGCGTCCAGGAAGCGTGCGCCCGCGGCCCGGCCCTCACCGGCGCCCGACTTGACGCCAAAAGTGAGCAGGCCCGAGGCCCGTCCGCCCATCATCGACTGCGCCAGCGCATGGTCGGGGTGCCCGGCCAGCCCGGCGTAGTTGACCCAGCCGACCTTGGGGTGTGCCTGCAGGTGCTGCGCCACCACCAGCGTGTTGGCGCAGATCCGGTCCATGCGCAGCGCCAGGGTCTCGATGCCCTGCAGGATCAAGAACGCGTTGAACGGCGAGATCGCCGCGCCCATGTTTCGGAGCGGCACCACCCGTGCCCGGCCGATGTAGGCCGCAGCACCCAGCGCCTGGGTGTAGACCACGCCGTGGTAGCTGACGTCGGGCTCATTGAGGCGCTTGAAGCGCTCGGGGTAGTTGGCCCATGGGAACTTGCCCGAATCGACGATTACCCCGCCGATGCTGGTGCCGTGGCCGCCCAGGTATTTGGTGAGCGAGTGCACGATGATGTCGGCGCCATGCTCGAACGGCCGGCACAAATACGGGCTGGGCACGGTGTTGTCGACGATCAGCGGGATACCGTGGCGGTGCGCGATGGCGGCCAGCGCGGCAATGTCGGTGATGTTGCCCGACGGGTTGCCCAGGCTCTCGCAGTAGATCGCCTTGGTTTGGGCGTCGATCAGCGGCTCGAAGCTGGCCGGGTTGCGGTAGTCGGCAAAACGGGTGCCGATGCCGTACTGCGGCAAGGTGTGGGCAAACAGGTTGTAGGTGCCGCCGTACAGCGCGCTGCTGGAGACGATGTTGTCACCCGCCTCGGCGATCGTCTGGATGGCGTAGGTCACGGCCGCCTGGCCCGACGCCACCGCCAGCGCGGCGATGCCGCCCTCCAGCGCCGCCACCCGCTCCTCCAGCACCGCCTGGGTCGGGTTCATGATGCGGGTGTAGATGTTGCCGGCCACCTTCAAATCAAACAGGTCGGCGCCGTGCTGGGCGCTGTCAAACGAGTAGGCCACGGTCTGGTAGATCGGCACCGCCACCGCATGGGTGGTGGCCTCGGGCGTGTAGACTGCGTGCACGGATTGGGTCTCGAAGCGCCATTGGCTGGTGTCGCGGGTCATGTCAATGTCTCGTTGGGGTGTCGGGGTGGCCTTACCCGGTACCGGCAGTGGTCGCCGGACGGTCGGGTGGCCCAGTCTAGGCGCTGCGTGCAGCGGGCCAGCGGGCCAGCGGCGGCTGTTGATGCGGCTCTTGCGCTGCGTGTCTGTGAACAAAGTCGCGTGCTGCCCGGGTGCGCGCCCTGCAACCCCCTCAAGTGTGGGCGGCCTGTCGTCGCAGTGCCAGCGCTACGGCGCTACATTGCAACGCCACCTCCCGATCGATCACCCGTTGTCCGCACTGCATCCGCCCGCCCGCCCGCCCCACCGCCAGACTGCCCGCCAAGTGGCGGCTTGTGGGGGTGTGTGGCAACGCTGGACGGCGCGCCGCGCAGCGCAATTGCGGTCGGGCGCGCGGCTGCTGGCGCCGTTGGTCGCCCTGGCGGCGTTGGCGCCTGGCCTGACGCAGGCACAGTCACTGCCGCTCGACGAGCAACTGGCAGCCAGCCTGGCGGCGTTGCCCGCGCCGCTGGTTGCACCCCGGCCGCCGCTGGCCCAGGTGGTACCGGCCCAGGTGCAGCGCTGGCGACAAGAGGCGCAGGCGCTGGAGCATGGTGAAAACGGCTCACCACGGGATCCCGCGCGCGCTGCCACGCTGTACTGCCAGGCCGCCCAGCAGGGCGACGCCGAGGCCCAGTTCAGCCTGGCCTGGATGCTGACCAACGGCCGCGGCATCGAGCGCGACGATGCGCAAGCCGCGCACCTGTTCCACGCCGCGGCCGAGCAAGGTCTGCCGCAAGCCCAGCGCATCGCCGCCAGCATGGGCACGCCATTGGGCGCGCCGCCGCCCTGCCTGCACCCGCCAGCCATAGAAGCCCCCAAGCCGCCACCGCTGGTGGCCCTGTCTGCCACCCGCCCGGGCCGACCGGGACAAACTGGCGCCAGTGCAGGCGCCCCTACTGCTGCCCAAATAGCGGCTGCCGCCGCGCCACCGCTGCCGGCCAACGCGCCAACGCCGATCGTCAACTATGTGCGGCTGATCGCGCCCGACTACCAGCTCACCCCGCAACTGGTGCTGGCGATCATGGCGACCGAAAGCAACTTCAATCCCAACGCGGTGTCGCCCAAACAGGCCCAAGGGCTGATGCAGCTGATCCCGGACACGGCGGCGCGCTTCAAGGTGCGCAACCTGATGGACCCGGCCCAGAACATCCGCGGCGGCATGGCCTATTTGCGCTGGCTGATGGCCTACTTCGAGGGCGATGTGATGCTGGTGGCCGCGGCCTACAACGCCGGCGAGCGGGCGGTTGAGCGTTACCGGGGCGTGCCGCCCTACGCCGAGACGCGCGACTACGTACGCCGCATCCTGGCCGCGGTGGGCACGGTGTCTCACCCGTTTGATGCCCGCATCACCGCACCGTCGCCGATGTTGCCGCTGATGCGGGTGGTGGCCACCGGGCCGGTGTCGCAGCGGCGCTGAGCTGTGGCCAGCCCGGCCCGGCCCGACCTGACCGGTTCTGTCAGGCCGGGCAGCGGTTGGCCCGACCGGGTGGGCTTACTTCTTGTTCGGGTCCATCTTGTTGCCGATGACCCCGCCCACCGCCGCACCGCCAACGGTACCGGCCGTGCTGCCGCCGGTCAGGATGGCGCCAGCGGCACCGCCGAGGACCGCGCCTGTGGCGGTATTGGTGTCACGGGCGGACATGCCGCTGCAAGCGCCGAGCGTCAGGCTGATCAGGACCGAGGCAGCGAGGGTGGTGATAAGGCGTGTGTTCATTGAAGGCTCCTAAAAATTGTGGTTGTACACCGGGGCTGCCTGCGGGTCTGTGCGCTGGGCGACACACCCGCCAAACTTGACGGGTACGGCTAGAAATACCAGCCGATCACTGCCAGCAGCCGGCCATCGCGCAGCAGTGGCCTGGCCAGCAGCACCTGCAGGCCAGCCGCCGTGGCCGACGCGCCCAGGTCGCCGGGCTCGTCGCAGGCATGGTGGCTGATGGCCGGGATGCCGGTCACCATCGTCTGGCCGATCGTGCTGGCACCGCGCCGGATCGACCGCTCGGCGTCGCCTGGCGACAGCTTGCCCAGCACCTCGCAAAAACCGGCCACGCGGTGCAGCGCGGTGCGGTGGATGTCGGGCAGCCAGACCTCGATGCGGCGCGCCAGCCGTGTGCCCAGCGCCAACAGGAAGGCCAACACCCAGGTGTCGGGCCCGGTCTGGGTGCAGGGGATGGACAGGCCGAGCGATGCACTCAAACGCCTCGGCGGTGGTGCCGTAGCAGGCGTCAGCCGGGGTCATGTCGGGCGACAGCGCCGGGTCATTGCGCCACCGCTCGATCGCACCGGCGTGCGCGGCATCGTCACCACAGAACATCACCACCACCGCCATCAGGCAGTCGCCCGCCAGCAATGGGATGCCGATGGCGCAGGTCAGCCCGGCCGCGCGCGCCGGCCGCAGCCCCGCGTTGACCGCTGAGCCTGTCAAACTGCCAGCGATGAGCACCTTGATCCTGTTGCCCGGCCTGGCCTGCGATGCCGCTCTCTGGCGCCACCAAACGCCTGCCTTGGCTGCGCACCGGCCGGTGGTGGCGGATGTGCATGCCCGCGCTGACAGCCTGCCGGCGATGGCCGCCCTGCTGCTGGCCGAGCATCCCGGCGCGCTGGTGCTGGCCGGTTGCTCGCTGGGGGGCATGCTGGCGCTGGAGGCCCGGCGCCAGGCGCCCGACCGGGTGCGTGGACTGGCGGTGCTGGGCAGCACCGCCCGGCCCGATACCCCGGCAGTGGTCGCGCTGCGCAGGCAGGCGATCGTCGAGTTCGAGCAGGGCCGGGTCGAGCCGCTGATCCGCGCGAATGCGCTGTTTGCGTTCCACAGCCGGCACGCCGCCGGGCTGACCGAGGACTACCTGGCGATGGTGCAACGTGCGGGTGTCAAGGGCCTGATCCGGCAAAACCGCGCGGTGATGGCACGCACCGATTTACGGCCCACGCTGCCGGACATCAGCTGCCCTGTGCTGGTGGTGGGGGGTGAGGACGACCAGCTCACCCCGCCCGAGTGCGCCCGCGAGATCGCGGCGGCCCTACCGCAGGCGGAGTTGCACCTGCTGCCCGAATGTGGCCACATGCTGACCTGGGAGCAGCCGCAGGCGGTTACGGCGCTGCTGCAGGACTGGTTGGCAGCGCTGGGCCGCGCCTGACAGGCATGTGCCAGGCGCGCGGAGATGCGTGTGGCGTCCCCCTAAAATCGCGCCCCTTCGACCTGTCCCTGCGCCCCGGGCGCACCCCGCCCATGTCCGCCGTCTGCGCCATCGATTTCGGCACCTCCAACTCCGCCATCGCGCTGCCCAATACCGCTGGCGGCAAGCCCGGCGTGCGCTTGGTCGAGCTGGAGCCCGGCCAACGCACCATGCCCACCGCCGTGTTCTACGCGGTAGAGGGCCTGTCCGCCCACCAGGAGCCGCACCGCCACTACGGCCGGGCGGCGGTGGCAGCCTATGTCGAAGGCATCGAGGGCCGCCTGATGCGGTCGATGAAAAGCATCCTGGGCTCCACCCTGGCGACCCAGTCCACCGACGTGGGCGGTGGGCGCGGCGTGCGGTATCTGGACGTGGTGAGCGGCTACCTGCGTCACCTCAAGACCCTGGCCGAGCGCGACGCCGGCCATGCGCTGACGCGGGTGGTGCTGGGCCGGCCGGTGTTTTTTGTCGATGACGACCCTGAGCGCGACGCGGCCGCCCAGGCCGCGCTGACCCAGGCCGCCCGGGCGGTGGGGTTCTCCGACGTCAGCTTCCAGTACGAGCCGATCGCCGCAGCGCTGGACTACGAGACCACGGTGGACTGCGAGCAGGTGGTGCTGGTGGCCGACATCGGCGGCGGCACGTCCGACTTCTCGCTGGTGCGGGTGGGCCCGGAGCAGCGCAAGCGCACCGACCGCAAGCAAGACATCCTGGCCAACCACGGCGTGCACATCGCCGGCACCGATTTCGACCGCCACATCGAGCTGGCCCGCATCCTGCCCACCTGCGGCTACCGCGCGCTGGGCCCGACCGGCCGCGAGGTGCCCAGCCGGGCCTATTTCGACCTGGCCACCTGGCACCTGATCAACACCGTCTACACACCGGCCCGCTTGGCCGAGTTGGCGCGCATGAAAACCTTCTACGCCGACCCGCGCCAGCACGCCCGGCTGATGACGGTGATCACCGAGCACCTGGGCCACGGCCTGATCGCCCGCGCCGAAGCCGCCAAGATCGCAGTCGCCGGGGGGGGTGCCGCCACCATCGACCTGTCGATGCTGGAGGCCGGCCTGGCGACGACACTGGCCGAGACCGACGCCATCGATGCAGCCGGTGCCGACTTCGACCGCATTGCCGCCGCCGCCGACGACACCCTGACCCAGGCCGGTCTGGCCCGCAGCCAGGTGACCGCGCTGTACTTCACCGGCGGCTCGACGGGCCTGAAACCACTGGCCGACCGCATTGCTGCGCGGTTTCCAGCCGCCCGGGTGATGCGTGGCGACCGCTTTGCCAGCGTGGCCCAAGGCCTGGGGATCCACGCAACGCGGGTGTTCGGCAGCCGCGTCTGAGGGGTGGGTGCGGCTCGTGATGGCCGCTCGCGGTCGCGGCCCGTTTTGACCGCGTTGACGTCTGCTGCCGTCGGTCGATATTCGGCGCCGGCTATCGAACGACGGCAGCGCATGGCAAAGCGCACGCTGGATCTGGCGGGACGAGCCACCGCACCAGGCCGAAAGCCGCAGTCCGCGCCAGGCTTCAGACTCGATGCAGCACGTGGCCCACTGTGCTGCGCAGGCGCTCGACCAGCGCCGGTGCGATGCGTTGAAGAGGCAGCACCTCATGCGCGGCGCCGTGGGCGATCGCCTCGCGGGGCATGCCAAAGACGACGCAGCTGGCTTCGTCCTGGCAGAGGTTCCAGCTGCCGGCGTCACGCATCGTCTTCATTGCACGGGCGCCGTCGGCACCCATGCCGGTCAGCATCACGCCCAGTGCGTTTTGGCCCACCACCCTGGCAGCGGAGTCGAACAGGACCTCCACGCTGGGCTTGTGGCGGTTGACCGGCTCGCCGTCGCGCACCCGAGCGACGTAGTTGGCGCCCGAGCGCTCGACCGACAGGTGCAATCCACCCGGCGCGATATAGGCATGGCCGGGCAAGATGCGATCACCGTCTACCGCCTCCTTGACCCGGATGCGGCACAGGCTGTCCAGCCGCGCGGCATAGCTTTTGGTGAAGCCCGGCGGCATGTGCTGGGTGATGACCACGGCGGGGCAGTCGGCGGGCAGGTTCATCAACACCTCCTTGGTCGCCTCCGTGCCGCCGGTCGACGCCCCGATGAAGATGATTTTTTCGGTCGAAAGGCGGCCCAGGGCGGCCACTGGCGCGGCCTGGCGCGGCGCGTGGGCGCCCGCGGCTTGGGCACCCGGTGTTGCGGTACCGCCGATGCTTGCGCCCGGGCTGCCACCAGCGTGCGCGACCGCAGCGGGCGGCAATCGCCGCACATGTGCCAGCGCTGCGCTGCGCACCTTGTCGGTGATGTCCTCGGCCAGTTGCCGCAGGCCATCGGCCACGCCGATCTTGGGTTTGGCCACAAAGTCGACTGCGCCCAATTCCAGAGCGCGCAGCGTGACCTCGGCACCGCGCTCGGTCAGCGTGCTGACCATCACGACCGGCATCGGCCGCAGGCGCATCAGCTTGCTCAGGAAGTCGATGCCGTCCATGCGCGGCATCTCGACATCCAGCGTGATCACGTCGGGGTTGAGGTTGCGGATCATCTCGCGCGCCACCAGCGGGTCGCTGGCGGCGCCCACGCACTCCATGTCGGGCTGACGATTGATGATCTCGGCGAGCAGGCCGCGCACCAAGGCCGAATCGTCCACCACCACCACCCGTGTCTTGGCCATGTAGTGCTTCTTTTGAGGTGGGTGTCAGAACAGGTCGACCGAACCGCCGCCGGTGGCGGTGGGCAGGGCCCTTTGCGCGGCTGCGCGGTCCTGCGCGACAAAGGCGTCGGCATGGGTCGGTGCCAAGCGCTTGACCATGGCCTTGCCGCTGGCGGGCAGAAAGCACACCTTGCGCGGATAGATCTCCAGCACGTCGCGGCTGACGATCGGGATGCGCTCGGTCTGCAGGTAGTCGATGACAAATTGGGTGTTGCGCTCGCCGACATTGATGGTGCTCATGCCGCCGATCACCGCGCCGCCACCGAACACCTTGGCCTCCAGCGTCATGCGCGAGGCCCCGCGTTTCATCAGCTCGTTGATCAGCAACTCCATCGCATAGCTGCCGTAACGGCCTGAATCGCTCGAGCCCTCGGGCAGCATGAAATGGTTCATGCCGCCGATGCGGCGCTCCCGGTCCCACAGACAGGCTGCGATGCACGAACCCAGCGTGGTGGTGATCAGGATGTCTTCGTCGAAGACGAAGTACTCGCCGGGCAGCACCTTGACCGCCTCGTTGCGGAAATGGGCGTCCCAATAAAAGAACGAGGCCTCGCCCGGCTTTCTGGGTGTGGCCTTGAGCCGGTCGAGCCGGGATGTGGCGTCGAGCACCGGACGGCGCGCCAAGGTCAAGGAGGGCATCATGGGCTGGGTGGTCTTGCTCGGCAGGTTATCGGCAGCCCGGCGCCAAACTTCAGTGCGCCGAATGGAGGCCTGGCGGCCCTGGGCAGCAGGCGCCCCGGCGTTCAGGCACGCTGGTAGATGGTCTGGCCGCGCAGGTGAAAAAGATCACGTGATTCGGTGAAATTTTCCGAATGACCGACGTACAGCAGCCCGCCCGGCTTGAGTACGCCGTGCATCTGCTGCAGCACCTGGCGCTGGGTCGGGGCGTCGAAGTAGATCATCACGTTGCGGCAGAAGATGAAGTCGAACGGCTCGCCCAGCGACCAGTTGCGGCCCATCAGGTTGAACGGCCGAAACTCGATCCCCTTGGCCAGCTCGGGCTTGATGCGGATAAAGCCGGCGTTGCCGCCCTTGCCGCGCATGAAGTGCCGCGTCATGCGCTCGGCCGACAAGCCGCGCGCATCGGCGCCGTAGACCCCGCGCTGCGCAATGGCGAGCACCTTGGTGTCGATGTCGCTGGCCACGATGCGCACCTGGGCGTGTGCGCCCAGGGTCTCAGTCACCGTCATCGCTATCGAGTAGGGCTCCTCGCCGGTGGACGCCGCGCTACACCAGATGCGCAGCGCGCGTCCCTGGCGCATCCGCAGGTCGTCTACCAGCGCATGGAAATGATGGTCCTCGCGAAAGAACGAGGTCAGGTTGGTGGTCAGGCAGTTGACGAACTCCTGCCATTCGGCCTCACCGGACGGGCCGTTGTTGGCTTGCAGCCACTGCAAGTAGCTGGCAAACGTGCGGTGGCTGGTGTCGCGCAGCCGGCGCGACAACCGGCTGTAGACCATGGCCTGTTTGCCCGCATTCAGGCTGATACCTGCACGCTGGTAGATCAGCTCACGCACGCGTTGGAAGTCGGTGTCCGAAAAACTGAACTCCTGATCGACAGCGGCCACACCAGCGGAGGCCGCCAGTGCGGAGGGGGACTTGACGGCAAGCTCGGTCATGGTGGCGTCGGGTGCATCGGTTGGGCGAACAGTGTTGGCCAGGCAATTTGCGGCGATCCAGTCTGGCTGTGTGCCCCAGGGGTTCAGCGGCGGAAGAACAGGGCAAACGAAGCCCAAATCCGGTGCCGGGCGCCTGGGGTGGCCGCTAGACTGACCACCTGTCCGTTGTCACAGCCCTTGCGCACTACGCCTGTGGACCCTGCCGCACCCGCTGCCCCGCCTGAACTTGCTGGCCCCACCGCCAGTCCGGCAGCGGCATGGCGGTTGGAGACTGCGCTGGCGCTGCTGCGCCAGGCGGGTCAGGACGAGCCGGCAGGGCCGCCGGGCTCGCCTGCTTACTTGCAGATGCTGATCGACCAGCTGGTCGACTTGTCCAGCCGCGACGCGCTGACCGGGCTGGCCAACCGCCGCACGTTTGAGCTGGCGCTGGCGCGCGAGGTCGACCGGGTGGCGCGGTCGGGCGAGCCGGCATTGCTGTTGATGGTCGATATCGACCACTTCAAGCGGGTCAACGACAGCCACGGCCATGCCGCAGGCGATCGGGTGATCCGCGCGGTGGCCCAGGCGCTGACCGACAGCGTGCGGCCGATGGACCTGGCGGCCCGCATCGGCGGTGAGGAGTTTGCCGTGCTGCTGCCCAACTGCCCGGCCGCCTTTGGCCCGCAGGTGGCGACCCGGGTGCGCCAGCGGGTGGCCCGCACGGAGGTTGCGCTGTCGCCGGAAGGGCTGCGGTTGTCGGTCACGGTCAGTGTGGGCGGAGCATTTGCGCCGCAGTGGGTGCGGTCTACCCCCGGCATCTGGATGCAGCGCGCCGACCACCAGCTGTACCGGGCCAAGGACGAAGGGCGCGACCGCGTCTGCCTGGAACACGCCGCCGTGTTTGAAGTCAGCGCCCAGGAGCGCGACATGCTGCTGGGTGGCCACCCGATTCAGGATCCCGAATGAGCCAAGCCGTACCGTCGCCGGCTGCCAAGCCGCGTGCCCGCATCACCGCCGTGACCAGTGGCAAGGGCGGGGTGGGCAAGACCTTTGTGGCGGCCAACCTGGCCGCCGCCCTGGCGCGCCAGGGCGAGCGTGTGCTGGTGCTGGACGCCGACCTGGGCCTGGCCAACCTGGACGTGGTGTTGAACTTGGCCGCACGCGTCACGCTGCACGATGTGTTTACCGGACGCGCCTCGCTGGACGAGGCGTTGCAATTGGCGCCGGGCGGGTTCTCGGTGCTGTTGGCCGGTTCGGGTCTGGTGGAGTATTCGCGCATGACGCCCGAGGTGCGGGACAAACTGCTGGATGTGATCGCCCAGGTGCGTCCGCGCTTCGACCATGTGCTGCTCGACACTGGCGCAGGCATCTCCGATGTGGTGCTTTTCACCGTCTCGCTGGCCGACGAGGTGCTGATCGTTGCCACGCCCGAACCCACCTCGCTCACCGACGCCTACGCCACCATCAAGGTGCTGGCTTCGACCCAGACGGCGCGCCCAATGCGGCTGCTGGTCAACCAGACCCAGCGGCGCAGCGAGGGCCGCGCTGTGCAAGCCCAGTTGCAACAGGTCTTGGACCGATTCGTCAACAGCACGCTGCCGCAGCCGATCAAGCTGGCCCTGCTGGGCGACGTGCCACTGGATGCGGCGGTGCGCGAGTCGGTCCAGCGCCGTCAGTTGTTGCTGGAGTCGCTGCCCGGCAGCCCGGCGGCGATCGCGCTGGCCGCCGCCGCCGTCAAGCTGCTGACACCCTGAGCGCGCCGGTACTGCGCCCGACCGGAATGACTGAACCTGCTTCTGCTGATCCCGTCGACGACGGCACACCCAGCGCTGCTGCCGCAGCCATCACGCCGTTCGACCAGCTGGGCGGCGAGCCGGCAGTGCGTGCCTTGGTGGACCGCTTCTACGACCTGATGGACCTGGAGCCGGCACTCGCGGGCATCCGCAAGCTGCATCCGACCAGCCTGGACAACGCGCGCGACAAGCTGCACTGGTTTTTGTGCGGCTGGCTGGGTGGCCCCAACCACTATGTCGAGCGTTTTGGCCACCCGATGCTGCGTGCCCGCCACCTGCCGTACGCCATCGGCATCCAGCAGCGTGACCAGTGGCTGGCCTGCATGGCACAGGCGATGAGCGATCAGGGTGTGGACACCACCCTGGCGCTGCGCTTGGCCGAGAGTTTTTTTGGCACGGCGGACTGGATGCGCAACAAGGGAGGGTGAGGGCGGCCGCTGGCACAGCCGCAGCCGGTAGCCGGCAGTCGCTCCGCATCAACGGTTGCCAGCCAGCAACACCATCAAGGCGCCGGCGCCCCCTTGCGGCCCGCTGGCCTGTGCAAACGCGATGACTTCGGCGCATTGGGCCAGCCAGCGTTGCACTTTGCCCTTGAGCACCGGCTGGCGGCCCGGCGAGCCGTTGCCCTTGCCGTGCACCACCCGCAGGCATCGCTTGCCCAGTTGGTGGTTGTCGCGGATGTAGCCGGCCAGCAGGTCGCGGGCCTCATCACGGGTGCAGCCGTGCAGGTCGATCTGGCCTTGCAACGACCAATCACCGCGGCGCAGTTTGGTCACCACGTCAGGACCGATGCCGGGTCGCCGGAAGCTCAGGCCGTCGTCCGTCAGCAGCAGCGATTCGACAGTGACCTCGTCCGACAGCGATTCGGCCAGCGCCGCCTGCTCGTCCAGCTCGCGTTGGCGGGGATGGGCTGCCGGGCGTGGCAGGTCGATCTCGGCCAGTCCGCGGTCGCGCAGCAGGTGCACCCGGCCCACGCTGCGCGCAAACAGGCCGTCGGGCGTGGGTTGCCGGCGCGCCTGGGCTTCCAGCGCTTTTTGCACCGTCAGTGCGCGTGCCTGCCGCTCGGCGTCGGCCTGCGCGGCGCGGCGCATGGCGTCGCGGATGGCGCCCAACTCGGCCAGGCTGCGAACCTTCACCGGCCGCACCGGGCCTGCGGCCGGCTCACAACAGGCCCCGTTCGGCAAACGACACCACCTGACCGCAGCCGATCACCAGGTGGTCGAGCACCCGCACATCGACCAGCGCCAGCGCGCTTTTGAGCGACTGGGTCAGGAACTCGTCAGCGCGCGAGGGCTCGGCCAGGCCCGACGGGTGGTTGTGCGCCAGGATCACCGCCCCGGCGTTGTGGGCCAGCGCCCGTTTGACCACTTCGCGCGGGTAGACGCTGGTTTGCCCCAGGGTGCCGGTGAACATCGTGTCGAGCTTGATGAGCCGGTGCTGGCTGTCTAAAAAAAGTACCGCGAACACCTCATGCGGCAGGTTGCCCAGGTGCAGCTGCAGGTAGTCCTTGACCATCTGCGGTGAGTCGAACACCGGCGCTGCGGTCAGGCGCTGGGCCAGCGCGCGCCGGGCCATCTCGATCACTGCGGCCAGTTCGGCACGTTTGGCCGGGCCCATGCCCTTGACCGATTTCAAGTCGCCGGCATCGGCATGCAGCAGGGCCGCAAAACCGCCGAATCGCGCCAGCACCGCACCGGCCATCTGCAGCACGCCCTGGCCCCGCACTCCGGTGCGCAGCAGCAAGGCCAGCAGTTCGGGGTCCGACAGGCTGGCTGCACCGTGCTGCAGCAACTTTTCTCGGGGCCGGGCTTCGGCTGGCAGGAGCTTGATCGACATGGTGTGGCGCCAGTGGCCCGCGTTGTGGAAGGTCGGGAAGCCGATGGGCCGGCCCGTAGAATGAAGCCAGTCTATTCGGGTAGTTTGTCGCCCGCTTCCCCCAACGCATCCCCCTTTAGCGTGATCACCATTCAGGACGGGTCGTTTTTGACCCTGCATTACCGGCTCGCGGGCCCTGACGGCGCGGATGTGATCAACACCTTCGCCGACAAGCCCGCAACCCTGTCCCTGGGCGCTGGCCAGCTGGCCCCGGCGATGGAGCGCCGCCTGCTCGGTCTGCCCGAGGGCACACGCACGGTGTTTTCGCTGGCCGCCGGCGAGGCCTTTGGCGACCGCAACCCCGAGATGCTGCAGCGTGTCAAGCGAAGCCTGTTGGCCGAGTTGGGTGATCCGGATGCCGAGTACCGCGTCGGCGACGTGGTGCAGTTCCCCACGCCGGACGGGTCCGGCAGCTATGCCGGCGTGGTGCGGGACACGGGTGACGCCTGGTTGCTGTTCGACTTCAACCATCCGCTGGCCGGTCAACCGGTCACCTTCGAGGTTCATGTGATCGGGGTGCTGTGATGGCCGCTGAGCCGACGTCCGGGACTGGCTCCTTCGTCAACGAGGTCTTGCTGGCCGAGCCGCGCGGTTTTTGCGCCGGTGTGGACCGCGCCATCGAGATCGTCGAGCGTGCGCTGCTGCGCTTCGGCGCCCCGATCTACGTGCGCCACGAGATCGTGCACAACACCTACGTCGTCAACGACTTGAAGGCCCGCGGCGCTATCTTCATCGAAGACCTGGCCGACGTGCCGCCCGGCGCCACGCTGGTGTTCTCGGCCCACGGCGTGAGCCGCACGGTGCGCACCGAGGCCGACGCGCGGGGCTTTCAGGTGTTTGATGCCACCTGTCCGCTGGTCACCAAGGTGCATGTCGAGGTGGCCAAGCTGGCCCGCGAGGGCTATGAGTTCATCATGATCGGCCACAAGGGACACCCCGAGGTCGAAGGCACGATGGGCCAGTTGTCCGAGGGCATTTACCTGGTCGAGGATGTTGCCGACGTGGCCCGCGTGCAACCGCACGGCCAGTTGCTGGCGGTGGTCACGCAGACCACGCTCAGCGTGGACGATGCGGCCGCGATCCTGGGCGAGGTCAAGCGCTTGTTTCCCCACGTGCGCGAGCCCAAGCAGCAAGACATTTGTTATGCCACCCAGAACCGGCAAGACGCCGTCAAGCTGATGGCGCCCCAGGTGGACATCGTGATCGTGGTCGGCAGCCCGACCAGCAGCAACAGCAACCGCCTGCGCGAACTGGCCGAGCGCCTGGGCACGCCGTCCTACATGGTGGACGCGGCTGACGACCTGCAGCCGGCCTGGTTCGAGGGCCGTCCCAGCGTGGGCCTGACCGCTGGCGCATCGGCGCCCGACATCCTGGTGCAACAGGTGATCCAGCGGCTTCGCGAGCTGGGCAGTGTCAGCGTGCGCCGCCTGCCGGGAGTGCAGGAGACGGTGCACTTTCCGCTGCCCAAAGGCCTGGGCGACCGGTCGATGAGCGAGTTCTCTGCGTCCCGATCCTGAGCCGGCCGTTCACACCATCGATGTTGAACGGCACCCACGTGGTGCCGTTTGTCTGCCAAGTTTTCACCTCGGGCCATTGACCCCGCACCCAAGGACATCCCCATGCTCGACATCAGCCAACTGCGCCGCGACCTGCCCGCCGTCGTCGCCCGACTTGAGGCCCGCAAGACCCCGCAGCCCTTCCTCGACGTGGCGCTTTTCACGGCGCTCGAGGCCGAACGCAAGACCCGGCAAACCCGCACCGAGGCGCTGCAGGCGCGGCGCAACAGCCTGTCCAGGCAGATTGGCCAGCACAAGGCCAAGGGCGGCGACAGCGCCGCGCTGGTTGACCCCTTGATGGCGGAGGTGGCCGGCATTGCCGACGAGATGAAGGCCGGGGCCGAGCGGCTGGATGCGATCCAGGCCGAACTGCACGGCCTGCTGATGGCCCTGCCCAACCTGCCGGATGCGGGCGTGCCGGTGGGTGCTGACGAGTCGGCCAATGCCGAGGTGCGGCGCTGGGGCACCCCCGGCGGGTACCCCTTCCCGGTCAAGGACCATGTGGATCTGGGCGCGCCGCTGGGTCTGGACTTCGAGACCGGCGCCAAGTTGAGCGGTGCGCGGTTCTCGTTCCTGAAAGGCAAGATCGCCCGGCTGCACCGGGCGCTCGCCCAGTTCATGCTGGACGTGCAGACCACCGAGCACGGTTACACCGAGTGCTACACGCCGTACATCGTCAACCGCGAGATCCTGGAGGGCACCGGCCAACTGCCCAAGTTCAAGGAAGACATGTTCTGGGTGCTGCGCGGCGGCGCTGAGGACCAGCCCGAGCAGTACCTGATCTCCACCTCGGAGATCTCGTTGACCAACAGCGTGCGCGAGCAAATCCAGAAACCCGAGGACCTGCCGATCAAGCTGACGGCGCACAGCCCTTGCTTCCGGTCCGAGGCCGGGTCGGCAGGCCGCGATACCCGCGGCATGATCCGTCAGCACCAGTTCGACAAGGTCGAGATGGTGCAGGTGGTGGCACCCGAACACAGTGAGGCTGCGCTGGAGCTGATGGTCGGCCATGCCGAGGCCGTCCTGCAAAAGCTCGAGCTGCCATACCGCGTGGTGCTGCTGTGCACCGGCGACCTGGGCTTTTGCGCGGTCAAAACCTATGACTTGGAGGTTTGGCTGCCAGCCCAAGCCACCTACCGCGAGATCAGCTCGTGCAGCAACTGCGGCGACTTCCAGGCACGCCGGATGCAGGCGCGCTTTCGGCGGGCTGGTGCCAAGGCCGACAGCAAGCCCGAGCTGCTGCACACCTTGAACGGCTCGGGCCTGGCCGTGGGCCGGGCGCTGGTTGCCGTGTTGGAGAACCACCAGCAGGCCGACGGCAGCATCCGCATCCCGGCCTTGCTGCGGCCGTATCTGGGCGGGCTTGAAGTCCTGTCGCCTTGATGGGCTAGAATCTCGGGCTTCGCCCGATTGACCGCGGGCGACCAGGAGAGGTGGCAGAGTGGTCGAATGCGCGGGACTCGAAATCCCGTGTACGTTTTCAACGTACCGTGGGTTCGAATCCCACCCTCTCCGCCAACACACAACCCCAAGCAATCGATCTGCTTGGGGTTTTTTGTTTTTTGGGGCGGGACTTCGCCCGTGCTCGCATCACGGGCCGGACCCCAAGGGGTTTTTGAGCGCTTTGGTCAGCGCAAACAACTCGTTGCGGCGCGCAATGGCGGCCTCTGACAACTCGCCAGACTCGATCAGCCAATCCAGTTCGTCCTTCACGGCAAACTGGCGCAGCCGCCGCAGCACGGCTTCGACCAGTTCGGCCGGTGCCTCGTCGTCGTCCACCTCATGGAAACCGGCCAGGCGGTCCAGCAGTGGCCGCAGGGAACTGGGCGCGTCGGCCCCGTCACTGTCGGCCTGGTCCGGCAGCTGCCGCATCTCGTCGATCAGCGCGTTCATGGTGATGGTGCCCTGCTCATGCAACACCCGCTCCAGCGCGGCAAAAAACTCGCTGTAGGGCGCGGGCTGGGCGACCAGAAACTCATGCGACTCGCCGGACAGCTCCAGCCAGACTGACGCATGGCGGGCCAGCAGCCAGGCGGTGCGGTCCAGCAGCGAGGCAGTGCGCGGCGGGGTGGCGCGGTGGCCCGGCATCGGGTTGAAGCGGTTGCGGTCGGGCTTGCGCCAGTGGCCCGTGCCGACCCCGGCGCCATCCGATTTGCGCCAGGCACCTGACTCGGTCTTGCGCCAGCCGCCGGGGCCTGGCCGCAGGTCGGGGGGCGTGCCGTCGTCGGGATAGGACGCACCCGCCCCATCGCGCGGGCCGGCCGGCGCGCCGCCTTGCGGGTTGTAGGCGGCGGCGCGGCGGTTGCCGTCCGCCTGACCCGCTTCTTGCGCTGCACGGGGCCGGCTGGCGGCTTTGCGGGTCCAATGGGCGAGCAGGGCGTCGGCGCCGATACCACCGAGCTTGGCGAGTTCCAGCACCACCTGCTCGCGCAGCAGGCCCTCGGGCAGCAGCTCGACCAACGGACCGGCCTGCGACAGCATGCGCGAGCGGCCCTCGGCGGTGGCCAGGTCGCAATCGGCGCCGGCCTGCGTGATGAGCTGGGTCGACAGGGGAACGGCCTGGCCCACCGCACGCTCGAAGGCCTCGGGCCCGAGCTCGCGGATGTAGGAGTCAGGATCGTGCTCGATGGGCAAGAACAGGAAACGGATGCTGCGCAAGTCGCTGGCGTGCGGCAGTGCGGCCTCCAGCGCCCGGCCGGCGGCGCGCCGGCCGGCGGCGTCCCCGTCGAAGCTGAACACCACCGATTCGGTGAAGCGGAACAATTTGCCCATGTGCTCGGCGGTACACGCCGTGCCCAACGTGGCTACCGCGTTGGGGTAGCCCCACTGCGCCAGCGCCACCACGTCCATGTAGCCCTCGACCACCAGCGCGTAGCCCTTGGCGCGCAGGCCCTGGCGCGCCTCGAACAGGCCATACAGCTCCTGGCCTTTGTGGAACACCGGTGTCTCGGGCGAATTGAGGTACTTGGGCTCACCGACGTCAAGCACCCGGCCGCCGAAGCCGATGACCTCGCCACGCACCGACCGGATCGGGAACATGATGCGGTCGCGAAAGCGGTCATAGCGTTTTTGTTCTTCACCCTCGTCCCCGCTGGTGATCACCAGGCCGGACTCGGTCAGCAGCGGGTCGTCGTAGCGGGGAAACACCCCCGCCAGCGTGCGCCAGCCCTCAGGCGCATAGCCCATGCCAAAGCGTGCGGCCACCGCGCCGGTCAGGCCGCGCTTCTTGAGGTAGGCCACCGCCCGCGGGCTGGCCTTGAGGGCTGCGCGGTAGTGCTCGCCGGCCTTGGCCAGCACGTCGCTGAGGGTGGCACGTTGGGCTTTCTCGGCCTCGGCGCGGGCCCGGTCTTCGGGGCTGTCCTCGCGTTCGGGCACTTTCAGGCCGACCTGCTGGGCCAGGTCGCGCACTGCGTCCATGAAGGACAGGCCGCTGTACTCGGTCAGGAAGCGGATCGCGTCACCGTGCACCCCGCAGCCAAAGCAGTGGTAGGTCTGGCGCGACGGGCTGACGATGAAGCTGGGCGATTTTTCGCCGTGGAACGGGCACAGGCCCTTGTGGTTGATGCCGGCCTTTTTAAGCTCGACATGGCGGCCCACCACCTCGACGACATCGACGCGGGACAACAGATCGGGGATGAAACCTTGGGGCAGCACCGGCCGAGTCTATCCAAGCCGGGCGGCAGCGCCCCGCGGTGATGCGCCCGAAGTCAGTCGCTGCCCAGGCTGCGGGGCGGGGCCAGCAGCACCGGCGGCGCCGTTGCGGTCTGCGCTGCTGTCGTCGACGCGCTTGCGCCGCCCGATACCGCTGCATGGGGCGCCGAGCTGAGCACAAAAAGGCCTTTCCACTCGCGCACCCAGGGCCCAACCTCGGCCGCTGGCATCGGCAGTGCAATGCCGTTGCCCTGACCGATGTCGCAGCCCATGTCCATCAACATGCGGGCCTGGGCGGCGGTCTCGACGCCTTCGGCCACCACCACGCAGCCAAAGGTGCCCGACAGGCTGATCACGCCCTCGACGATCGCCCGGTCCTGCGGGTCGGTCAGCATGTTCTGTACAAACGAACGGTCGAGCTTGAGCACCTGCACCGGCAGCCGTTTAAGGTAGGTGAGGGTGGAGTAGCCCGTGCCGAAGTCGTCCAGCGCCCAACGCACACCCAGCCTAGCGCAGCGCTCCAGCACGGCCGAGGTGAAGCCGATATCGGTGAGTGCGGCGGTCTCCAGCACCTCCAGCTCCAGCCGCGGCCCCAGTGGTCGCTGGTGGCGTGCCAGAAGCTCGCCCAGGCGTTGCGCAAAGTCGGGCTCTTGCAGGTGCCGGGCGGCGATGTTGACGCTGACCGAGATATCCAGCCCCTGGTTTTGCCAGACCTCCAGTTGGTCCAGCGCCCGCGCCAGCACGTAGTCGCCCACCCGGGCCGACAGCCCCGTGTGCTCGATCAGTGGCAAAAATTGCGCAGGCGGCACGACGCCGTGTTCGGGGTGGTTCCAGCGCAGCAGGGCCTCGACGCCCAGCACCACGCCGCGCTTGAGGTCGACCTTGGGCTGGTAGTACAGCATCAGCTCACCGCGGTCCAGCGCCTCTTGCACCCGGCCGATCGCCAGCACCCGCTCCTCGGTGCGGCGGCTGTGCTCGGGGTCGAAGAACAAAAAGCCATTGCGGCCCGATTGCTTGACGCCGTACATCGCATGGTCGGCGTGGCGCAGCAAGGTGTCGGCATCGCTGGAATCGAGCGGGTAGACGGTGGCACCGACACTGGCGGTCACGATTTCGGGCTCGACGCCGGGGCGCAGCACGATCGGCTGGGCCACCACCCGAAGCACCCGTTCTACCGCGGCGCGGGCTTCGTCCACCGTGCCGGCCCGCAGCAGCAAAACAAACTCGTCGCCGCCCAGCCGGGCGGCGCTGTCGGACCACACCGTGCCGCGGGCGCGCAGCGCGGACCGCAGCCGGTTGGCCAACTCGGCCAGCAGCCGGTCGCCGGCCTCGTGGCCGTGGCGTTCGTTGATGGTCTGGAAGTGGTCGAGATCCAGATTGCAGACCGCCAGCAGGTAGCCATCGCGGTCGGTGGCGGCCATGGCCTCGGCCAGCAGTTGGGTCAGGCGGGCCCGGTTGGGCAGGCGGGTGAGCTCGTCGAAATGGGCCTGGCGCTCCAGCTGCTCGCGCTGCAGCCGTTGCTCGGTCACGTCGCTGACGACCAGCACGTGGTAGCGCAGCGCACCGTCCGGCCCGTTGACGGTGGACACGGTGACATGCAGTGCACAGGTGTCGCCGTTGCGGCGGCGCTCGATCACCTCGCCCACCCAGTTGCCGGTGCTGCGCAGCGCGGCCCACAGACTGCCCTGTTGCGGTCGCCCCGCGCCGTCCATGGCACCTGGCCTTAACAGCCCGGGCACGGTGCCGATCAACTCCTCACGCGGGATACCGACGATGCGGCAGTAGGTGGGGTTGGCGTCGAGCAGCCGCAACTCTGCGTCGGTGACCACCAGGCCCTCGTGCAGGTGCATGAAGACGCTGGATGACAGCTGCTGCCGGTCCTCGGCACTGCGGCGGGCGCTGATGTCGGCCAGGGACGCCACCACCCGTACCGCTTCGCCGGCATGATCACGCTCGGCCACGATCAGGTGCAGCTCGAACCAGCGCCAGCCGTCGCGCACCCGCACCTGCAGTTCGCGGCGTTGCCCGGCGCCAGCGGGCCTGTGCTGGGCAGACAGCGCCCTGCGCACGGCGTCACGGTCGTCGGTGTGCACCTTGGCCAGCCACTGGTCGAGCAGCGTGTCGTGCTCGACGTCGGGCTCGTCCATCAGGTCGCGCCAACGCGGCGAGGTGAAGCCTTGCCCGGTGCGCAGGTTCCAGTCGGCCACGCCGAGGTCAGATCCCTCCAGCGCCAGTTGCCAGCGCTCGTCCAGCCGCGTCAGCTCACCCACCTGCACGTGCGTCAGCAGCACCAGCGCCGACAAGCTGGCGGCATAGACCCACAGCAGCAGTCCACCACCGACCGGCATGGCGGCAAACGGGCCTATGCCGGCAGCAGTGGCTGCATGGGTGGTGATGGCCAGCAGCAGCACTGCGGCCGATGCCGGGCCCAGCCCGGCGCGCATGGCCAGCCAGCACAGCAGCAGGTGGGGCAGCAGCAGCAGGGCCAAGGCAGGCGACAGCGCCAGTGGCGCCAGCCCCAGCGCCGACTGCGCCGACAGCGCCAACGCCACAGCGCCGGCACTGCCAGCCAGCAGGCCCACGGTGCGCCAGCGCTGGACCGGCCGAAGCGCCTTCGCCAGGCTGAGCCAGCGGAAGGTGAGCAACGGCACGCCGGCGACGATCAGGCCCAGGCAATCACCCGCCCACCAGTGCAGGGCACTGACCGGCAGGTCGACAGCACTGATGCGGCCGACTATGGCCAGCCAGGCTGTGCCATTGGCGGCGCTGATGACAGTGGCACCCAAGGCGCCGGCACCGATCAGCAGCCACAGGTCACGCCGCTGCTCCAACCTGGGGTTGAAGTTGGCGCGTGCCAGCCACCGGGCGGCCAGCCAAGGTCCGCCGGTGTTGCCCATGGCAATGGCCAGCGCCAGCGCAGGCGATGCGCCTGCCAGTAAGTTCACCAGCCAGGCGCCCAACGCGAGCGCAGGCAGCTGCCCAGGGCCCCAGCACACCAGCACGGCCAGCGACAAACCGGCCGCCGGCCAGAACGGGCTGATCAGCGGTGACGGGCCCGGCAGCGCCAGCCCCAACTTGCCGGCGGCGAGGTAGGCCAGCATGACCAACGCGGACCTCAACAGCCACGGCAGTGGGCGCAGGAACAGGGCGGTGGCGGCAGGCGATGTCAAGGGCGGGCAGGCGTCCGGAGGTGGGCAGGCGGCAACGCTGCAGCGCAGGGTCGTTGGATACTAGCAAGCCGGGCTGTTGCCCGGTATCCCTCAGGCAAGGCGGGATACCGGGTGCCTAAAGTACAACGGCCCGGAACAATCCGGGCCGCAGCAAGATCCGTGGCGCGCCGGTAGCACACCCTCAAAGCGCAATCAGATCGTGAATTCTTCGATCTTGGCGCCAGCAGCGAGCGCGGCCTTGAGCCACTTGGGTTGCAGGCCGCGGCCAGTCCAGCTGTCGCCGGTGGCAGCGTTGCGGTACTTTGCAGCCACTTTGCCGGTGGGTTTGACAACCCCGGCTGCGCGCACGCTGGCCACTTTGCCGGCAATATCAGCGGCGGTCAGGCCAAACTCAGCCATCAGGGCACGGCATTTGCCAATGGCGTCGGCACGTGATTCACGCTGGACGTCGGCGATCTTCTTTTCGAGTTCAGCGCGTTGCGCCAGCAGGTCTTGCAGTGAGGACATATTCGAGCTCCAGGAGAAACGATAGTAGAGCGAGTGTAGTCCAGATTTTAAATTGTCGAACCTACTCAGTTTCCCGGAGTTGATTATTGTTGGCGCAGCCGTATCAAGGCGCCGGCGGCACGTAACCCGCAGGTTGATCGGCACCCTCGCCAAAAAAGTAGCGCTCCATCTGCCGCGCCAGATACTGACGTGCCCGCTGGTCGGCCAGGTTCAGCCGGTTCTCATTGACGAGCATCGTTTGGTGCTTCAGCCAGGCCGCCCAGGCCTCTTTGCTGACGTTCAGATAGATCCGTTTGCCCAAATCACCCGGGTACGGCACAAAATCCAGGCCTTCGGCCTCTTTTTTCAGATAGACGCATTGCACGGTGCGGGCCATGTGGATTCTCCTTGGCGGGTTTGTATCAGTTCGGTCAGGCCGTCAGGCCAGTTTTTTAACCAGAACCTGCGAGCGCCGGTCCCAGTTGTACTTGCGTTTGCGGGCTTCTGGCAGCCAGTCGGGATCGACCGCTGCAAAGCCGCGTTTGATGAACCAGTGCATGGTGCGCGTGGTCAGCACGAAGATGCTGTCCAGTCCCTGCGCGCGGGCGCGTTGCTCGACCCGTTTGAGGATGCGCTCGCCGTCGCCCTGCCCTTGCACCTGCGGCGATATGGTCAGCGCCGCCATCTCGCCGGTGCGGGCTTCCGGGTACGGGTACAACGCAGCGCAGCCAAAAATCACGCCGTCGTGCGCGATCACGGTGTAATTGGCAACGTCGCGCTCAATCTCGTTGCGCTCGCGCCGCACCAGTGTGCCGTCGCGCTCAAAGGGTTCGATCAATTGCAGGATGCCGCCCACATCGTCGGCGGTGGCTTCGTGCAGGCTTTCGAGCTTTTCATCGACCACCATGGTGCCGATGCCGTCGTGGGTAAATACCTCCTGCAATATCGCGCCATCGACTGCAAAGGGCAGGATGTGTGACCGCTCGACGCCCGCCTCGCAGGCTTTGACGCAATGCTGCAGGTAAAACGCCAGGTCGGTTGGCTGCGTCGGTGCGGGCAGGGTATCGAGCAGGCGGCGGGCATCGGCCAGCGCCATTTCGGTGTCGATCGCGCTGTCGGGATTGTTCAGGTCTTCCAGGATGCCGGCAATCTCCGACATGAACAACAGCTTGTCGGCCTGCAGCGCAATTGCGGTAGCGGTCGCTACTTCTTCCATGCGCAAATTGAAGGCCTCGCCAGTCGGCGAAAAACCAAACGGGCTGAGCAGCACCAGCGCGCCGATATCGATGGCCCGACGGATCGTCGCGGCATCGACCCGACGCACCAGGCCAGAATGCATGAAATCCACGCCATCGACGATACCCACCGGCCGTGCCGTCAGAAAGTTACCAGAAACCACCCGCACCGTGGCATTGGCCATCGGGGTATTGGGCAAACCCTGGGAGAACGCAGCCTCAATCTCGAAACGCAATTGCCCGGCGGCCTCCTGGGCGCAGTCCAGGGTAACGGCGTCAGTGATGCGGGTGCCGTGGCTGTAGCGCGAACTGTGGCCCTTGGCTTTGAGTTGCTCGTCGACCTGCGGCCTGAAGCCATGCACCAGCACCAGCTTGATGCCCATGGCGTGCAGGATCGCCAGGTCCTGGACAAAGACGTTGAGCTTGCCGGCGGCGACCAGTTCGCCGGCCATGCCGATCACGAAGGTCTTGCCGTGGTAGGCGTGGATGTAGGGCGCCACGGCGCGAAACCATGGGACGAAGGTGTGCGGAAAGACCAGGCTCATGGTGCAGCGGATTGTGCCGCAGGGCTCAGTCCAGACGCAGGGACGGACCCTGCCAGGCCGTGGCGGTTCGGCGTGCACCGGAGCGCCAGGTTTTTAGACACTGCAGGCTGTCCGCCGTACATTGCGCATCAAACACCCTGAGACCCGACGGACGCCACGCCATGCAACCTCATGCTTTCATCGCGATGCCCTTCGGTGCCAAACCCGGACCGGACGGCAAGAGCACGATCCGCTTCGACCGGGTGTTGGCCGACCTGCTGCGGCCGGCCCTGCTGCACGCCGGCTTCGAGGTGTTCCGGGCCGATGAGGAGCAGCGCGCCGGTGACATTCGGGTCGACATGTTCCAGGAACTGCTGGCTGCCGATCTGGTGCTGGCCGACCTGACCTCGGCCAACCCCAATGTCTGGTACGAACTGGGCGTGCGCCATGCACTGCGGTCGCGCGGCGTGGTGCTCGTGGTCGGGGTGTTGCCAGGGTTCAACCCGCCGCCGGTGTTTGACCTCTACACCGACCGCAAACTGCATTACGCGCTCACGGCCGACGGTGTGCCCGATCCCGCCAGCCTGTCTTCCACGGTCGCGGCGCTGGCGGCGATGGCCCTTGAAACCCTGGCGGCATCGACCCGGCGTCGGGTCAGTCCCGTCTACCAACTGCTGCCGTACCTGGAGCAGCCGCAATGGAAGCGCCTGCTGCTGGCTGGCGACAACGAGTTTCGCGGCGCCTACGAAACCTGGTCGGACCGCATGGAGGTGGCGCGCCAAAGCAACCGGCCGGGCGACATCCTGACATTGGCCGACGAGACGCCGACCCGTGCACTGGCGCTGGAGGCGCGGCGCATGGCCGGCAACAGCCTGCTCAAGTTGCGGCAGCCAGCGTTGGCGCTGGAGCAGTTCAACAAGGCGCTGGTGATCGACCCGGAGGACATTGCCAGCCGCCAGAAGCAGACGGTTTGCCTGGGTCGCCTGAACCGTTTTGCCGAGGCCCGCACCGGCGTGCAGGCGCTGGTGCGAGACGCCGCGCAGGACGCCGAGCTGCGCGCGCTGGCAGGCCGGGTTGAAAAGGACGCCTGGACCGCGCGCTGGCGGCCCCGCGGCGGTGTGGGCAGCGTGGTGGAGCCTGCGGTGCTGCAAGCCGCTGCTGCCGGCGAGGACGCACTGCTGGCCGAGGCGATTGCGCCCTACCGCCAGGGCTTCGAGGCCGACCCACGCCATTTCTACGCCGGCATCAACGCCCTGACCCTGACCGTGTTACGCGCCCATTTGGCCGAAATGTCCGGCTATGTCGATAACGCGGCAGATACCGAGGCACTGCGGGGTGGCGTGCGCTGGTCGGTAGCAGCGGCGCTGGCACGCGACCCGAGGGACTATTGGGCGCGAGCCACGTTGGCCGAGTGGAGCCTGCTCAGCGAGGACGGCAGGACCATTCAGCGGTGTTGGCGGGTGGCAGTGGCCGCGGCGCAGGGCGACTGGTTTGCGCTCGACTCGTCACGCCAGACCTTGCTGCTGCTGGGCGACCTGGGGTTCCGTCCGGTGGAAACCGCGGATGCGCTGGCGATCGTCGAGCGCGAGATCGTCCGTCTGACCGCACCGTTCGACCCCCGCCATGTGCTGCTGTTTTCGGGCCACCGGATGGACTCACCAGACAGCAACTCGCCGCGGTTTCCGCCGTCCATGGAGCCTGCGGCCGCAGCACGCATTGCGGCAGCCTTGGCAGCGCTGGATGCGGGCCCCACCGATCTGGCGCTGTGCCAGGCAGCCGCGGGTGGCGACATCCTGTTTCTCGAAGCCTGTGCCGCCCGCGGCGTCCGCTGCCAGGTGATGCTGCCCATGGACGAGCCAGCGTTCATCGAGGAGTCGATCCTGCCCAGCGCCAACGGTGCAGGCTGGCGTGACCGCTGGTTTGCCCTCAAGTCCAACCTGAGCGATGCGCCGCTCATCATGCCGGACGAACTGGGCACCGGGCCAAAGGGGCAAAATTTGTTCGAGCGTTGCAACCGGTGGTTGCTCAACACCGCACTGGTGTCAGGTCCTGAACGGTTGCGCTTCATCGGCCTGTGGAACGGCGCTGGCGGCGATGGCCCCGGTGGCACCAAGCACATGATGAACGAAGCGCGCCGCCGCACCGGACGGGTGGAGTGGATCGATACCCGCACGCTGAGTTGATCGGCCTGCTGGTCGGTGGGGCGGCAGACGGCTTGCGACTCTTTGCTGTCTTTCGCTTTTTGGCCTGAGACCTGCCGGTCGTGGGTGCTGAGCGACCGCGCCACGTCGGGCTGGCGTGCCCCGCTCCGTGTCATTCCGGGCCGGACAAGCGCCGGCCCTCCCTTCTTTACCTGCGCGGGACACGCCAGCCCGACACGGCGCTACCCCACCGACGTGGCCTGCCGGCCTTTGAATCCAAAGCCGGGGGGAACGGTGGCGGCGGCCCAGGGCGGTGGGTGACCGACGCAGGGGAATAAAGGGGGAAATGTCGGCCGACCGGCCGACATGGAGGACATTCACGGAGGCGGTTGCCCGACGGCCTTGGTTGCCGTGGCGCCGCACGCCGCACGCCGCACGTCGAACGCCGAACGCCGCACGTCGAACGACTGCATCCCCACCAGAGGAAAGACAGCTCAGAGCCGCTAGCGCCTACAGCCTCACCTACTCAATCCACCTCGGGCGCGATCTGCTCGGCGTAATCGTAGAGCGCACCCAGGATTTCCTGGCCGCGTTCGTCGGCGGTCTCGTTGAGCTGGTCGATGCGCTCGAAAAACTGCGCCAACGTCTGCCCGCCGCCCAGACCCCCGTGCAGGCGGTCGCTGCAGTGCTGCTGCCAGCGCTGCAGCCCGTCCGCGCCCAATGTGCTGGTGAAGTTGCGTGCCCGGTAGCGGAACAGCAGTTCCTCCAGCCGGCCATCGCCAAACGCCGGTGGCTTGCCGGCCAGTTGCTCGCCGCTCATGCCGCGCAGTCGGTCCAGCGCGCGGCGGTCGTTGGGCGCGATGAAGCCGCCGTACAGGTCCTCGTCAACATCGGGTGCCACGCCGGACGCCGGACGGTCGAACACCGCGCGCCAGGGCACAGCCTCCAGCGCAGCGGCGTTGTGCCGGGCCCAGTCGGCATGGGCCAGGCCGGCGGCCAGGTCCAGCCCCCAGCGCTCGGCCATCGCCGGCGACAAGGTCTTGAGGTTGGCGATCACCACCGGGCTCTTGTTGATGTGGATCGTCTTGATCGGCAGGCGGGTCACACCCTCGGGCAGGTCGTCAGTCTTGCTGAACATGCGCAGGCGCAGCGTGGCGGCGTCCAGCGTGGTCAGTTCGGCTGGGTCGTGCGCCAGGTCCCACACGATCAGCTCGTTCTTGTTGGTTGGATGACCGGCCAGCGGCCAGACCAGCCCGATGCAACCCCGCTCGGCCGGGTACATGCCGCTGATGTGCAGCAGCGG
>JANMXG010000469.1:0-17411 GCA_031394235.1 Betaproteobacteria bacterium
AGGGGTAGTGGCGTCGGCGTCGGCGGTGGCGTCGGCGGCAGCCTGTTCGGTGCGGGGCACCGGTTCACCGTCCGGGCTGCGGGTCTGTGGTGGGTCGGCCAGGCCGGTGTGCACGGTTGGCGGCGGCGCTGGGTCAGCGCGTGCCCGGCCAATGGCCAGGCGGGCACGTTCGGCCGGCGATGGGCTGCCCGGGGACGGCGCTGACAGCGGATACACCGGCGCTGCATCGGGGGCCGTGCCTGCATCCGGGCCCTGCGCCAGCGCGGCAGGCGGCGAACGCCACAACACGGCAGCACCGACAACCAGCAATCCGACCGCAAGCAGCGCCAGCAGCCCTGCCGCCGTGTTGGCAGCGTCGCTGCGGGCCTGGCTGGCGGCCAGCCCGGCCCGCTGTTCGACATCGTCCCACCACGCGGCCAAATCGGCGCCCAGCTGCAAATAGGCTTGCTGCGCCGGGCCAGTAAGCAGCACACGTGCCGCCGCTGCGGCGGCCGGATCTGATGCGGCGCGGCGCGACAGCAGCATCAACTGGTCTTGTGCGGCCCAGAACCGGTCCACGCTGACGCGCACGGCCGCGTTGTGCCGGTGATCGGACTCGGTCTTGAGCCGCCGGGCGCACGCGGCCAGGCGCTGGTCCATGCGCTGGCGTTGGCCCAGCATGCGCGATTCCAGTGCCGGCAACTCGGCCGTGCCGCTCAGCACTAGGTGCAGGGCGGCCATGCCGCGCAGGTCTTCGACGCCAGCGGACAGGTCGTGCAGCAGCCGCACTGACGGCAAGGTGTTCAACTCGAATTGATCGACCTGCTGGTCGAGCTGGCGGATGCGGGACAGCGACAGCGCGGTGCTCAGCCCCAGCAACAGCAGCAGCAGCGCTGTGGCCGCGCCCAGGCGCCGGCCCAGGGGCAGGTTGAGAAAGAATTTCATCGGCAGGATCGGTTCGACAAGGCGGGCACCCGCCAGCACTGGCGTAGCCCGGATGGTGGCGGTTGGCCGGCCGGGCCGATCGGTCGATCAACGCAGCGCCAGGGGGGCTGATCGCCGTGGCGGGTGGTGGCGGGTGGTGGCGGCTGGCGCCGTGCAACAGGGGTCGAAGGCGTTCTCTAGACCGATCACTCTCCGGCGGCCCCGGCGAACGGTCCACAATGGTGCGAGACCTTCAACACTCCCCACTCATGGCCACGAGACACCCCCACCAAGGCGCACCGCACCGTTTGTATTCGCTGATGGAAGTGCGCGCACTGGCTGAAATGGCGCTGCTGCCGTTGGCCTGGCCGATGCTTTCAACCGCGCCGCAAGGCGATGGGCACCCGGTACTGCTGCTGCCGGGTTTCATGGCCGACGAGCTCACACTGGTCGCGATAAAAGCCTATTTGGGGGGCCGAGGCTACGACGTGCAGACCTGGGGCCTGGGCCGCAACATCGGGTTCCAGCGCCGCCACGCCGAGGCGCTGGAGCAAAAAATCCGCCACCTGCACCACCACACCGGCCGCAAGGTCACGTTGATCGGCTGGAGCCTGGGCGGTGTGTTTGCGCTGTATGGCGCACAC
Source organism: Betaproteobacteria bacterium (assembly GCA_031394235.1). Taxonomy (GTDB): domain Bacteria; phylum Pseudomonadota; class Gammaproteobacteria; order Burkholderiales; family Burkholderiaceae_C; genus Pseudaquabacterium. Next base: position 1,548 of record JANMXG010000469.1, read on the forward strand.
GAGGCACCTGAATGTGTGCGCCAGATCATCACGCTGGGCAGCCCGGTCAGCGTCGATGCGGCGGGCAGCCAGTCACCCCGGCTGGTCAAGGCGCTCTACCGCATGGTCGCCCACCCGATGGGCCCCAACGTGCATGTGATGCAACCGCGCGTCAAAAAGCTGCGCGAGCACCTGGTGCCCAGCGTGCCCATGAGTTGCCTGTATTCGATCAGCGACGGCGTGGTGCCGCCGCAAGAAGCCACCATCGACGCGCCCGAGCACGGCTACGAGAACATCCGGGTGGCGGGCAGCCACACCGGGCTGGGCTTCAACGCGATGGTGCTGTGCATCCTGGCCGACCGACTGGCGCAGCCCGAGGGTGGCTGGACACCGTTCAAGCCCGCCGGGCTGTCCGGCATGGCGTACCGCGCGATGACGCACGCGATGTTGCCGATCTGACGACCGGGCAGCCGCAACGGCCGGGCTTCCAGGTGATCAGGCAGCCTTGGCCAGCTTGGGCACCCGGGCGGGCTTGACCGGCTTGACGGCCTCGTCGGCCACGACGGCGTTGCCGGGCTTGACAGCGTTGACGGACCTGACAGCCTTTGCCGCCTTGACAGCTTTCACCGGCGCTGCAGGCACGGCGGGCTTGGCCGGAGCGCGGCGCCGGCCAGCCGCTGGCTTGGTGCGCGACCGGGCCTGCGCCAGTGCCAGGTACTCCTGGAAGCTGTCGCGCAGGCACAGCGCAAACGCTTCAGGATCGGGCATCAGTTCGCGGCATGAGGTGGGCGAGATCACCAGGCGCCCGTCGTAGCGCGTGACCGCAAAAGCCAGGCCCAGGCCATCGGAGATCGGCAGGATGGCCGAAAAGTAGCTCATGCGGGCACCGCACAGGTACAGCGGCACCGCCGGGGCGGGCACTTCCGTGATGGCGCAGTTGGCCGCTGGCACGCGCAACCCCAGGCGGGCCGCGACCCGCGCCGCCCACCGGCGCGACCAGGACAACAGCGGCGCCGGCGCCGCGGTACCGGCCTCGGCCAGGTCCGGGCTGTCGGCCACACGGGTCACGGCATCGGGCGCATGTTGGGCCTGTGCCTTGACCGCCGCCAGGCGCTGCACCGCATCGGCGATGTCGGTGCCCAGTTGCAGATGGCGCCAGTGCATGGCCCCATGGCCCGCGGCAGCCTCGCCGACCTCGGGCTTTGCCACCAGCGCGGTCAGGTTGTGGCCGTCAGGCAGTTCACCCTTGGCGTCCAGGTAGCGGCGCAATGCACCGCCACAGACTGCCAGCACCGCGTGTTCGACGCTTGCGCCATCGACCAGGCCGCGCACGGCCTCGACCTCGGCGTCGGTGAAGCGGCGGGTCTCCAGCACCCGGTGCGGCGACACGACCGAGTTGAAACGCGTGACCGGCAGGTTCTGCGGCCTTAGCAGCATCTCGCTGGCCAGCGCGGCGGCAGCGGGTGCGACATGGGTTGCCACCCGTGCCAGCGGCCGCACCAGCCGCAGCGGCGCAGCGGCTGACTTGACCAGTCCCCGGCCCACCAGCGACAAACGCCCCGGTGCCGAATCGGCAAACCAGGGGCTGGCCGGGCCATCGTCAAGCGGCACACTGATGTCGTCGAGCAACAGGGCGCTGAGCTCGCTCAAGCGCTGCGGCCCCACGGCAGCAAGATGCGTTTTCAGCAGCACCGCAAAACTGCCCACCGGCAGGTCTAGAAAACTGTCCAGCCCCTCGATGACGTAGAGCTCCCACAACGGGCGGTCCCGGTCGAGTGCCCGCGCATGGATGCGCGAGACCTGGATGCAAAACTGCCGCCAATCGCCCGGCTTGGGCAGGGCGATGTGGCGGACGTGATATTCAAGGTCAAAGTCTTGGTCGTCCACCCAATACGGGTGGTCCAAGCCCAGCGGCACGGTCTGCAAGCGCTGGCGAAACAGCGGCGACGCAGACAGCCGCCGCTCGATGTGCGCCAGCACCGTCTTGAACCGCACCACCCCGCCAGCCGCGGTGGCCTGGTCAAAGATGTGCAGCAGGCTGACGTTGGCGTTCGAGGTCGCGGTGTCTGCGTACAGATACCCCGCGTCGTGCCCGCTGAGCTGGCGCATGGCAACGGCCCGCCGATCAGGCGGCGATAGCGTCGGCCGCAGCCTCGACCGATTGCGCGACCGGCTTGGCCTTGGCGGCACGGCGCGCAACCGGGGCCTTGGCAACCACCGCGACAGGCTTGGCAGCAGGCTTGGCGGCAGGCTTGCGAACAGCCTTGGGCTTGACGGCCGCCTTGACTTCAGCGGCGACCGGCGCGATAGCTTTCTTGGCCTTCTTCACGGTGGCGGCAGCCGTCTTGGCGACAACTTCAACTTTGGCGTCCAGCTTGGCAGCGGCACGGCGACCGGCCGACGCGGCGGGCTTGACCTTGGCCACCACCGCCTTGACCTTGACCGGGGCGCCCGGCAGCTTGCCGGCACCGGCAGCCACACGCTCGGAGATGGCCAGCGCGGCTTGCGCGCCCGGCAGGCTGATGCGCACGGCAGCTTGCAGGCCGGACACCACGACGCGGTTGTCGGCGCCTTCGGCCAGATCGGCCACGCGGCTGACCTGGGTGCTCACGCCCGTGCTGCTCATCTCGATGGCGCGCTCGGTGCGGCTGCTGACGGCGTCCAGACCCTTGGCGGCCAGACCGGTCATGCTGCCGCTGGCGCGGCGCAGGGCGGCAGCCAGACGCGGCGCCAGGCGCTCGGCGCCTTGCTTGGCGGCCTGGTCAACACCGCGCTGCATGGCGCTGATCAGGCGATGACCGCCGGCACGGTAGGCACCGACAGCGCGCTCGGCGGCTTGGGTGTAGTTGGCAACGGTCTTGAGGGTGACGGCACGCAGGCTGGTTTGGGTCATGATGGTCTTTCGTAAAAGGTTGAGACGGGAGACTTGTCGGGTGCAAGCGCTGCACCATGCACAACAGTGTGCCGTGCAGGGTCTAGAGCGCGAAACCCAATCCGAGGGTAAAAACCTAGGCTTTTGACTCCAAATTGCTGCGGCTCCAACACCGATCCTGCACGGCAACCCCACCTGCCGCCGGCCACAAACCACCCGCGCCAACCCCGCAAAGCACTGCATGAAGGTTGCTGATGAACCCCGCCACCCCCGACGACGACCCGACCCGCGCACTGGACGATTTTGTGTGCCGCATGCGCCCGGCCGCGCAGCCCCCCGCCGCCGCGGACAACGACCTGGCGGACCTGCACGACGGCTTGCTGGCCCGGCTGCATCCCGAGCACACCGCCGGGGCTGCCGGCATGGCCCGGCGCAAAGGCGGCACATTGCGCAGCGGCCAGACCTGGGACGCCGACGACCTGGTGGACGTGCCCGACCTGCCCGAGGTGCTGCTGCCCCGCGTGCCGCCCGCACGCAGCGACATCCCTGCCGTGACCTTGCCGGTCGTCGATCTGGCGGCCGAGCAGGCCCGGGCGGCGATTTCGCCAACGGTCGACCTGCCGCCGGTCATCACGCCACCGCCACCCGACACCGACGCATGGCACGGCACCACGCGGCGCGCCAGCCACGGTGTGGCGGCGCAGCAAGTCAGCGATGACCGCGACAACGCCGAAATCGGCTGGCAGCCCAGCCTGCAATCGCTGCAACTGCGGCGTGCCAGCCACCCGCGGCTGCTGGCCACCTGGCAGCCCGGCGCCTGGACTGGCGCGGTGCGCGAGGTGCTGGCGTCCACCACAGAGTTCGTCACCACGCCGGCGGGCACGGCGGTTGAAACCTACCCGCCGCACCGCCTGCTGCTGCTGTGGCCGCCGCAGCGGCTGGACGCACCCACACCCGACCGCTGGCCGCAGCAGGTCAAGCTGTCTGCCGTGCCGGCAGACCTTGCTGCCGAGGCGCTGGTCGGCCTGCTGCCCGAGCCCAACCTGCTGTGGATCACTACCGCAGCCGGTCAGATCGACTGGGCGCTGGCCGCCGAGATCGTGCTGCACCACGACAGCGCCTTGCGGCCGTTCCAGAGCAACGGCCTGCGCGCCTTCATCGCGTCGGAGCGCGAGGCCACGTTTGCCCGGCTCAACGCCGACTACGCGCGGCCGCCCGGATCGGGCGCGGTGCTGCGGCGCTGAGCCAGCCCGCCGAAGCCGGCAGCGGCATGGCCCGGCAGGCTCAAAACCAATGCCCGATCAGCATCGCCACGAAGCTCAGCAACAGGCTGGACGCCAGCGGCACGTAGAACTCACGGCCCCAGAAACGCAGCGTGAAATCGCCTGGCAAGCGGCCCAGGCCGATCTTGCGCAGCCAGCGTTGCAGGCCGCCGAACAGGATCAGCACCAGAAAAAAGACGATCAGCCAGCGCATGGATCGGGGCGATGCGCCCTCACAGCCGGTGGCTGCGGTCGCCCTGTGCAAAACCCAGCGGATCAAAGGACACCCCGCGCGACATCGCGATCACCTTGAACAACTCGCCCATCTCGTGCTCGTTGACCAGCTTTTGCGCCATGGCCCGCTGCGCCAGACTGGCGCCGGCCAGCAGGTCCACCAGACCGCAGTTGAGCAAAAAGCGCGCTTGCGAGGTGTAACCGATCACGTCCAGCCCCGCGTCCTGCCCGGCCAGCGCGATACCGCTGAAGTTGACATGGGCGGTGATGTCCTTGGCCCCCACGTCAACCAGCGGGTTGGCGTCGGCGCGGTGGGCTTGATGGCACATCAGCGTGCCGCCGTGGCGCTGCGGCAGGTAGAACTCGGCCTCGGGGAAGCCGTAGTCGATGAAGATCACCACACCGCGCCGCAGCAGGGCCGCCACCGTGGTGACGAAGGCGTCGGCCTGCGGATGGATCTCGACCACGGTGCCGGGCACTAAGCCGGCGTCCAGCGGCGGGCGTAACGGCGTGGGCCGGTCGGACCAGGCCAAAAGCGCGCCACCAGCGTCGGCCTCGGCACCGTCAGCCACGGCCACGCCGCGCTCAAACCAACGCTGGCCATCAAAGGCCAGCAACTGCACCGGCATCGCGTCCAGCACCTCATTGCCCAGCACCACGCCGTCAAAAACTTCGGGCAACGCGTCCAGCCACTGGATGCGGCCACCAAAACGCGCCAGCCGGGCCTGCTGACGCTCGCGCAGCGTGCCTGACAGATCGACGATGGCGTAGTGCTGCACCACCAGCCGCGCATCGCCGCGGGCGTCCAGCGCGTCCAGCAGACCTTCGGCCAGCGCGCCCGACCCGGCGCCAAACTCCATCAGCTGCGGTGGGCCGCCCGCACCGGCCAGCGCCAGCAGTGCCTGGGCCACCTGGGCTGCCAGCGCCTGGGCAAACAGCGGCGACAGCTCGGGTGCCGTCACAAAATCACTGCCGGATGACGGCATGGCGCCGAACTTGCGGCGGTGGTTGGCGTAGTAGCCCAGCCCGGGGGCATACAGCGCCAGCGCCATGAAGGCATCGAAAGGAAGCCAGCCGCCGTTGTCCTCGATGGCCCGGCGCACCACGCTGTCCAGAGCGCTGGCTAAACTGGCGGACTGCCCGGCGGCGTCGGGTGCGGTGTCAAAAATCTGGCCCATCCGGGCATTGTAGAAAACATGTTGTCCTCCTCATCTCCCCTGCCGTCCCCCTCCCCGTCGCCGACACAGTCGCCGTCCACGCCAACCCCGGTGGCCGCCACCCACCGGCCGGTGGCGCTGGTCACGGGCGCGGCGCGGCGCATCGGCCGCGTCATCACCCTGGACCTGGCGCGCCACGGCTGGGATGTGGTGCTGCATTGCCGCGGCGGTGCGCCGTCGCTGGCCGACACCGAGGCTACCGCCGACGAAGCCCGCGCCTTTGGCGCCCGTGCCCGCGTGCTGGCCGCCGATCTGACTGACGACGCGGCCTGCGAGGCGCTGGTACCCGCGGCGGTGGCCGCGCTGGGCCGGCTGGACGCGGTGGTCAACAATGCCTCGCTGTTCGAGTACGACAGCGTGCCGACCTTTTCCACCCGCACCCTGGACCGCGCCTGGCGCAGCAACACCGCGCCGGCCGTGCTGCTGGCCCGTGCACTTCACGCCCACCTGCTGGACCGGGCAACCGCCGGCGCGGCCGCCACCGGCTGCGTCGTCAACCTGCTGGACCAGAAGCTGGTCAACCCCAACCCCGACTACTTTTCGTACACGCTGTCCAAGGCCGCGCTGGCCGAGGCCACCGTGATGCTGGCCCAGGCGCTGGCGCCGCAGCTGCGCGTCAACGCGGTGTCGCCCGGTGTCACGCTGGTCTCGGGCCCGATGAACGAGGCCGAGTTCGACGCCGCGCACCGGTTGACGCCGCTGCAGCGCTCGTCCACCCCCGACGACATCGCGCGCGCCGTTCGCTTCTTGCTTGAATCGCCCGCCATCACCGGTCACACGCTGGTGGTCGACGGTGGCCAGCACCTGCTGGGCCAGCCGCGAGATGTGTTGTTTCTGGCCCAGCAGCAACTGGCGCCCAAGCCCCTAACCGAGTCCTGACATGCAAAGCCTGCTTACCAACCCCAGCCTGATGAACTGCCGCCGGCTGTTTTTGCGCGACTACGAGGTGTGGATCAACATCGGCGTGCATGAGTTCGAGAAAAAGGGCGAGCAACGCGTCAAGATCAATGTGGATCTCTACGTGCCGCTGGCACTGTCCACCCCCACCCAGGACCAACTCGACGAGGTGCTGGATTACGACTTCATCCGCCGCACGATTGCCGAGCGGGTCTCACGCGGCCATATCCACCTGCAGGAGACGCTGGCCGACGACGTGCTGCGCATGATGCTGGCCCACCCCCGCGTGCGGGCGGCCCGGGTGTCCACCGAAAAGCCGGACGTCTACCCAGATTGCGACGCGGTGGGCTGCGAGGTGTTTGGCATGAAGGACGCGGCGTGAATACCGGCACCGTCAGCACCGCCAACCCCGCCGTCCGGGCTGACGCCGCGCCCGACAGCCGCGCCAGAAAAGACGCCTTCGAGCACAACAAGCTGAGCAAGCGCCTGCACCGTCAGGTGGGCCAGGCCGTCGTCGACTTCAACATGATCGAAGAGGGCGACCGGGTGATGGTCTGCCTGTCGGGCGGCAAGGACAGCTACGGGATGCTCGACATCCTGCTGGGCCTGCAAAAGCGCGCGCCAATCCGCTTCGAGCTGATCGCCGTCAACCTGGACCAGAAGCAGCCGGGCTTTCCGGCCGAGGTGCTGCCCGCCTACCTGCGTGCACGCGGCCTGCCGTTCCACATCGAGAACCAGGACACCTACAGCATCGTCACCCGCCTGGTGACCGAGGGCAAGACGATGTGCAGCCTGTGCTCGCGCCTGCGCCGCGGCATCCTGTACCGGGTGGCAGCTGAGCTGGGCGCGACCAAGATTGCGCTCGGCCATCACCGCGACGACATGGTGGTCACCCTGCTGATGAACATGTTTTTTGGCAGCCGGCTCAAGGGTATGCCACCAAAGCTGGTCAGCGACGACGGCCAGCACACCGTGATCCGGCCGCTGGCCTACGTGGCCGAGGCCGACCTGGTGCGCTGGGCCGAGCACCAGCAATTTCCGATCATCCCGTGCACGCTGTGTGGCAGCCAGGACAACCTGCAGCGGGTGCAGATCAAGAAGATGATCAACGACTGGGAACGCCAGCACCCCGGCCGGGTCGAAAACATGGCCAGGGCAATGGGCAACGTCACCTTGTCGCACCTGATGGACCGCAACTTGTTTCCGTTCACCACGCTGGTGCCCAGCGGCCGGGCGGATGCAGGCGGCGACAAGGCGTTTGATGATGATGAGACTTGTGCACCCACCCCAACCACCACCGACAGCCAGGTGGTCATGCTGGTCCGGCCCGCGCCGGTCGCAGCGGGCACGGGCTGGCCGTCGGGCGACTGACCGGTTGGGCGACTGACCGGTTGGGCGTCAGACGGTTGGGCGCCAGACGGTTGGACGTCAGACGGCGCCGGGCCGGGCCGTCCGGTAGCCCAGATGCCAGCCACTCCCGTACCCAGACCCACACGTCAGGAGCAACACCAGATGGACAAGCAACACTCGACAACTTGGGGCCGGCGGGCCGCGCTGGCCGGCGTGCTGGCGGGCGTGCTGGCGGGATTGGCGCTGCTGTCGGGCTGCGCTGCGGTCAATTCGCTGCCCGTCGATATCGCCAGCTACGGCGACTGGCCGACCGGGCGGGCGCCCGGCCTGTACCGGTTTGAGCGCCTGCCCTCGCAGCAGGCGCGGGCCGATGAAGCCCAGTTGTTGGAGGATGCCGCCGCACCTGCGCTGGCCCGTGCCGGCTTCGCGCCCGCGCCGGTCGGCAGCGACCCCGACGTGCTGGTGCAGGTTGGCGCCCGGGTGTCGCGCAGCGACCGCTCGCCCTGGGATGATCCGTTCTGGTGGAGCGGTGGCCACCGTTTCAACAGTGGCTATGGTGCGTGGCGTCACGGGCTCTGGCGTGGCCCGTACGCGGGCGGCCCGTGGGGCGGATCGGTGAATTTCGGTCACCCGCGCTACGACCGCGAGGTGGCGTTGCTGCTGCGCGACCGGGCCGGCGGCAAGCCGCTGTTCGAAGCCCGGGCCAGCACGGAAGGCTTCCAGCGCGACACCGCGGCCCAACTGGCGCCCCTGTTTGTGGCTGCGCTGATGGACTTTCCGCGCAACGGCATCAACCCGCGTCGGGTGACCGTGCCTGTTGCTGCGGATTGAGCACCGGATTCGGTGACAGCCTGGGTGACCGCGTTAACGCCCGATTGACGCCCGATTGACGGGCGATTGAGCAGCGGTTAGCGCGCGATTGATGGGCGGTTGATGGCCGATTGACAGCCGGCTGGCGTGCCCGGTGTCAGTGCGCGGCGTCAGTGCCCGGCCTTCTTCTTGGCCGCCGGCGTGGAGGCCGCCGCTGGTTCGTCGGCGGCCTCGCTGTCGGCCGGGGCCGATGCCACCGCCTTGGGCGGCTTGGGCGGCGCGATCGGGATCACCGGCAGCACCGGCTCGAGCTTGTTCTCGCGCATGTACTCGCTCATCTCGCGCCAGCCGGCATACATCGACGCCTTGTCGGCCTTCTTGTTGAGGGTGTAGCAGTCCTCGATGGCGCGGCCGGCATGGCGGCAGGCGCCGCCCGTGGCCTTGCCGTCGGCCTCCTTGCGCGCCGTCTCGGTGGCGATCGACTCGATGCCCAACTGGTCGCAGCCCGGCAACAGCAGGGCGCACAGCAACAGGGGAGCAAGCAAACGGCGCATGACCGGATATCGGCCAGGCCACGCCACAACTTGAGCGCAAGGCCCCGTGCGGACTTGCGCTGGCTGGCTGGCTGGCTGGCTGGCTGGCTGGCTGGCTGGCGACAGAGGGTGTCAGCGCCTGGGCTGCTGCGCCATGGCCATCAGCGCCGCCACCCGCTCCTCGGTTGGCGGGTGGGTCGAGAACAGGCCGCGCAAGCCACCCGCCGACAGCGGGTTCATGATCATCATTTGCGCGGTTTCGGGGTGGCGCTCGGCCGGGCCCAGCGGGATGCCCTGGGCGTAGCGGTGGATTTTGTCCAGCGCCGACGCCAACGCCGCCGGGTCGCCCGAGATCTCGGCGCCGCCCCGGTCGGCTTCGAATTCACGCGCCCGGCTGATTGCCATCTGGATCAGGCTGGCCGCCAGCGGCGCTAGCATGGCCACCAGGATGCCGGCAATTGGATTGGCCGGCCGGCCGTCGCTGCTGCGCCCGCCGAACATCATGCCGAAGCTGGCCAGCATGCCGATGGCACCGGCCATCGTGGCGCTGATGGTCGACAGCAGGATGTCGCGGTGCTTGACGTGGGCCAGTTCATGCGCCATCACGCCGCGCAACTCGCGCTCGCCCAGCACCCGGATGATGCCGGTGGTGGCCGCCACCGCCGCGTGCTCAGGGTTGCGGCCGGTGGCGAACGCGTTGGGCGCGTCCTCATCGATCAGGTAAACCTTGGGCATGGGGATGTTCGCGCGCTGCGCCAGGTCCCGCACCATCGCGACAAACTGCGGCGCGGTGCTGTCGTCCACCTCGCGGGCGTTGTACATCTTCAGCACGATCTTGTCGGAGAACCAGTAGCTGAAGAAGTTCATGCCCAACGCCACCACCAGCGCCAGCATCATGCCGGCCTGGCCGCCCATCCAGCGGCCGAGCAGCATGAACAGCGCGGTGATGGCAGCCATCAGGATGGCCGTCTTCATCAGATTGAACATGGTGTGCGGGTGTCCTGGGGTGGGTTGAAGGGGCGTCGGCAAAGCGCTGCCGACCTGCATCAGATGCGGCCGGCCGTCTCAAGTTCAATCATTGCGCCCGGCGGTCAGGCGGGCAGCGCTGCCAACATCTGACCAACCAGACCGGGCCGGCCCTGCAGCGACTGCAGGAACGCGACAACATCCTGACGCCGCCCACCCGGCCGCTGCAGTTGCAACAGGTCGAGTGCGCCGGTGCCACAGGCCACCGTCAGACGGCCGTCGTGCGCGGCCAGCACCTCACCGGGCCGGCCGGACAACTCGGGCCGCAGCCGGGCGCGCCAGAGCTTCACGGCCTCGCCGTCGAGGTGAAAGCTGGCACCCGGAAACGGATCGAAAGCCCGCAGCCGGCGCTCGATCTCGACAGCCGGCTGGGCCCAGTCGATGCTTGCCTCGGCCTTGTCGATCTTGTGGGCGTAGCTCACGCCCTCGGCCGGCTGCGGGCTGCGCACCAGACCGCTCCCAGTGGCCTGCCGCAGCGCACTGTCGCCCAGCCGGGCCACGCCCTGCACCACCAGCCCCGCGCCCAGCAGCGCCAACCGGTGCTGCAAGCCCGCCGTGGTGTCGTCAGGCAGGATCGGCTCATGCGCCACCAGCAACATGTCGCCGGTGTCTAAACCGACGTCCATCTGCATCAGCGTGATGCCGGTACTCGTGTCACCCGCTTCGATCGCCCGGTGGATCGGCGCAGCACCTCGCCAACGCGGCAAGACCGAGCCGTGGATGTTCAGGCAGCCCAGCCGCGGCAGGTCCAGGACCCACTGCGGCAGGATCAGGCCGTAAGCGGCCACCACCATCAGGTCAAGGTCAGCGGCCAGCTGCAGGGTGCGAGCGGCCAACGCGACGTCGCCGTATTTGCCGTCCAGCCGCGGGCTGCGCGGCTGGGCCAGCGGCAGGCCGTGCTGCAGCGCCAGCGCCTTGACGGGCGACGGCTGCAATTTGAGGCCGCGACCGGCCGGCCGGTCGGGCTGGGTCAGCACCAGCGGCACGGCGTGGCCGGCGGCCAGCAGCGCGGCCAGTGCGGTGGCGGCAAATTCCGGCGTGCCCGCAAAGGCAACGCGCAAGGCTTGGGGCATGGCGAGGGGTGGTCGCAGGCGGATGGTCAACCGGCAGGGGGTCAGCGTACTGGCGGTCAGCGGGCCGGTGGTTGGCGCGCAGGCCGTCAGCGGCTGCGCCGGCCCAGCTCGTCGCGCGTCTTCTTGAGCATCTTGGTCTTGATGCGCTCGCGCTTGAGCGGGCTCAAATACTCGACAAACACCTTGCCCATCAGGTGGTCCATCTCGTGCTGCACACAGACCGCGGCCAAGCCTTCGGCCTCGAACTCGACCACTTCACCGTCACGGCCAGTGGCGCGCACCGTAACGTGGGCATAGCGCTCGACCTGGTCGTAGACGGTAGGCACCGACAGGCAACCTTCCTCGTTGAGCTTCCAGTCCTCGCTGTGGGCGATCAGCTCGGGGTTGATCAGCACTTGCGGCTGGTCGCGGTTCTCGGACGTGTCCATCACCAGCAGGCGCTCGTGCACGTCCACCTGGGTGGCGGCCAGGCCGACGCCATCGGCCTCGTACATGGTCTCGATCATGTCGTCGACCAGGCGGCGGATGCGCGCATCGACCTGCACCACGGGCTTGGCCACGGTGTGCAGGCGCGGATCGGGAAAGCGAAGGATGTTGAGCAGGGCCATGGATAAAGGTGGGCGGGACAACGCGCCAGATCATCGACGGTCGGTGACCGTCACATGGGGATACAAAGTAGACATTCAACAACGCCAAGCCCTGCCATAGCGCTGGATCGGGCGGGTCTAGCCAGTGCTTTTCGTTGCGATATCAAGGGTTTACCGGCAGAATCTGTGATGCAGCATGAACAAGTTCCGGCCCATCGGACCCGCCTGCTGCGGGTGCTGCAACACCGTCCGCCAAGGGTGGATTGTCGCACCGGCCCACCCGGAGATTGTCACGATGACCGTATGCCCACCCCGCCCTGCCTGCGTCGCCAGCGGTTTCCGGCCTGGGCGCTTGCGGGTGGCTTTGCCGGTGGGCTGGCCGGTTGGCCGGCAAACCCTGCTGCGGGGCAGCCGGCCGGCCTGGCTGGCCGCACAGGTGCTCTGCACCGCGCTGATTGGCGCGCCCGCGCTGGCCGCTGACCCGGTCACCCCGGCGCAACGCGCCAGCGCGCAGCAGGTGGCGCAAACCGGCGTGCCGTTGTCGGCATTGGCTGACAACGCACCAGCCTCGCACACCGTGCAGCGAGGCGACACACTGTGGGCGATCTCCACGCTGTTCCTCAAGAGCCCGTGGCGCTGGCCCGAGTTGTGGGGCATGAACCTGCGCGAGATTGCCAACCCGCACCTCATCTACCCGGGCCAGGTGCTGGTGCTGGTCAAGGACGGCAACAGCGCCCGGCTGCGTCTGGCCCAAGCCGCCGGCACTGCCACCGGCCAGCCGCCCACCAACACCGTCAAGCTGTCGCCCCGGGTGCGCAGCCAGCTGCTGGACAACGGCGCCATCGCGTCGATCCCGCTGCACCTGATCGGCCCGTTCCTGAACGAGGCCATGGTGTTCGACCAAAACGAGCTGGCCAGCGCGCCACGCATCGTCGCCACGCAAGAGGGCCGGGTGATGGTTTCGCGCGGTGAGACCGCTTATGTGCGCGGCGACCTGCAAGGTGCCCGCAGCTTCACCCTGTTCCGCGAGGCCAAACCGCTGCTCGACCCCTCGACCCGAGAAGTGCTGGGCTACGAGGCCAGCTTTGTTGGCACCGCCGACTTTGTGCGCGCTGAGGGCACGGCAGCCGGCAACGGCCTGCCTGTGCCGGCCACCTTCGTGATGACCAGCACACGCCAGGAGGCCGGCGTGGGCGACCGCCTGGCCCCTGTGCCGCAGCGCGACTTCAGCGCCTACGTGCCGCACCCGCCGGCGGGTCCGATGACCGGCCAGGTGGTGTCGGTCTACGGCGAGGCGTTGAATGCCGGACAAAACCAGATCGTGGCGTTGAACCGCGGTGTGCGGGACGGCATCGAGCGGGGTCACGTGCTCGCGCTGTGGCGTGCCGGGGCGCCCGCCACCGACACCACCGGCGCCCGCGCCCAACCCATCCAATTGCCCGACGAACGCAGCGGCCTGCTGTTTGTCTTCCGGGTGTTCGACCGGGTGTCGTACGCGCTCATCCTTTCAGCGCTCGACCCGGTGCGGGCCGGCGACAGGATCACCCAGCCTTGACCGTGACACCCAGCCCCGACGCGCGGCTGAGCGACGACGAGCTGGGTGCCTGGCTGCACCTGCTGCACAGCGAGGGTGTGGGCCGCGAGACCGCGCGCCGGTTGCTGGCATTTTTTGGCAGCCCGCAGGCCGTGCTGGATGCCGACACGGCCGGCCGCACGGGTCTGGTGGGCGCCGAGGTGGCGGCAATATTGGCTACGCCGCCCGAGGGCCACGCCCAGCGCCTGGCCAACACCCTGGCCTGGCGCAGTGCGGCGCCCGACCGCCGGGTGATGGTGCTGGGTGACACCGACTACCCACCGCTGCTGCTGCACAGCGCTGACCCGCCCTTGCTGTTGTACCTGCAGGGCCGTGCCGCACTGTTGAGTGCCCCCTCGGTGGCCATCGTTGGCAGCCGGCTGGCCAGCGCCCAGGGGCTGGACAACGCCCGCGGCTTTGCCCGCAGCCTGGCGCAGCGCGGCTGGACCATCGTGTCCGGCCTGGCCGCCGGCATCGACGCCGCGGCGCACGAGGGCGCGCTGGATGCCGGTGCGGCCGGCGCCAGCACGATTGCCGTGATCGGCACCGGCATCGACCGCGTCTACCCCCCGGGCAACCGCGCACTGACCCAGCGCATCGCCGCGCAAGGGCTGGTGGTCAGCGAGATGGCCGTGGGCACGCCACCGATGGGGCAGAACTTTCCGCAGCGCAACCGGCTGATCGCCAGCTTGAGCCGCGGCACGCTGGTGGTCGAGGCGGCGCTGCGGTCGGGCTCGCTGATCACCGCCCGGCTGGCGGTTGAGGCTGGCCGCGAGGTGATGGCCTTGCCCGGCTCGCTGCTGGCGCCGCAGTCCCACGGCTGCCATGCGCTGATCCGGCAAGGCGCAGCGCTGGTGGTATCGCCCGAACAGGTGCTGGACGAGCTCAACGGCCTGCCGGCGTTGTCCTTGCTGGATGCACTGTCCGGCCCCGGCGCCGCTGTCGGAGCGGACGACAGCGACGCCAACCCACCGCCCGGCAGCCCCGGCAACGGCGGTGACGACGCCGTGCTGCGTGCGCTCGGTCACGACCCGATGTCGCTGGACGGGCTGATCAACCGCTGCGGCTGGCCGGCAGCCGCGCTGTCGGCCCAGCTGTTGACGCTGGAGCTCGACGGCAAGGTGGCGCGCCTGCCGGGTGGGCTTTTCCAGCGCCGCCACACCAGCTGAGAGCCGGCCACCGGACAACACCGCCGCCCGCACGGGCAACCGGTCACGGACCCGTGCCGGACCGCGCCTTTCAAGCCAGGGGGCTGCGGTATAGTCTTTTCATGTTCGAGGTTCTGGTTTATCTCTATGAGACGTATTGGCGGCCCGACGCCTGCCCCGACCACGACCAGCTCACGCGCAAACTGTCGGCAGTGGGCTTCGAGACCGATGAAATCGCCGAGGCGCTGACGTGGCTGGACGGCCTGGCCGAGACGGCCCAGGCCCACACCGGTGAGCAATCGGCCGACAGCCTGCGGGTCTATTCCGCGGCTGAAATCGACCGCCTGGGCGAGGATTCCATCGGCTTTGTGGCTTTCCTGGAGTCCGCCGGCGTGTTGCCGCCAGCCATGCGCGAGATGGTGATCGACCGCGCCACCGCCGTCGGCGACAGCCCGGTGGCGCTGGAAGACCTGAAAGTCATCGTGCTGATGGTGTTCTGGAGCCTGGGCGAGGAGCCCGACGCGCTGATCCTCGACGAGCTGTTCGTCGACGAAGAGGACCGGTTGATTCATTGAGGGTCATCACCAACGAAAAAAGCCGCCAGGTCGCAAGACCCGGCGGCTTTTTGTTTGGCGCACTGCGGTTGTAGTGCGCGCCAGTCAGTGGCTTTTTCGGCGGCGCATGAGAGCGAGTGCGCCGAGGCCCAACGCCAGCATCGCGCTGGTTGAGGCTTCGGGGACTGGTGGCGCGCTGGTGGAAAGATACGTGAGCGAACCGAGAGCGTGCGGTCCTCCAGAGTTGTCGCCGAAACGAATTTCGAAAGACGATGAATCAAACGACGAAAGTGCCAGATTGGACGGCAACGCGTCGCTGTTGAACGCCATGCCGCTGCTGTCACTCAGCGAGACAAAAACAACGAAGGGCGCAAAGCCGTCAAGGCTCGGTCCGGTCACAGACGGGGGGCCACCGCTCGAAGCAAAAAAGTAATCACCTGAAGAAAAGAAGTTGTCCTCCACCGTAATGGAGGCGCAGGTACCACAGGTCGAATACGCGTGCCCGTTCACTGTGGCTTCAATGACGGAACCGGTGTTGTAGACACCGATGATGCTATCCAGGGCGGGGTTTGAATAGACATCTACGGCGGTCGATTCGAACATGAACGAGCCAGTGAATGAATTCCCAACTGTCAGCGACGGAAGGTCTACGACCGTGTCCAGCTTTCCACCAAAATAGTGAGTCACAGCCGCCGCTTGCGCGCTCGCGGCCACCATCAAAGCGCAGGCCACAGCCAGCGGCGCGTATC
>JANMXG010000470.1:0-3708 GCA_031394235.1 Betaproteobacteria bacterium
GTGCCGGGCAAAAAGCCGATGTCCTCGCCCACCGGGACAGTCACGCGGGTGACGATGATCTCGGTGTAGCGCCGGTCGTCCAGCACCTGGGACAGGCCGGCCGCCAGCGTCATCAGGGTCTTGCCGGTGCCGGCGGTGCCGGTGAGGGACACAAAATCGCATTCCGGGTCCATCAGCAGGTTGAGCGCAAAGTTCTGCTCGCGGTTGCGCGCGGTCACGCCCCAGACGGCATTCTTGGCGTGGGCGTAGTCCTTCAGCGTCTTGAGCACGGCGGTCTTACCGGTGATCTCGGTGACGCGGGCGTAGAGCGCTGCCGCGCCGGGTTGCTCAAGGTAGACAAACTGGTTGACCATCAGCTGCGGCACCATCGGGCCGGCAATGCGGTAGAAGGTATTGCCGGCCTGCTGCCAGCTCTCCATCGTCTTGCCGTGCTGCTCCCAGAAATCAGGCGGCAACTGCAGCACACCGGTGTAGAGCAGGTCGCCGTCTTCCAGCACCTTGTCGTTGAAGTAGTCCTCGGCGGCCAGGCCGAGTGCCCGCGCCTTGACCCGCATGTTGATGTCCTTGGACACCAGCACCACCTCGCGGCCCGGAGTGGACTCGCGCAGGCTCTTGACCACGCCCAGGATCTGGTTGTCGGCCTTGCCCTGCGGCAGGCCGGCCGGCAGCTGCACATCCAGCAGCATGGTCTGGAAGAACAGTTTGCCGCCTGCATCCTTGTGGCCGGTCTTGGCCAGCGCGATGCCCTCGGTGGTGTTGATGCTGCCATCCGGGTTGGTGAACGACGCCAACTGGTCCAATTCGCGGCTGACCTGGCGGGCGTTGCGCGCCACCTCGCTCATGCCTTTCTTGTGGCCGTCCAGCTCTTCCAGCGTGATCATCGGCAGGAAGACGTCGTGCTCCTCAAAGCGGAACAGGCTCATCGGGTCGTGCATCAGCACGTTGGTGTCCAGCACAAACAGCTTGGCCGGGCCGGTGCCGCGCGGTGTGCGCACCCGTGCCTTGGGCGATTTGGCAGGGAGGGCTGCGGCCAGCGTGGCCTGCTTGGTGGGCATGCCCTGCTTTCCGGGCGCGGTGGGGCGCCCGACTGCGGTCACGGGCGCTGCGACTGGCGCCGCCGCCGTAGGGGTGGCCGAAGTTGGGGCCGACGGCGCGGCACGGCCCGCCTGGCGCGCCGGCAGTTGGGGTGCCGCCACGGGAGCGCCGCCGTCGTACAGGTCCAAGGACGGGCCCGCCATGGGCTCGGAGCGGGACTTGGCGCCTTTGCGGTCGGCGCGCGGGGCGGCCTGAGACTCGAAATCGGCCTGCGACAGGATGGCGGCTTTGGTGGACGGCGGCTTGGGCAGTGGCATGGGCGGTGGGCTGGGAAGGGGTGAAAGTCGGGAGATCGGCGGACTGGGATGGGGGATATACAGCTGGGCAACAAAAAAGCCGCACAGGCAGCTGTGCGGCTTTTGATTTCAGGTGGTGCGCGGTGGGCGACTCACAGGCATGAAGTGATTATGCACATGCACGATCGCCCCTCCGTGACCACCGTATGACGGCGTGCGCTGCCAGCGCGCACCCTGCCACGGGTGGGTCAGGCGGGCTTCTGGAAGCCCTTGACGGCGGCCAACACCTCTTCGACGTGGCCGGCGACCTTGATGCCACGCCACTCGGCCCGCAGCACGCCGCTGCCGTCGATCAAGAAGGTGCTGCGCTCGATGCCCTTGACCTTCTTGCCGTACATGATCTTGTTCTTGACCACGCCAAACATGTGGCAGAGCTTTTCTTCGGTGTCGGCAATCAGCTCGTACGGCAGTTCCAGGTTTTGGCGGAACTTCTCGTGCGACAGCATGTTGTCGCGCGAGATGCCAAAAACCACCGCGCCGGCCTTCAGGAACTCCGCATGCATGTCGCGAAACTGCATCGCCTCGGTGGTGCAACCTGGGGTATGGTCCTTCGGGTAAAAATAAAGCACTACGGCACGGCCGGCAAAGGCCTGGGGCGTGAACTTCACACCGCTGGTGGCGAGGGCTTCGAAGTCGGGCAGGGATTTATTGAGGACTGGCGTCATGGGCGGGCCGTTGTGGCGGACGTTTTGGCGGACGTTTTGGCGGACGTTGGACTGACGTTGGGTAGACGTGAATCGAACCTGAGATGAACCTGTCTTGCGTGCGTGTCTCGAAAGCGTGTCTTGAATGCGTGTCTCGAATGCGGGCCTTGATCACGTATCTGGCCTGAGGTCAGACGGCATGGCCCTCCGGGGGACATAACCGCGAATTATAAAGTTAAGGCGACATCCCGGCCCGGCGATGCCCTACACGCTATCCCTCAGCCGAGAGCAAGGGCGGGGCGGGGGCGGCGCCGGTACTTGGCTTGAGCAGCAGCGCCGCCACGGCGGACCGGCCCTCGGCCACCAGCACGTTGTAGGTGCGGCAGGCGGCCGGCGTGTCCATGGTCTCGACGCCGATGCCGTGCTCGATCAGCGCGCGCATCAGGGCGGGCGAGACAAAACGGTGGCGCGGCCCGCTGCCGAAGATCACCAACTCGGGCTTGAGCACCAGCAGCGCCTCAAAATCGGCAGGTCTCAGGTCGTCGGGCTGGGTGGGTGCCCAAGGCAGCACGGTGCCCTGCCAGGGCACCAGCAGGCTGTGGCCGAAGCGCGTGCCGCCGACCCATAGCGCATCGCCGTCGTGCCGGGTGATGACGTTGGTGCCGGCCAGCTGATCGGGTTGGAACTTCACGGACGGGTGCCTGGCTTTTCGGGGTGGCCGCCCGGGAGCGGGCCGGGTGGGGCGGTGCAGCGGTAGGCCACTGCCTGCAAGGCTAAAATTATAGGTATTGCGGTGCAGCATCGTTGGCGAGGGCTGTAGTGCGTGTCTCTCCAGGAGCCTCCGTGTCCCCATCCCTGCCGCCTTCCGGGCACAAGCCCATCGTCAAGTCCACCAAGCTTGCCAACGTCTGTTACGACATCCGGGGGCCGGTGCTCGACAAGGCGCGCCAGATGGAGGATGAGGGCCAGAAGATCATCAAGCTCAACATCGGCAACATTGCGGCATTTGGCATCGAGCCACCCGACGAAATCGTGCAGGACATGATCCGCAACCTGCCGCACGCCGCAGGCTACACCGACAGCAAGGGCTTGTTTGCACCGCGCAAATCGGTGGTGCACTACTGCCAGGAGAAAAAAATCGCCGGCGTCACGATCGACGATATCTACCTGGGTAACGGCGCGTCCGAGCTGATCACGATGAGCATGAACGCGCTGCTCAACACCGGCGACGAGATCCTGGTGCCCGCACCCGACTACCCGCTCTGGACCGCGTCGGTGGCGCTGTCGGGTGGCACGCCGGTGCACTACCTGTGCGACGAGCAGGCTGGCTGGACACCCGACCTGGACGACATGCGCCGCAAGATCACGCCCAACACCAAGGGCATCGTGGTGATCAACCCGAACAACCCCACCGGCGCGCTGTACCCGGACGCGGTGCTGCGCGAGATCGTCGAGATCGCCCGCCAGCACCAGCTGATCATCTTTGCCGACGAGATCTACGACAAGACGCTGTACGACGGCGTCACGCACACCAGCATTGCGTCGCTGGCCGACGACCTGTTGATGGTCACTTTCAATGGGCTGAGCAAGAACTACCGCAGCTGCGGCTACCGCGCCGGCTGGATGATCGTGTCGGGCGACAAGCGCCGGGCCAAGGACTACATCGAGGGCCT
>JANMXG010000471.1:0-3662 GCA_031394235.1 Betaproteobacteria bacterium
GCTCGGTGTCTGCCCCAACCCTCAAGGAGATTCCAATGACTTTTCAACGCACTTGTGCTGCCCATCTCTTGCCCGTGGCTGCAGCCGTGCTGGCACTCGCCGGCGCATTGCCCGTCGCCCAAGCCTCCAGCCACCGCGAGGCGCCTTTCATCACCACCCAACCCAAGGTCGACGGCGCCGACTTCTACATGTTTGCCAGCTACGAGCCCGGCCGCACCGGTTATGTCACGCTGCTCGCCAACTACCTGCCGCTGCAAGATGGCTACGCCGGCCCGAACTACTTCTCGCTCGACCCGAACGCGCTGTACGAAATTCATATCGACAACAACGGCGACGCCAAAGAAGACTTGAGCTTCCAGTTCCGTTTCAAGAACACCCTCAAGTCCAAGACCCTGTCGATCAGCGGCAAGGACATTCCGATCCCACTGATTCAGTTTGGCGCTGTGACCGATGTCAAGGCAGCCACCCTCAATGTCAACGAGAGCTTCACGCTCGATGTGGTGCGCGGTGACCGCCGCAGCGGCACCCGCTCGTCGGTGACCAACGCCAGCGGCGGCGCGGCCACCTTCGACAAGCCGGTCGACAACATCGGCAAGAAGACCTTGCCAGACTACGCCGGCTATGCCGCAAAGCACATCTACAGCGTCAACATCCCCGGCTGCGCGATGCCGGCCCGGGTTTTTGTGGGCCAGCGCAAGGATCCGTTTGCGGTCAACCTGGGCACCATTTTTGACCTGGTCAACGCCCCCGTTTCGGTCATCACCGACCCCGCGCTGATCAACGCCGCGCCCAACACCATCGACGACAAGAACGTCACCACGCTGGCTTTGGAAGTGCACGCCAGCTGCCTGACCGCGGGCACCGAGCCGGTGATTGGCGGCTGGACCACGGCCAGCCTGCGTCAGGGCCAGTTACTCAACCCGGTGCCGGGCAAGGGCCACCAGACCACCGCCAAGGCGGGGGGTGCTTGGGTGCAGGTGTCGCGCCTGGGCATGCCGCTGGTCAACGAGGTGGTGATCGGCCTGCCTGACAAGGACCGCTTCAACGGCAGCAAGCCCAAGGACGACGGCCAGTTTGCCGACTACGTGACCAACCCTTCGCTGCCGGCGCTGCTTGAAATCGCACTGGCCACGCCGAACATCGCGCCGACCAACTTCCCGCGCACCGACCTGGTCGCGGCTTTCCTGACCGGTATCAAGGGTGTGAACCAGCCTGCCGGTGTGGTGGGTGCCGAAATGCTGCGCCTGAACACCAGCATTGCCGCCACGGCCGAAGCCAAGCAGAACCGCTTGGGCGTGCTGGGTGGTGACCTGGCCGGCTTCCCGAACGGCCGCCGTCCGAAGGACGACGTGGTGGACGTCTCGCTGGCTGCAGTGATGGGCGGTCTGTGCATGGCCAACGGCGACACGAACGCCTTGTCGCTGGGCGCATCTTGCAAGCCGTCGGCAGTGCCGCTGGGCGCAACGTCGCTCAAGCTGCATGACGCGGTGGACCAGGCCAAAGTGCCGTTGTTGAGCGCCTTCCCGTACCTGTTCACCCCGATCGGCGGCACCCGCTAAAGCCAGAGAGGAGAAGCCATCATGACCACACGATTCTCGACCTGGCTGACGCTGGCCACCATCCCACTGGCGCTGGCGGGCTGTTTCGGCGGTGGCGACAGTGACAGCCCGGTCGCTGCTGATCCGTTGGCGGCGGTCCCCGACTCGGCAACACAATCAGTTGCCGGGACGGTTGACTACCTGAACGTGCTGATCCAGAACCCGACTGAAACACGAGAAGCCATCGACGTTTCAGCCGTGGTCCTGCCCACCAGCGACACCACCGAGCCTCAGACGCTGTAAGCCCGCAGCGGTCGGTTTGCCGACCGCTGCCACTGGCCCCGCTGCCGACACCTGTCGGTGCCGGGGCCAGTTTTTTTTGGCGGCATTGAACATCACACCGCCATGCCAGCCTTGAACGCTGTCAAGTTGTCCGTTTCAGCTGCCACCTCAACCGCAGCCGCGGCTGACACGCTGCCTGCTGCGGTCGCCCGGCGCCGCAGGCTTGCGGCATTGTCGACAGTCGTGTTGCTCGCGGCCGGGCTGTTGCCCATGCCCGCCGCCGCCACACCCATCACGCCGTCCAACGACGGGCAAGTGACCGAGCGCCTGCCGCCAAGCACCCGCACCAGCACCAGTTCCCCGGCCGTGGCAGCGGCCGAAGCGCGCAACCTGCTAGCCGGCGCGAGGGTGATCCCCGTTTTGCCGGCCGTGCACTGGCCCGGCTGGCACGCTGACAGCCGGCCTCCGAAGCGGCACGGGCGCCGGCCGAGGTGTTGCTGATCCTGGCCGAGGCTGAGCAGTACCTGCATGATTTCGACGGCACCACGCCCCGGCTGCAGGCCCTGACCCAACGCGAGCCCGGCAATGCCCAGGGTTGGCTGCTGCTGGCCACGGTGTGGCTGGTCGAGCGCGCCAGCGATTGGCGCCTCCTGCGCGGTTGACTGCGTGCCTCCTGTTGTGGCGTCCAGCGCTGACGTCCAGCTCTGGCGGCCAGCTCTGGCGGCCAGCGCCCGCGCCGCTACAATCTGTTTGTCTTTGACCCACAAGAGCGAGGAAGGCACCATGGTTATGACACCGCGAACTGCGCCCGTCTTCACTGCCACCGCCTGAGCGGGCGCGCTGCCACGCCTGTTCGTACTTCCCCTTCGGACACACCAAGCGCGGCGCCCCCCGCGCTTTTTTGTTGCCTGTTTGCTGCCTGCCCTCACGGAGTTTTCATGATCACGATCACGCTGCCCGATGCCTCGAAACGTGACTTCGAGCAACCTGTCACCGTCGCACAGGTGGCCGCGTCCATCGGTGCCGGCCTGGCCAAGGCCGCGCTGGGCGGCCGGGTGGGGCAGGGTGACGCATCCCGCTTGGTCGACACCAATTACCTGATCGACGCCGATGAGTCGCTGGCGATCGTCACCGACAAGGGCGCCGATGGGCTGGAGATGATCCGCCACTCCACCGCCCACCTGCTGGCTTATGCGGTCAAGGACCTGTTCCCTGAGGCCCAGGTCACGATAGGCCCGGTGATCGAAAACGGCTTTTATTACGACTTTGCCTACAAGCGGCCGTTCACCACCGAAGACCTGGTGGCGATCGAGGCCCGCATGACGGCGCTGGCCAAAAAGGACGAGCCGGTGGTGCGCCGGGTGCTGTCGCGAGACGAGGCCGTGGCCTATTTCAAAGATCTGGGCGAGCACTACAAGGCCGAGCTGATTGCCAGCATCCCGGCCGGGCAAGAGGTTTCGCTCTACCGCGAAGGCGCATTTGAGGACTTGTGCCGCGGCCCGCACGTGCCCTCCACCGGCAAGCTCAAGCACTTCAAGCTGATGAAGGTGGCGGGCGCTTACTGGCGCGGCGACCAGGCCAACGAGCAGTTGCAACGTATCTACGGCACGGCCTGGGCCAGCAAGGACGAGCTGGCCCACTACCTGACGATGCTGGAAGAGGCCGAGAAGCGCGATCACCGCAAGCTCGGCCGTGAGCTGGATTTCTTCCACATGGAAGAAACCGCGCCCGGCCTGGTGTTCTGGCACCCAAAGGGCTGGACGGTCTGGCAGCAGGTCGAGCAGTACATGCGGGCGGTCTATATCGACAACGGCTACCAGGAGGTCAAGGGCCCGCAGATCC
>JANMXG010000472.1:0-2942 GCA_031394235.1 Betaproteobacteria bacterium
CGTTGACGGCTTCGATCCGCTTCATGCCAGCGCTCCCGCGTGCGCCGGCGCCGCGCGGTCCCGGCCGGCGGGCCCCGCCGGCGTCATCTTCAGCAGGAATTTCTGCATGTCCCAGGCGCCGGTCGGACAGCGCTCGGCGCACAGGCCGCAGTGCAGGCACACGTCCTCGTCCTTGACCATCACCCGCTGTGTCTTGAGCCCGCCGCTGACGTACAGGTCTTGCGCCAGGTTCAGCGCCGGTGCGCTCAGGCGCCCGCGCAGGTCGGCCTCGTCGCCGTTGGCGGTGAAGCTGATGCAGTCCATCGGGCAGATGTCGACGCAGGCGTCGCACTCGATGCACTGCTTCTCGTTGAACACGGTCTGCACGTCGCAATTCAGGCAACGCTCGGCCTCCTTGAAGGCGGTGGCGAGATCGAAGCCCAGTTCCACCTCGACCTTGATCGACGACAGCGCCTTCTGGGCGTTGGCCCATGGCACCTTGAAGCGCAGGTCGTTGGACACCGCGTTGTGGTAGCTCCACTCGTGGATGCCCATCTTCTGCGACAGCAGGTTCAAGTGCGGCGGCGGGCGCTGGGTGACCGGCTCGCTGTGCAAAAAGCGATCGATCGACACCGCCGCCTCATGGCCGTGCGCCACGGCGGTGATGATGTTCTTGGGGCCAAAGGCCGCATCGCCGCCAAAAAACACCTGCGGCAGGCTGGCCTGAAAGGTCTTGGCATCCACCGTGGGCATGCCGTGCGCATCAAAGGCCACGCCGCTGTCGCGCTCGATCCAGGGAAAGCTGTTTTCTTGCCCCACCGCGATCAGCACCGCGTCGCAGCCGAATTCGACCTCGGGTGCGCCGGTGGGCACCAGGCGGCGCTTGCCTTGGGCGTCATAGACCGCCTCGACCACCTCGAAGCGCATGCCGACCAGCACGCCGGCCTGGTGCACAAACGCTGTGGGCACATGGAAGTTGATGATCGGGATGCCTTCGTGCTGGGCGTCTTCTTTTTCCCAGGGCGAGGCCTTCATCTCGTCGAAGCCCGAGCGTACGATCACCTTGACGTCATCGGCGCCCAGGCGGCGCGCCGACCGGCAGCAGTCCATCGCGGTGTTGCCGCCACCCAGCACGATCACGCGCTTCTTGACCTGGGTGACATGCTGGAACGAGACCGAGGCCAGCCAGTCGATGCCGATGTGGATGGACTCGGCAGCTTCGGTGCGGCCGGGCAGGTCCAGATCGCGGCCGCGCGGTGCGCCGCAGCCGACAAACACGGCGTCCCAGCCGTCGGCCAGCAGCGCCGTCATCGAAGCAATGCGCTGACCGGACTTGAAATCAACGCCCAGGTGCAGGATGTAGTCGCACTCTTCGTCGATCACGCTTTCGGGCAGGCGGAAGCGCGGGATCTGGGTGCGGATGAAGCCGCCGGCTTTTTTCTCGCCGTCGAACACGGTGACGGCGTAGCCTTGGCTGACCAAGTCCCGGGCGACGGTGAGCGACGCCGGCCCGGCGCCGACACAGGCCACCCGCTTGCCGTTTTTATGGGTGGGGCGCGGCATGCGGGCCCGAACGTCGTCGCCCTTGAAATCAGCCGCCACCCGCTTGAGCCGGCAGATCGCCACCGGTTCAGGCTTGCTGGCGTTCTCTTCTTCGACCCGCCCACGCCGGCAAGCCGGTTCGCACGGCCGGTCACAGGTTCGGCCCAACACGCCCGGGAAGACGTTGGACACCCAGTTGACCATGTAGGCGTCGTCGTAACGACCCTGGGCGATCAGGCGGATGTATTCCGGGACGGGGGTATGGGCGGGGCAGGCCCATTGGCAATCGACGACCTTGTGGAAGTATTCCGGGTCGGCCACATTGGTGGGTCGCACGTCGATGAGTCTCCAGGTTGGGAGTGTCCTCACGCACGGCCGAACGACTTGATGAACCTGGCAGCCCGTGCGGAGCACCCCATGTCATGCCGGGAAGTCTAAGCCGGTTGCCGCACGCCGCGTAGGCGGGGCAACCCGGTCACGTTGCGACGCGCCCGCCGCCCATGACTGGGATCAAGCAGCGCCTGGCAAGCCAGCCCGCCGGATCTCGGGATGCACGCCGGCAGCCACCGCCAACAACACCGACACCGCGACAAAACATGCCAGCGCTGGCGCAACGCCCCAGCCCTCGATCAGCACGCCGCCCAGCGCGGCGCCAAACGGTGCGCCGAAATGCGCCACCAGACGGTAAGCACTGTTGACCCGGCCTTGCAGCGCATCCGGGATCAGCGCCAGGCGGTGGCTGAACTGCACCACGTTGTAGATCGGCCCGACAAACATGATCAGGCCGTAGACCACGCCCAGCGCCAGGGGCCTGGCAGCCCAACCCAGCAGCGCCAGCAGCAACGCCTGCAACGCCAGGGTGACAAAAATGATGTGGCCAAAGCGCCAGCGCCGCATGACCCAGCCACTGACCAGCGCGCCTGCCACGCCGCCCACACCGCCGCAGCTGAACACCAGGCCGATGGTGGCTGCGTCCGCCCCGGCGCGCTGGGCCGAAACGATCAGCAGCAGCGGCAACGCGGCTTCCACGAAATTGCAGACCCCTGTCACCACCGCCATCGTGCGCACCAGGCGTTGCCGCCACAGCCAGCGCAGGCCTTCCATCATCTCGGCCCGCAAATGGCGTGGTGCGGTGGCGGGCGCCGGCGCAAAGTGGGTGCGCATGCGCCACACCAGCGCGGCCGATGCCAGGTAGCTCACGGCATCGGCAACAAAAGGCCAGGCCCGGCCGACGATCTGGAACAACCAACTGCCCAGCGCGGGGCCGACGATCTCGGCGCCGGCATAACCGGCCTGGTTCTGCGCCGTGGCCTGGGGCAACTGGGCTGTGGCCACCACCCGCGGCAGCGCCGCCACTTCGGCGAGGTTGAAAAACACCATCATCGTGCCGTTCAGCGCCGCCACGGTGTAGAGCTGGGTCA
>JANMXG010000473.1:0-1840 GCA_031394235.1 Betaproteobacteria bacterium
GCCCGGCACCACGCTGACGGCGATGGGCTGGGTGGTGAAGCGCTCGATGCGGCGGATCATGCCGACATCGCGGCGCTCGGCCAGCGTGATCGCCAGGCCGTTGCGGCCGGCGCGGCCGGTGCGGCCGATGCGGTGGATGTAATCCTCCGGCTTCATCGGCAGGCCGTGGTTGATCACATGGCTGATGGTGGGCACATCGATGCCGCGGGCGGCCACGTCGGTGGCCACCAGCACCCGCAGGTGGCGGTTGCGCAGGTCTTGCAGCACGCGGTTGCGGCGGCCTTGCGGCATGCCACCGTGCAGCGCGGCCACGGCATGGCCGATCTGCGCCAGCTTGTGCGCCACTTCGTCGGCATCACGCTGGGTGCTGGTGAAGACCAGGCACTGGTCCATGTCCTTGTCGGTCAGCAACTGCTCAAGCAGGGCATGCTTGTGGTGCATGCTGTCGGCCCAGTGCAGGCGCTGCTCGATGGCGGCGTGGGTGTCGGTGTGGTTGTCCACGCTGATGCGCTTGGGCTCACGGGTGAGCTGCTGCGCCAGGTGACCGACGTTGCCGGCAAAGGTGGCCGAGAACATCAGGGTCTGGCGCTCTTTGGGCAGGCTCTGCGCGATGGTGGTGATGTCGTCGATGAAGCCCATGTCGAGCATGCGGTCGGCTTCGTCGAGCACCAGCATTTCAACCTGTGCCAGCACCGCAGCGCCGGAGTTCATCAGGTCGAGCAAACGGCCCGGGGTGGCGATCAGCACGTCCAGCGGCGCACGCAGCGCCTTGAGCTGGGCCTGGTACGGCACACCGCCGACCACGTGCGCGACCTTCAGGCCGGACACGCCGTAGCCATAGACCGAGCAGGCTTTGGAGACCTGCTGGGCCAGCTCCCGGGTGGGTGCCAGCACCAGGATGCGCGGGCCTTGGGCCTGGCCCTTGGCGCGCTTCTTGGACGGGTCGTTGCGGGCATCGAGGATGCGCTGCAGCGCCGGCCAGACAAAGGCGGCGGTCTTGCCGCTGCCGGTCTGCGACGACACCAGCAGGTCGCTGCCGGTCAGGGCGGCGGGCACGGCGCGGGCTTGCACGTCGGTCGGGCTGGGGTAGCCGGCGTGGGTGATCGCCTTGACGATCTCCTGCGACAGGCCCAGGGCGGTGAAGGCATCGCCGGCTTGCGCGTGGGGCTTTGCGGCGGGCGTAGGCGTCAGAACCTCGGTAACCTCGGCGATGGCGAGGATGGCGTCGAGCGCGGGTTCGTTGACAAGATCAAAACTCATGGGAGCAACTTTCAGTCAGGCAAGGCTCGCCTCGGTGGCTTTTGGCCACAGCAAGGCACAGCCACGGCGCCGCGACGGGGATCACGGACGACCGCAGTGGGGTCGCACTTCTTTGGAAGGGTGGGGCAACCCAAGCGACCCGGCTGTGCCGAAAGTGCCTGCGGTTTTGTGCCCAAAACGTCCTGAAGCGACGGCATCGCCGCCAACCAGGACACGAGACGCGGTAAGAATCCCTGCGATGAGGGTGCAGGGCCCGGCTCGATAAAGGTCAGAGAGGATGAACGAACAACGCCAAGCAAGCTCGGCGTTAACCCGCATTATGGCAGGCATTTGCTGCAAGTGCAGCAATATTTGCGTGGGATCAATCGCCTGCTGAGTATTGAGCGCGCCGCGACTCGCCCGCAAGATCCATCAACAGTCAGGCCGATCGACTGGTTTTGATCATGTCGCTGGCCTTCTCGGCAATCATGATGGTGGGCGCGTTGGTATTGCCGCCCACGATGTTGGGCATCACGGAGGCATCAACCACCCGCAAGCCCGCGAGCCCATGCACCCGCAAGCTGGCATCCACCACGTCGCC
>JANMXG010000474.1:0-6479 GCA_031394235.1 Betaproteobacteria bacterium
TTGACCAGCACGGTGGCCGTGCGCCATCGACTCAGGGACGGGCTTCAAAGCCCAAGCCGTCACCAGGCTGCACGGTCCGGTCTGGCCGCCTCAACGGCGTTCAGACTCTACCGCGCTGGTCTGGTCTGAAACATACAAGCCGCACGCCATCGGACAGCCGCTGCCCCCGGTATTTTCCCAAGCTGGTGGCCCCGCCGTGTCGCTACAGTTTGCCCAACATCGCCGCGGAGCCCGCGCCGTGCAGCCCGGGTTTGTGGGCCCGCACGCCACGGTTGCGATGTTCAACCCTCACAGAGCCCGCTGTGGTGAGGGGCAGCCCGGCCCATGCCGGTCGGGCGCCCCTGTGTACCTGAGGCCGTGATGGACACCCTCTACCTGCTCGACTGGGCCAACCTGCTGCTGCGCTGGGCCCATGTGATCGTGGCCATTGCCTGGATCGGCTCGTCGTTCTACTTTGTCTTTCTGGACAACAGCCTGACCCCGCCGCTGGACCCGGTGTTGCAGGACAAGGGTGTGACCGGCGAGCTGTGGGCGGTGCACGGTGGCGGTTTTTACCACCCGCAAAAATATCTGGTGGCGCCGCGCCAGATGCCCGAACACCTGCACTGGTTCTACTGGGAGAGCTACAGCACCTGGCTGACCGGTTTTGCCCTGTTCACCGTGCTCTACCTGTTTAACGCCAGCACCTATCTGGTCGACAAGGCGGTGCTGGACTGGTCGCCGCAGGCAGCGGTTGCGGCGGCGCTGGGCTTTCTGGTGGTGGGCTGGCTGGTCTACGACAGTATCTGCCGCGCCTTTGGCCAGAAGAAAAACGGCGACTTGATCGTCGGTGCCGGCCTGTTCGCGTTTGTGGTGTTTGCGTCGTGGCTGGCCTGTCAGCTGTTTGCCGGGCGCGCCGCGTTTTTGCTGGTGGGCGCGATGCTGGCCACATCGATGAGCGCCAACGTGTTTTTCTGGATCATCCCCGGGCAGCGCACGGTGGTGACCCAGCTCAAGGCCGGCCAGCCGGTGGACCCGATCCACGGCTGGCGCGCCAAGCAGCGCAGTGTGCACAACACCTACTTCACGCTGCCGGTGCTGATCGCGATGCTGTCCAACCACTACGGTTGGCTGTACCTGGGCAAGCACAACTGGGCGGTGCTGGTGCTGTTGATGCTGGCCGGTGCGCTGATCCGCCACAGTTTTGTGGCGCGCCACAAGGCACTGGTGTTGGGCAAGCGTGTGCCCTGGGAGCACGCCGCCGGCGGTGTGGCGGTGCTGCTGGGCCTGGTGATGTGGCTGGCGCCGCCGCCACCATCGGCTGCAGCGCTTGCCGCCGCCACCCGGCCGGTGGTCTTTGCCCAGGTGCAGGCCATCATCACCCAACGCTGCACGCTGTGCCACAACGCCGAGGTGCAGCAAAAGGGCGTTGCCCTGCACACGCCGGCCTTGATCCAACAGCACGCCCAGGCCATCTACCAGCAGGCCGTGGTGCAAAAGCTGATGCCGATGAACAACGCCACCCAGATCAGCGACGACGAACGGGCGCTGCTCAAGCGCTGGTTCGAGGCGGGCGCCATGCCTCAATAGGCGGTCAAGCCCACTGTGCGCCTGACGCCGCTGGTGTTTGGCGGGTGGATGCGACGGGTCAACACCGGATCGACCCAGCATCGTCTGGCGCGCTAACGCAACTCGATCTCGACAAACACGAACCCGTGGTCGTTGTCGTTGACGACGTTGTGCTCGACACCCACCCGCCGCGCATAGGACACGCCGGCAGTCAGCGGGCTTCGCACCTCGCCGGTCGGCGTCTCGAGCAGCAGCGTGCCGGTGGTCATCGGCACGACGACATAGTCCATCGCGTGCCGGTGCCAGCCGGTCTCGGCGCCGGGGGCGAAGCGCCATTCGGTCACCTTCACGCGGGCTTGGTCGATCTGCACGGTGGGCACGGCCTGTGGGCGGGTCATGGCGATCGTCCTTTCGGGTTGGGGGCTGTCACCCGGATTTCGGGTTTGATGTTCACCGGCGTTGACGTGCCGATCTGACGCAACGGGCCTCCGCAGCAGCGGGCTCAGGGGGCGCGCCTGACAGCTGTCGGCGGCGCCACTTCGTCGGTGGTGTCCCAGCGGGTGGCGCTGGGACGCGCAGCGGCGCTGCTTTCGGCGAGGGATCGCAGCACCGCGGCAGTGGCAGCGCGGTAGCTTGGCGCGGTGTGCACGATGCGCCCGGCCAGCCGCGTGTGCAGCCGGGGCAGCGCATGGAAAGGCACGGCAGGGTAGGCATGGTGCTCGGCGTGGTACGGCATGTTCCAGGCGAAGCGGCGCACGAAGGCATGGGTGAACGTGGTGCGGGTGTTCTCCAGCATGTCGCGCGAATGGCCGCAGCCGGTGTGCTCTGCCAGCAGGTAAGGCCGCAGGAAGACCTGGCCAACCATCACCGGCACGATCCAGAGCCAGACTGCGGCCATCGAGCGCGTGGTGATCGAGACGAGGGCGACGAGCGCGTAAAACGCCAGGTAGCAGCGCGCCTCGCGCACGATCAGCGGGCGCTTGTCGGCTGCGACCCACGGCGCCGTCACCCGGCCAAGTGCGCCGTGCACCAGCCGCAGGCGGATGCGGTCGCGCCAGGTCGGCAGGCCACTGAAGTACCAGAGCAGTGGCCAGCCACGGGCGGGCAGCGGGGCCGAGAGTTCGGGGTCGCGGTCGGTATCTTGGGTGTAGCGGTGGTGGTCCCAGTGGAAGGCGCGGTAGTACTGATAAGGCAGCAGCAGGGCCAGACCCGACAAGTGGCCGAGCAGGGTGTTGCCAGCACGGCTGCGAAATGCCGTCTGGTGCGCGCACTCGTGCAGCGGCGTGAACAGGAAGGCCTGCAAGTAGCCGAGCAGCACCGTCAGCGGTACCGCCCACACCGTGCCCAGCGCTTGCCACAGCAGCACGGCGGTGAGGGCGATGGCACCCAGGTGCACCAGCGCCTGCCGCGTGGCCGGGCCGTTGGAGCGCTGCGCCAGCGCTTTCAGTTCGGCGGCCTTCAGGCGGAACGGTGCGGGCGCGACAGGCGCCGTTGCGGTGACAGGCGCATCGGCGGGGGCATCGGCGGGGGCATCGACCCCAGTGTTCAGCATGTCAGCTCGCCAGCAGTGCACGCACGCGACTTTCAATGAAGGCGCGGTCGGCAGGTTGGTTTGCCGGGCTGCCGGCGCGGTGGCCCCAGTCCGACGGGATCGGCTCGAGCACGGCGTTGCGCAGGTGCGGCAGTTCTAGCCGGTTGTCGTCGACCTGGAAGTACAAGTCGTGGTCGCCCGGCATCAGCAGCACGCGGGCGCGGATCGCCGCCAATGCGGCAGGCAGGTCGCCGCCATACAGTGCGTTGGCGCTGATGTCACCGTTCTGCCAGGTCCAGAACTGGGCCAGCAGATCGGCAGCGTCACGTCGCGCAAAATTGCGGTCCCAGTACGTTTCCAGGTAAGCGTCGAGCGAAGCCGCACCGAGGGTGCGCCAGAGTTCGTCGCGGTAGAAGGTCTGCGACAGCGCCCAGCCGGCATAAACCCGACCCATTGCGCGGTAGCCGCGCTCGGGCGGCGCGGTGAACACGCCGTTCTGGTAGGCCGCATCCGCCATCAACGCATGCTTGGCGCCCTCGATGAAGACCTTGTTGTGCGGCGCGCAGCGCGCCGAGCCACACACCACCGCGATGCGCTCGACAGCGCCCGGAAACAGCGCCGCCCAGTGGTAGGCCTGCATCGCGCCCATCGACCAGCCGTAGACCAGCGCAACCCGCTCGATGCCCCACAGCTCGCTGAGCATGCGGCGCTGCACCTGCACCGCATCGAAGTAGGTGATGTGCGGGTAGGGCAGGCCCGCATCGCCGTCATAGGCCGAGGCCGGTGTGTTCGACGGTGAGCTCGACAGTCCGTTGCCAAACAGGTTCGGGATCACGATGAACCAGCGCGACGGGTCTAGCGCCGCGCCCTCGCCCACCATGAACTGGGTGTCATGGTGCTGCGCGCTGTACGACGTCGGATAGACGATCACGTTCGACCGGTCGGCGTTGAGCGTGCCGAAGGTCTTGTACGCGATCTGCATGCCGCGAAAGACGCGGCCGGACTGCAGGGTCACGTCGCCGGCTTCAAAGGTCTGGTGGTCGGGGGTGGGCGGGCTCATCAGGCAACCTCCATGCTTTGCATTGCGGTGATTCGCGCTTCGGCGCGGCCGGGCGGGCTCAGGGTGGGTGCCAGCATTGCGCCACTCATATAACTGTACACCGTGTACAGTAACACGGATGTGTCGAATCAAGGCCTGTTCCGCCGCCATCCCCGGCCCGGGTTTGCGCACCGGCGCGCCGGTCGTCGCCCCGGTCGTCGCACCGATGCGCCTGACGGCGGCCGGCCGGTGAGCGCGGTACGGGCTGCTGCACCGCGCCGTGCCGGTCGGCCTCGCTCCGAGAGCGCCGCGCAGGCGGTGCTTGACGCCGCCTACCGGTTGACCGCCGAAGCCGGCCTGAAAGGCGCGACGATGCAGGCCATCGCCGCCGCGTCGGGCGTGTCCAGGATGACCATCTACAAATGGTGGAAGAGCCGGCTGAACCTGCTGATCGACGCCTACCTGCGCCAGGCCACGCGGCTGCTGCCGATCGTCGAGACCGTGCCGCCCGCCGACGCGATCCGCGCCCATGCGCTGAACTACCTGCGTGCGCTGCAGGGCGATCTCGGCCGCGTGCAGATGGCGGTGCTGGCCGAATGCCTGGCCGAAACCGGCGACTCGCGCGTCTTCGTCGACCGCTACCTCAGCATCCGCCGCACCCTCGGCCTGAGGTTGATCCGCCGCGGCCAGGCTGACGGCAGCATCGCCGCGCAGGCGGCCGCCGAACAGCTCTACGACCAGCTCTACGGGACGATCTTCTACCGCTATCAGTTCCACCTGCCGGGGCTCGACGAGGCCTTTGTCGACCGGCTGGTCACCGCGGTGCTGGGTGGCGCCAGCCCGGATTTGCCACCGCCCGTGCGCTAGCGCCCAGCGCAGCCCCTGGCTGCTGCCCACCACTTGCGCCCCCAACCACCCCGCGCGCACCGGGCCGGTGCTAAGCTGTTTGCCCCATTGCCAGCGTTTGGCGCTGCGCCGCAGCCCGACGCCCCAATCTGGAGCCTGACATGCCCGGCCTGCTGCCCAAAGTTGATCCCGACGGCCTGCTCGAATACTCGGTGGTCTACACCGACCGGGCGCTGAACCACATGTCGCAGAAGTTCCAGGGCGTGATGCGCGACATCTCCCAGATGCTCAAACAGGTCTACCACGCCCGCTCGGCCATCGTGGTGCCCGGCAGTGGCACCTTCGGCATGGAGGCAGTGGCGCGCCAGTTCGCCACCGGCAAGAAGTGCCTGGTCATCCGAAACGGCTGGTTCAGCTACCGCTGGACCCAGATCTTCGAGATGGGCGGCATCCCGGCCGAGGCCACGGTGTTGAAGGCGCGGCGCATGTCAGACCAGCACCAGGCCGCTTTTGCACCCGTCCCGGTCGCCGAGGTGGTGGCCGCGATCCACGCCCAGCGGCCCGACCTGGTGTTTGCGCCGCACGTGGAAACCGCCGCAGGTTTGATCCTGCCCGACGACTACCTGCGCGCCGTGGCTGAGGCAGTGCATGCGGTGGGTGGCCTGTTTGTGCTCGATTGCATCGCCTCGGGCGCGATCTGGGTCGACATGGCCGCCACAGGGGTGGACGTGCTGGTCAGCGCGCCGCAAAAAGGCTGGAGCGGTCCGCCCTGCTGCGCGCTGGTGATGCTGAGCGAGGCCGCCCGCGCCCGCATCGACGCCACCACCAGCACCAGCTTTGCTGCCGACCTGAAGAAGTGGCTGCAGATCATGGAAACCTATGAGGCCGGTGGCCACGCCTACCACGCTACCTTGCCGACCGGTGCGCTGACCCAGATGCGCGACGTGATGCAGGAGACCCAGGACCGGGGCTTCGAGACTGCCCGGGCGCAGCAGCAGGCGCTGGGGAATGCGGTGCGTGCGCTGCTGGAGCGCAAGGGCTTCAAGAGCGTGGCCGCGCCCGGCTTCAAGGCGCCCGGCGTGGTGGTGAGCTACACCGACGATACCGGCCTGCACAGCAGCAAGACCTTTCTCGGCCTGGGCCTGCAGACCGCCGCCGGCGTGCCGCTGATGTGCGACGAGCCGGCTGACTTCAAGACCTTCCGCATCGGCCTGTTCGGGCTGGACAAGCTGGCCAACATCGAGCGCACCGTCGCTCACCTGGAGCGGGCCTTGAGCCAGGTCGGGCTTGCGGCCGAGCCGCCGGTGGCTGCTGCGGCTGTGGCTCCGGTTGCAGCACCTGCTGTGGTTGTGGCGGACGCTTCGGCGGCCACGGCGACGGCCTGAACCGCTGGCGCTGGGCAGCGCCGCGTTGCCCAGCCCATGTCCGCACCCCCGATCCCGGTAGAAGACCTGCTCGGCCTGGCGATCCGCCACGTCAACGCCGGCCAGCGCGACCGGGCGCGCCTGCTGTGCG
>JANMXG010000475.1:0-2804 GCA_031394235.1 Betaproteobacteria bacterium
CGAGAAGATCACTGCAAGCGGCGATCGGCCGGTGGTGCATTCCGATCGTGGTGGCCACTATCGGTGGCCTGGCTGGCTATCCCGAATTGCTGAGGCCAAGCTGGTGCGGTCGATGTCCCGCAAGGGGTACTCGCCAGACAACGCAGCGTGCGAAGGCTTCTTCGGTCGCCTGAAGATCGAGATGTTCTTCTCGCGCGACTGGCTATCCACAACCATCGAGGAGTTCGTCGCTGCCTTGGACACGTACATCCGCTGGTACAACGATGCGTGTATCAAGATCTCACTCGGCTTCCGCAGTCCCGTCGTGCATCGCAGGAGCCTGGGGATCGCTGCTTAACCAGTCCAAGTTTTTGGCCGCACCCCCCGTGGGTCAGTTTTCGGTCGGCGTCAACACAGTCCGTTCAGGCTGAACTTGAACGATTGGAAGACGACGAGTGTCCGCGCCGATCTGAGCGCCAGAGCAGGCGCGCTCAGGCTCAAGGCACGGCGACGATGAACGGCACGTCGAAACGGCTGCCCGCAGCGCTCACCTGCACCTTGCCCAGCAGGGTATCGCCCGATCGGAAAGATGCACCCGCAGCGGCCTGCACGGTCCAGCGCAAACGGTAGGTGGGCAGGCTCAGGCTCATCAGTTTGCCGACGCTGCCGTAGAGCGCCAGGAACTGCGCCGTGTTTTCGGCGTAAAGGAAGGCACCGCCGGTGCGGTCGGCCAGTTCGCCCAGCGTGACGACGTCGATGCCCTGGGCCAGACCGATCGTGAACAGCCGCATTTGCGCCTGACGGGCGCTCAGGATGGTGCGGTCGCGCTGGCTGCGGCAGGTATCGGCCGTGCCGCAGGTGGTGTCTGCGCCATCGGTGAAGACCAGCAGGGCACGCGACGTGCTGGCCGGCAGCGTGGTGTCATCGGCAACACGCTGGCGCAAGGCATCAATCGAGGTGTACAAAGGCGTGTCGCCCCCGACGAATGACGCCAACGAGTTGAGTGTTGGGAACTGCGCGCGCGCGCCGTCCTTGCCCTGGAAGCCGTCATAGACCGTGAGCGGCTTGGTCGGCAGCGTGGCTGCCGGCCCGCCAGCAAATGCGGCCAGCAGCGCATAGTCGTCGGCTCCCAGGCCGTCGATGAACGCCTTGCTGGAGTACAGGCGAGCACCGGTCGGGTCAGTGGCGGCGATGCTGCCGCTCTGGTCCAGCAGCAACGCCGCGGCATAAGGCCGGGCCGTGAGCCCCGGCACCAGTTGCAGGCTGGTCGGCGTTGGCGGGACGGGGCTGTAGGCGATATCGGCATCCGCGTTGCCGGCGCCCCGCAGGCAATCTGCCCGGCCTTTGCGCACCGCGGCCGATTCGGGCGTGCAGGCGCGCAGCACGAAATCGGCCAGGCTCAAGGTCTCGACCGGCTGCGAGTTGCCTTGCACCACCACCAGTTCGATCTCGAAGCTCAGTTGCTGTCCGGTGACGTCCAGCGTCGGCGCATAGCCGCTGCGGGTCCGCAACGAGCCACCCGCCGGGGCCGTGGCGCGCACGAGTGTGGCGGTCACCTCCTTGACGCTGCCGGCGTTGCTGATGACCTTGACCGTCGTGTCGACGAAGGACGCGCGAGACAACAACACATCGGCCGAACTGTCCGGCGTGGGCAGCAGCACCAGTGCCACGCCCTGGGCATCGGTGACCGCGTTGCCGCTGGGGCCTTGCAGCTTGGCGTCGGGTACTGGCGTGCCATAGGCGTCGAGCACGGTGACCTTGACCAGGCCCAGCGGCTGTGGCCCGTTGCTGGCCGAGCCGCCCCCCCCACCGCAAGCGACCAGCCCCAAGCCGGTGAGCAACGCAGCGGTGATCGCCGACCAGCGACGTTTCGGGGCCGGCGACAGGTAAGCGCGACCCGCAGGTTCGGAGTGGTGCATGGTCAATCCCAGGGGAGCAGGCGCAATCGCCGTGGGCAGCATCGCAGCCGCGCCGCCTTAGTTCTGTGCGCTGGCCAACACTTGGCGCGGCGTGCCGTTCAAGATCGGCAGCGACAGGGCCCGAAGCGTGCGCAAATGCACAGGGACAGCACTTGCGCGTGCGGCCGCTGTCTGTGGGCGCCAGCGGGTTGAAACCGCTGGCCACCACCGACCCGGCGGCGGTGACGCCGCGA
This sequence comes from Betaproteobacteria bacterium, assembly GCA_031394235.1. Taxonomy (GTDB): domain Bacteria; phylum Pseudomonadota; class Gammaproteobacteria; order Burkholderiales; family Burkholderiaceae_C; genus Pseudaquabacterium. The sequence continues at coordinate 2,132 of JANMXG010000475.1, forward strand.
CACTTGGACCTACGAGGGCGATAAAAAGATCGATCGGCGCCCCCGCCGCCGTCCCAACTGTCGCCACAGCGCCGGTTTTAACGCGACGCCGGCCGGCCGCCCAACCTGCGTCCCCGGCCTTGTCCCGGTGGTGACCGACGCTTCATGCGGCCGGCGTTACCTTCACGGGCCTCGGCTAGGCTGCGGCTCGGCTGACCCGATGTCCTTTGCGGAGCCTGACCATGATTTTCGACCACACGCCCAAGGTGCAGGCGCTGCAAGCCCGCCTCTGGGCTTTCATGAACGCCCACGTGCTGCCGCGCGAGGGCGAGTACCACGCACAACTCGACGCCAACCGTGACGCCGGCAATGCCTGGCAGCCCAGCGGCGTGATCGAGGACCTGAAGCCCAAGGCGCGCGACGCCGGCCTGTGGAACCTGTTTCTGCCCGAGTCAGCCCACGGCGCCGGTCTGACCAACCTGGAATACGCACCGCTGGCCGAGATCATGGGCAGCGTGCCCTGGGCCAGCGAGGTCTTCAACTGCTCGGCGCCCGACACCGGCAACATGGAGACGATCGAGCGCTACGGCCGGCAGGCGCACAAGGACCAGTGGCTGGCGCCGCTGCTGCGCGGCGAGATCCGCTCGGCCTTCTTGATGACCGAGCCGGCAGTGGCGTCCAGCGACGCGACCAA
>JANMXG010000476.1:0-1839 GCA_031394235.1 Betaproteobacteria bacterium
CGCCAAGGCCATCCGGGGGGCGATGGCCAAGGAAGGTCTCGGCGCCAGGCCACGGCCAGAACCGATCGGAGCCGTGCTATCGCACCTGCACGATAGCTTGCAGGACACCGTTCGCATGGCGTTTCTGCCCTCCAGCCGGGCGCGCGGGCGTGTCCCGCTGCCGTTGAAGGCTGCGGCCGGCGTCCGGTTCATCGGGCACAGCGCAGGCGGGGATTCGGGCACCTTGTTGCGTTTTGAAGTGCCGCATTTCGGCAGCGCTGCCCCGGAGTTGCTTCGGCAACAGCGCCTGTGGAACGACGGACCGGAGCCGGAGCAGGCCGCTTTTTAACTGTTGGGCGCGGCGCTTGTCGATGTGGCGGTCGCGGCGGGAAGACAGCAACCGGTTCGACCTTGGTTTGCTGCGGCGGTTTGTGCGGAACCGCGCGTTGTTCTCCCTCGGCCACCTGACCCGAATCGGCTTGCCCGACAGCGTGGGAGCGACGTCGGCCCGACTGGACACCGCAGTGGCAGATGTCTCCTGTGACCTGTCCGCCAGCACGCCGCCCACGCAGCGGGTGCGCCTGGCGGGCCGGTTGGACACGATGGGGGCCAGCCAGGGCGTGCTCAAGCTGGAGCTCCAGCGCGGTGCCGAGGTGTATGGCCTGTGGGAGGGCGATGGGCCTGTGGATTGGCTGAAGGACTACTCCAATCGTGACGTCGTGATCGAGGGCCGCGTGGTGTACCGGCCGTCCGGGGCGCTGCTACGGGTTGAGGTTCAGGCCATTGGCATGGCCACGGCTGCGGACGATTACTTTCGGGTGATGCCGGGGGCCGGGTGCAGGGCGACGCCGTGCGCCTGGCGCGATTGCGGCCGGGCGAGGGGTCGGCCTCTGCGCGCATCCTGGGTCGTATCCCGGCGGAAGAAAGCGATGAGGACTTTCTCGCGGCGGTCGAAGACTTGAGCTGACGGCGCTGCGCGATAGCTGGCGCAGTTCCCTACTGGCTGGACACCAACATCGTGCTGATCACGACGCGGCAGGGCAATCCGGCGACGGCTTTGATGGATCGGGCGTTTGTGCTTCGGGCATCGCCTTTTCGGCCGGCAGTCTGCGAGGTGACGGTTGCCGAGGTGTTAGGGGGATTTTCTTCAGTTCCGATTGCCGATGAACTGGCTTTGCCATTGGCCGAACATCTAGGGTGACCCGCTCGATCTGTGTGCCCAATCCGGAGGCACAGACCCCGGGGCAAAGCCGCAGCCCATGCCGCCGCTACCCTGCCGTCACCGGCCCATCCCGCCCCCTGGCGACATAAGCCAAAACCTCCTCCACCTCCCCACTCGGCACCTGGCCCGCCATCGGCAACGCGCTGTCCCGGTACAGCCTGAGCAAGATCTCGGCGCCTTTCGGGCTAACCCGGTCGACGCCCTTGTTGTCCGTGATGAAGATTTCTTCGCAGTCGGCAACCGACACTTCACTGGGGAAGAGCTTGAAGCTGGGCCGCTGCGCCAGCATGGCATTGAGCAGCGCGCCGTAGAGCCGGTCCTTGGCCACCCGGGGTTTGACGCCGGGCAGCAGGGCCAGCAGCTTTAAGGTGGTCAACAGCGCGGCAGGTGGGGTCGGCATCATGGCATGGCGCGATGGCGCCTTGGACTGAAAAGCAGGCCGCGCCCGACGGCCGGGCGGTTTACCCAGGCCTCGCCAGCCCCGCCAACGCCAGGGTCTACGCCCGCCGCAGGTGCGGGCAACAGGCCATCAGGGGTTGGCAGCGCGGTAAGCGGCGCGCTTGGCGGTGTGGGCAGCAACCCGCTCGGCCGCACCGGGCATGCCGCGTTTTTCGTCGCGCTGGGCGCGTTGCACGCGG
>JANMXG010000477.1:0-1768 GCA_031394235.1 Betaproteobacteria bacterium
GGCCCGGCCACCGTCGCGTGGCCCAAATCGTTGCGCCGGCCGCCGGTTGCGGTGGATTGAACTCTTTGTGCCACGCCCGCCCGGGCTGCTGTCCCTCGCACAACCCCACCGCACAGCCCACCACACACCCCACCACACACCCCACCACACACCCCACCACAACACAGCCATGCCACTGACCGCCGCCGAAACTGCCCTGATCGCGCAGGCCCGCCAACTGGCCCGGGAGCAGATCAGCCCGCAGGCTGCACGCTGGGAGCAAGAACGCCGCATCGGCCACGAGGCGCTGGCGGCAGCGGTGGCGCTGGGCCTGACCCGGCTGCAAGTGCCACTGGCGGCTGGCGGGCTGGATTTTTCATTCGCCTGCAAGGCCGAGTTGGCCGAGGTGCTGGCGGGCGGCGACTTCGGCTTCACGATGTCGTTGATCAACACCCACAACGTGGCGGCCAAGCTGGCGAGGGATGCCGCGCCTGCCGTGGCGGCGCGCTACCTGTCCGACCTGGTCGCCGGCAGGCGCCTCGGTTGCACCGCGCTGACCGAACCCGGCGCGGGCTCGGACTTTGCCGCCATCACCACGCTGGCCACCCGCTGCGACGGCGGCTGGCGCATCAACGGCGCCAAAGCCTGGATCACCAACGCGGCCGAGGCCGACGTGGTGGTGCTGTTTGCCCAGACCGAGCCCGGCAGCGGCGGCCGGGGCATTGCCGGTTTTCTGGTGGACGGCCGGCGGGCCGGTTTTGTGCGCGAGCCCGCCTATGCGCTGGGCGGCCAGCACAGCATCGGCACCGGGGGTTTCCGGCTGACCGACTACCAGGCCAGCGACGACGAACTGCTGCACCCGCCGGGCCAGGCCTTCAAGGCCGCGCTGGGTTCGATCAACGGCGCCCGCACCTACATCGCAGCCATGTGCAACGGCATGGTGGCCGACGCGCTGCAGGTGGCCTGGGCCTATGGCCAGCAGCGGTCCAGCTTTGGCCAGCGGCTGGCCGACCACCAGGGCTGGCGCTGGCGCCTGGCCGAAGCCGCCAGCGAGTTGGCCGCCTGCCGCCTGATGGTGAGCCGGGCGGCTGAGCTGATCGACGCCGGCCAGGCCACCGGCGCGCCGGCACAGCTGGCCGCCGCCCAGGCCAAGCTGCTGGCCTGCCGCATGGCCGACCGCCAGCTGCCGGCGCTGGCCCAGGCCATGGGCGCCGAGGGCTTGCGTGAGCAGCACCCTTTTGCACGCCACCTGTTGGGCGCCCGGGTGGCGGGTTTTGTCGATGGCTCGACCGAGATGCTGCTGGAGCGCATTTGCGCGGTGATGGGCGGCTGACCGCCTGAGCCCGAGCCTGAACCCGAACGCTAGCGCAGCGGGGTGGCGGCGGGCAAAGGCATGCCGCGCCGTGCCATCTCGGTCCGCACCCGGTCGGGCCGGTCGCTGATGATGCCGTCCACCCCCCAGTCGAGCAGGCGGTTGATTTGCGCCGGCTCGTTGACCGTCCAGGCCAGCACCTGCAAGCCCAGGCCTTGTGCCTCCTTGACCTTGGCGGCGTCGAGATCACCAAAATAAGCGGCCCAGGTGCGGCCGCCGGCGGCTTGCACCAGGCGCGGTACGGAGCCGTGCTGGCGCAGGCTCAAACCCGCTGTCCAGGGCGATGGCCCGGTCTCGCCATCGGCCAGGTTGTCGAGCCAGCGCTGCTGCGCTGTCAGGTAGACGGTGTTGATCTCCGGCGCCTCGCGCTGTACCACTTGCAGCGTGCGCCAGTCGAACGACTGGATGCTGCTGCGC
>JANMXG010000478.1:0-3605 GCA_031394235.1 Betaproteobacteria bacterium
GCGGTCTCGCCATGGAAAAGGGCTCCCGCAGGAGCCCTTTTTGGGGATGCAGTGCTGAATGGTCAGTCGCGCTCGCCGCCCACCACGCCCAGGATTGCCAGCAAACTCTGGAACACGTTGTAGATGTCGAGGTAGATCGCCAGCGTGGCGCTGATGTAGTTGGTCTCGCCGCCGTCGATCACGCGCTTGATGTCAAACAGCATGAAGCCGGAGAAGATCACGATCGCCAGCACCGACAGCGTCAACATCAGGGCGGTGGACTGCATGAAGATGTTGACGACACCGGCCACAAGCAGAATCAGTGCGCCGATGAACAGGAACTTGCCCATGTTCGACACATCGCGCTTTATCACAGTGGCCAGCGTGGCCATGCCGAAGAACACCACGGCGGTACCGCCGAAGGCCGTCATGATCAACGACGAACCGTTCTTGAAGCCCAGGATCATCGCCAACATGCGTGCCAGCATCAGCCCCATGAAGAAGGTGAAGGCCAACAGCACATAAACACCGGTCGATGATTCCTTGGTCTTCTCGATGGCAAACATGAAGCCAAACGCGCCGGCCAAGAACAGGATGGTGCTCATCCCGTTGCCCATGAACTGGGTGATGCCCGATGCCACGCCAACCCAGGCGCCCAATACCGTGGGAACCATCGACAACGCAAGCAACCAATAGGTGTTGCGCAGGACGCGGTTGCTGTCAGTGACCAGCGAGCCTGAGCCGGTAGCGCCGGGATAGGTTTGCAGGCGTTGTTCGTTCATGGATCCTCCAGGGGGTGTGTCGGGACAGGACTTTGCAGCGGGTGTGACTCGCGCAGCATAGTGTAAGTTCCGCAGGGCAGATCTGCCTGTTCGGCAGGCAATCGTGGTGCTTGTCTGGGGCACACTAGAAAGTCAATCTTCTCGAATCTTTCTCATGCACACCAAATCCGTGTTGACCCTCAGCGATGTTCGCGCCATGGCCGCTGCTGCTGAAGCTGAAGCCCTGAGCAACCATTGGGCGGTGACGATTGCCATCGTCGACGATGGCGGCCACCTGTTGTGGCTGCAGCGGTTGGACGGCGCCGCGCCGATCTCGGCCGCCATCGCGCCCGCCAAGGCCCGCACCGCCGCGCTGGGGCGGCGTGAAAGCAAGGTCTACGAGGACGTCATCAACCAGGGGCGGGTCTCGTTCCTGAGTGCGCCGGTGCTCGAGGGCATGCTCGAAGGTGGCGTTCCGGTGATGGTCGATGGCCACTGTGTTGGTGCGGTGGGGGTGTCGGGCGTCAAGTCCACCGAAGACGCCCAGATTGCACGTGCGGGCATCGCCGCGCTGGGCTGATCAGCCGCAGCATCCGGGGCGAGATCAGGACAAACCCGCAGGGCTATAATCGATGGGTTTACCTGCCACCTCCGCAGCCTAGCGAAACATCAACGAAGTTTCTCACCGGACTTCCGGCTCACGACTGCCACAGTCGCCAGAGCAAAGCTGGGCGCGCGCGACTTCCGGAGCCATCCACTTGCTGCCAGTCCTGCCCCCCGCCTTGCTTGCCCTCGCAGACGGCACGGTTTTTCAAGGCAACTCCATCGGCGCTGCCGGTCACACGGTGGGCGAGGTGGTGTTCAACACCGCGCTCACCGGTTACCAGGAAATCCTCACCGACCCCAGCTATTGCCGCCAGATCGTCACGCTGACGTATCCGCACATCGGCAGCTATGGCGTCAATGAGGACGACGTCGAGGCTGCCAAAGTTCATGCCGCCGGCCTGGTCATCAAGGACCTGCCGCTGCGCATGTCCAACTTCCGCGCCACCCAGACCCTGGACGCCTACCTGCGGCGCCAAGGCACGGTGGCGATTGCCGGGATCGACACCCGCCGCCTCACCCGGGTCCTGCGCAGCAAGGGCGCGCAAAACGGCTGCATCAGCACCTTTGAGCCCGGCACGGTGTTGACACCGGCCGATATCGCATTGGCTGTCAACCGTGCTGTGGGCGCACCCAGCATGGCCGGGCTGGATCTGGCCCGGGTGGTGTCGGTGGCCGAGCCTTACGCCTGGACCGAAACCGAATGGCAGCTCGGCAGCGGCTACGGGCAGTTGGCCGACGCGCGCTTCCACGTGGTGGCCTATGACTTTGGCGTCAAGCGCAACATCTTGCGCATGCTGGCCAGCCGCGGCTGCCGTGTCACGGTGGTGCCCGCAACCACGCCCGCCGCCGCGGTGCTGGCGCTGCAGCCCGACGGCATCTTCCTGAGCAATGGCCCGGGCGATCCGCAGCCTTGCGACTACGCCATCGCTGCCGTGCGCACGCTGATCGAGACCGGTATCCCGGTTTTCGGCATCTGTCTGGGCCACCAGATCATGGCGTTGGCGGCCGGTGCCAAGACCTTCAAGATGAAGTTCGGTCACCACGGCGCCAACCACCCGGTAAAGGACCTGGAAACGGGCCGGGTGTCCATCACCAGCCAGAACCACGGTTTTGCGGTGGATGAATCAAGCCTGCCGGCCAACCTGCAGCCCACCCACGTCAGCCTGTTCGACGGCACGCTGCAAGGCCTGGCCTGGACCGACAAGCCGGCTTTTTGCTTCCAGGGCCATCCCGAGGCGTCGCCCGGGCCGCACGACATTACCTACTTGTTCGACCGCTTCACCGCGTTGATGAGCACAACACCGGCGGAGAAGACCCATGCCTAAGCGCCAAGATCTCAAGACCATCCTCATCATCGGCGCCGGCCCGATCATCATCGGCCAGGCCTGCGAGTTCGACTACTCGGGTGCCCAGGCCTGCAAGGCCTTGCGCGAGGAGGGTTTCAAAGTGGTGCTGGTCAACAGCAACCCGGCCACCATCATGACCGACCCCGACACGGCGGATGTGACCTACATCGAGCCGATCACTTGGCAGGTGGTCGAGAAGATCATCGCCAAAGAGCGACCCGACGCAGTATTGCCCACCATGGGCGGTCAGACAGCGCTGAACTGCGCGCTTGACCTGCACAAGCACGGTGTGCTGGCCAAGTACGGCGTCGAGATGATCGGTGCCAACGAGCACGCGATCGAAAAGGCCGAGGACCGGCTGAAGTTCAAGGATGCGATGACCTCCATCGGCCTTGGGTCGGCCCGCAGCGGCATCGCGCACTCGTTGGACGAGGCCTGGACGGTGCACAAGCGCATCAGCGCCGAGGTGGGCACCAGCAGCACCGGCGGCTTCCCGATGGTGATCCGCCCCAGTTTCACGCTGGGCGGCAGCGGCGGCGGCATCGCCTACAACCGCGAAGAGTTCGAAGAGATCTGCAAGCGTGGCCTGGATTTGTCGCCGACCAAGGAGTTGCTGATCGAGGAGAGCCTGATCGGCTGGAAAGAGTACGAGATGGAGGTGGTGCGCGACAAGGCAGACAACTGCATCATCGTCTGCGCGATCGAAAACCTCGACCCGATGGGCATCCACACTGGCGACTCGATCACCGTGGCACCGGCGCAAACGCTCACCGACAAAGAGTACCAACTGCTGCGCAACGCCAGCATTGCGATCCTGCGCGAGATCGGTGTGGACACAGGCGGGTCGAATGTGCAGTTCTCGATCAACCCGGTCGATGGCCGCATGGTGGTGATCGAGATGAACCCACGTGTC
>JANMXG010000479.1:0-6407 GCA_031394235.1 Betaproteobacteria bacterium
AGCCGCGCCAGCAGCAGGGCGTCGGCCGAGCCGATCGGCCGGGGCAGGGGGAGGCGCTTTCCCGCGGCGATGACTGGCAAGTGCATGGCGGGGGCTGGGTAAGGCAGTGGCAGGGCCCGGTGGGGCGACGCGGTTTGAAGCTTGAATCGCGAAAACGGCAACACGCCCCGGAGCGGTGGCTCGGGGGCGTGCAAGGCGTCAATTCTAGAATCGCCGCAATGACCATCACCGTGATCGGGGCCGAACCCCGCTGTTTTGCGCTGGTACCTTGCGCCGGCAGTGGCAGCCGCGCCGGCGGCGCCGGCCCGAAGCAGTACTCGCCAGTGGCCGGCCGGCCGCTGGTGGCGCACACCCTGGCGGCGCTGGCGCAAGTGCCTGACATCAGCGCCACGCTGGTGGTGCTGTCGCCTGATGACGCCCTGTTTGAGCAGGCCGTGCCGGGTTTTTGCGGCGAGCGGGCCTGGACGGCGCGCGTGGGTGGCGCCAGCCGCGCCGAGACGGTGGCCAACGGCCTGGCCGAATTGCGGGCGCGCGGTGCGCTGGCCCACGACTGGGTGTTGGTGCACGACGCGGCACGTTGCCTGCTGCGGCCCGAATGGGTGGTGCGCCTGCTCGCGGCCTGCATTGACGACGAGGTCGGTGGCCTGCTGGCGCTGCCGCTGGCCGACACCCTCAAGCAGCAGCAATCCGCCACCGCGCCGGTGCGTGTCCTTGGCACCGTTGACCGCGCCGGCAAGTGGGCGGCGCAGACACCGCAGATGTTCCGCCTGGGCCTGCTGCAGCCGGCGCTGCATGCCGCCGGTGCGGCGGCGACCGACGAAGCCAGCGCCGTCGAGGCACTGGGCCACACACCGCTGCTGGTGCTGGGGGAGTTCGAGAACTTCAAGGTCACCTGGCCAGGTGACTTCGCGCTGGCCGAACGCCTGCTGCAACACCAGGACCCGACGATGACCCCACCACTGCCGGTACTCCGCATTGGCGAGGGCTGGGACACCACGCGCTGGTGTTGGGCCGGCCGCTGGTGCTGGGCGGCGTCACCATCCCGCACAGCCACGGTTTGCTGGGCCATTCGGACGCCGACGCCTTGTTGCATGCGATCACCGATGCGCTGTTCGGCGCTGCCGGCCTGGGCGATATCGGCCGCCATTTTCCCGACACCGACATCACCTTCAAAGGCGCGAACTCTGGCCTGCTGCTGGCGGAATGCGTCCGCCGTGTGCGGGCTGCAGGCTGGCAGATCGTCAACCTGGACGCCACCGTGATCGCGCAAGCGCCCAAGCTGGCGCCGCACATGCCGGCGATGGTGGCACGCATTGCCAGCCTGTTGGCGCTGGCGCCGGGGCAGGTCAACGTCAAAGCCAAAACGGCCGAAAAAATGGGCCCGGTGGGTGAGGGCCTGGCGATCGAGGCCCGCGCGGTGTGCCTGCTGATGGCAGGCTGAGGCCGCAGCCGCCGCCACTCTTCCGCGCCGATCTCAGGTGCAAGTCGGCCGTGCCAATCAGACGCGCCAGTCAACCGCGCCAGTCAGCCGCGCCAGGCAGCCCCCGCAGTCAGCCCCGTGCAGTGCGGACCAGCCGCAAACGCAAATGCGCCACTAGGCCGCCGCTGTCGGCGTTGGCAAACTCCACTTGACCGCCCATGCGTTGCATCGACTTGTCAACGATCGCCAGGCCCAGGCCTGCGCCAGTGGCCGCGGTGCGGGCTGCATCGCCGCGGAAGAACGGTGTCGTCAGCTGGCCCAGTTTTTCGGGCGCCACGCCTGGGCCCTGGTCGCGCACGGTGCAGATCGCCCAACCACTGGTGCGCACGCAGGAGACGCTGACCATCGCGATGCCGGTATCGGTGGTGCGGCCGTAGCGGCGGGCGTTTTCGAACAGGTTGGCAAATACCCGCGCCAGTTCCACCTCGTCGGCCAGCACCTCCAGGTCGATCGCCACCCTGGAGGTGATGCGGATCTCACTGGGGTCGCGAAAGCTGGCCGCCTCTTTGTCGATCAGCCTGGACAACAGCACCGACCGCAAGTGGGTGGCACCCGGGCGGGCGTAGTCCATGAACTTGTCGATGATGGCGTCAAGTTGGTCGATGTCGCTGGCCATGTTGATGCGGGCTTCTTCTTCGCCCACGCTCATCTCGGTCTCCAGCCGCAGCCGGGCCAGTGGGGTGCGCAGGTCGTGGCTGATGCCGGCCAGCATCACCGCGCGGTCCTCCTCGACCTTGGCCAGCTCGCGCGCCATCCGGTTGAAGCCCATGTTGACCTCGCGGATCTCGCTGGTGACGGTGGTCTCGTCCAGGCGGGAGTCGAACTCGCCACCGCGGAACCGGCTGGCGGCGGAAGACAGGTCGCGCAACGGCTGGTTGATGCGCCGGGCGATCAACACCGAGCCCAGCAGCGTGATCACGATCGACACCGCCAGCCAGATCTCCCAGTGGGTGTCGGCGGGCCGCTGCAGCAACACGGGCGGCAGTGCCAGCCACCAGGCCTCACGGTCGATCACAACGCCCAGCCAGACAGCGGGTTTGTCGTTCACCGCAGTCGCCAGCAGCACCTCGCCGCCCAGCCGGCTGCGCAGCTCGGCCTGCAGCCGGATCAGGAAGCTGTCGCCACCCACCGTGGCCCAGGTGTCGGTCACCGACTTTGGCTGCAACACCAGGCCCTGCCGCGTTGCCAGCGCCTTCAGCGTGGCCGGCCGGTTGGACCGGTCGCTCAGACGCAGGACCTCGCCGCTGAGCTGCACCACGGTGACCATTTGCTGCGCGCTGGCGGTCACCGCACGCGGTTCGATGTCGAGCTCGCGCAGCGCCTGCAGCCAGGCAAACACGCCGCCCAGCAGCAGCATCACCAGCAGCGCATAGGTGCGCCAGAACAGGCTGAAGGCCAGCTTGCTCTGGGTCATGTCATGTCAGGGCGCACAGGCCACAGTGCGCTGCGCGCCGGTCAAGCCGCGCCGTCCGGCACAAACACATAGCCCACGCCCCACACCGTCTGGATGTAGCGCGGTTGGGCGGCGTCCGGCTCGATCAGCTTGCGCAGGCGCGATATCTGCACATCCAGGCTGCGGTCGAAGGGCTCGAAGTCGCGGCCCCGCGCCAACTGGGCCAACTTGTCGCGCGACAGGGGTTGGCGCGGGTGGCGCACCAGCGCCTTGAGCATCGAGAACTCGCCGGTGGTCAGCGCGATCGCCTCGCCGTCCTTGGTCAGCCGGCGCAGCGACAGGTCAAACTCGAAGGGCCCGAAATTGACCACTTGCGCCTCCTTGCTGGGCGCGCCGGGGGCCTCCTGGGTCGGGCGGCGGCGCAGCACTGCGTGGATGCGGGCCAGCAACTCGCGGGGATTGAAGGGCTTGGGCATGTAGTCGTCGGCGCCCACCTCCAGCCCAACGATGCGGTCCACGTCTTCGACCTTGGCGGTCAGCATGATGATTGGCGTGATGTCGTTGGCGGCGCGCAGCCGGCGGCAGATCGACAGGCCGTCCTCGCCGGGCAGCATCAGATCCAGCACGATCAGGTCGATGTTCTCGCGCGTCAACAACCGGTTCAGCGCTTTGCCGTCCTCAGCCAACAGCACCTCGAAACCTTCCTGGGTCAGGTAGCGCCGCAACAGGTCGCGGATGCGAGCGTCGTCATCGACCACCGCGATGCGGTCGGCTCTGGCATTGGCAGCGGTGGACATGCGGGCTCCCGATATGTAACAGCGGCATTGTGCAGGGCTTGACGTCCGGCAAAACCGGGGATTTGACCAGCCGTTACAAATATGCGGGTGGCCGTGGCAGACAGTGCGACGGACGGCACGGTGGGCGGTACAGCCGGCAACACGGTGGCGAGAAATCCGCGGTGGACGCAGGGCTGCGCGGCTGCCGGCCGGCCCGCAACGCGGGCTCCGCAGACCGTCACAATCTGCCTTTTGAGTCGAGGATGACCATGAACCGCATTGCACCCGGCCAGATCCGCTGGCTGTTGTCCCTGGCTGGCATGGCTGGCGCTGTCGCTGGCGGCGGCGCCGCAGCGCAGATGCTGCCGCCGCCCCAAAACGTGCTGCAGCTGACCGCCGACGCCAGCGCCGAGGTGCAGCAGGACCTGCTCACCATCACTTTGGCAACCAGCCGGGATGGCGCAGACGCCGCCACCGTGCAGACCCAGTTGCGACAGACCTTGGACGCGGCGCTGGTCGAGGCACGCAAAGCCGTGCGGGCGGGCCAGCTGGAGGTGCGCACTGGCGCGTTTTCGATCTATCCGCGCTACTCGCCCAAGCCGGTGGCCAGTGGCAACAGCATCGTCGGTTGGCAAGGTCGCGCCGAGCTGGTGCTGGAGGGCCGGGACATCGGCGCGATCAGCCAGCTGGCGGGCCGGCTGGGTGCTGTGTCGCCCGCTGCAGGCAATGGCCTGACGGTCGCGCGGGTGGCCTTTGCGCTGTCGCGCGAGGCCCGCGAGACGGCCGAGGCGGAGGTGTCCACCCGCGCCATCGGCCGGTTCAAGGCCCGCGCCGAGTCCTATGCCAAGCAGTTCGGCTTTGCCGGGTACTCGTTGCGCGAGGTCACGGTGGGCAGTTCGGAGGCGATCAGCCCGTTCAATGCCGGCTACTTCAGGACAATGCGGGCGGCTGCCGTGCCCGCGGTCGAGGAGGCGCAACCGGTCGAGGCCGGCAAGTCCACCGTCAGCGTGACGGTGGGCGGCAGCATCCAGTTGTCAGCCCGCTAAAGCCAACCCAGCGGCCCCGGCCTCCCGCCCCCGCGGCCCAGGCGGCCTGGCTTACTGCGCTACCCAGCCGCCGTCCACGTTCCAGGCCACGCCGCGGATGTTGTCCGCCGCCGCCGAGCACAAGAACACCGCCAACGCCCCCAGTTGCTCAGGCGTGGTGAATTGCAGCGACGGCTGCTTTTCGCCCAGCAGCTGGCGCTTGGCTTCGTCTTGCGAAACGCCGGCCTGGGCGGCGCGGGCGTCCACCTGTTTTTGCACCAGCGGCGTCAGCACCCAGCCCGGGCAAATCGCGTTGTGGGTGATGCCGGTGGTGGCGCATTCCAGCGCGATCGATTTGGTGAAGCCGACCAGGCCGTGCTTGGCTGCCACGTAGGCCGATTTTTGCGCTGACGCCACCAGCCCGTGCACCGAGGCGATGTTGAGCACCCGGCCCCAGTTGCGCTGTTTCATGCCCGGCAAGGCAATGCGCGTGGTGTGGAAGGCACTGGTCAGGTTGATCGCGATGATCGAGTCCCAGCGGTCGACCGGGAAATCCTCGACATTGGCCACATGCTGGATGCCGGCGTTGTTGACCAGGATGTCGACCGCGCCAAATTCCGCCTCGCAGGCCCGCACCAGGGCCTCGATCTCGGCCGGCTTGCTCATGTCGGCGCCGTGGTAGGACACCCGCGCACCGTCTGTGGCGGCCGCGGCCACCTCGGCCTTGGCGGCATCGATCTCGCCAAAACCATTGAGCATCACGCTGGCGCCGTTTTTGACCAGCGCCAGGGCCAGTCCCAGTCCGATACCGCTGGTTGATCCGGTGACCAGCGCTGTTTTTCCCTTGAGCATTCAATTTCTCCGGTTGGTTGCTGCGATGATTATTGGTGAGGAGACCCACCCCGTGACTGACAAGCCCCAACCCCGACTAAAGCAGCTTCAATGCCTTGACACCCAGGGCCTGCACCGCATGGCCTACTGGGAGTGGGGCGACCCGGCCAACCCGCGGGTGCTGGTGTGTGTGCACGGTCTGTCGCGCCAGGGCCGGGATTTCGACACCCTGGCCGCCGCGATGAGTGACTACTACCGGGTGGTCTGCCCCGACGTGGTGGGCCGCGGCCAGAGCGACTGGCTGACCGACCCCATGGGCTACAACATCCCGGCCTATGTGGCCGACATGGTCAGCCTGCTGGCGCGGCTGGACGCCGAGACGGTGCACTGGGTGGGCACCTCGATGGGCGGGCTGATCGGGCTGGGGCTGGCGGCACTGCCCGGCTCGCCGGTGGCCCGTCTGGTGCTCAATGATGTCGGGCCGACGATCGAGCCGGCCTCGCTGCAGCGCATCGGCAGCTACTTGGGCCAGCCGGCGCACTGGGCCAGCCTGGACGAGGCGGCCGATGCGCTGCTGGCCATCAGCGCCGGTTTTGGCCCGCACAGCCGCGCCCAGTGGCTGGCGTTGACCGGGCCGCAACTCAAGCCGAACGGCGACGGTTTCAAGCCGCGCTGCGACCCGGCGATCGCGCTGCCGTTTCGCGCCATCACGCCCGAGCTGGCGCGTGCCGGCGAGGCGATGTTGTGGCATAGCTACGACCGCATCAGCTGTCCGACCCTGCTGCTGCGTGGCGCCGAGTCGGACTTGCTTTCGCCCGCCACGGCCAAGGCCATGGCCGGGCGCGGACCCAAGGCCCGGCGGGTGGAATTTGTCGGTGTTGGCCATGCGCCAACGCTGGTGC
>JANMXG010000480.1:0-1719 GCA_031394235.1 Betaproteobacteria bacterium
CCTTCAGGAGCCTGCTACATGACCGGTCCCATCGTCTTGCCTGCTGGCGCAGCGCGCCGTATTGCCGAGGGCGAGCTGGCAGGCACCGAAACCCAGTCAGACGCGGCTCCGGCGACGGGCTTGATCCGCATTCGCGGCGCCCGCCAGCACAACCTGAAGAACCTCGACCTCGACTTCCGCACCGGCGAGATGACGGTGGTCACCGGGCCCAGCGGCTCGGGCAAGTCCAGCCTCGTGTTCGACACGCTGTATGCCGAAGGCCAGCGCCGCTACGTCGAGACCTTCAGCGCCTACGCCCGGCAGTTTCTGGACCGCATGGACCGGCCGGCGGTGGACCGGGTGGACGGCGTGCCGCCCGCCATCGCTATCGACCAGACCAACCCGGTGCGCACCAGCCGCAGCACGGTCGGCACGATGACCGAGCTCAACGACCACTTGAAGCTGGTGTTTGCCCGCGCCGCGCAGTTGTTCGATCGGCAGACGGCGCAGCCGGTGCGGCACGACACGCCCGAGACGATTTATGCCAATTTGATGGACAGGGCGGCCTCGGCGGGTGATCCACGCTTGGTGATCACCTTCCCGGTCGAGCTGCCCGAGAGCGTGACGCCGGCCGAGGTTGAGCAGTGGCTGTCGGCCAGCGGCTTTACCCGGGTGCAGGCCGAACGGGTGGTGGCGCACCGCAAGGTGCTGGACGTGGTGGCCGACCGGCTGAGGCTGGCGGGCGCTGACAAGGTGCGGGTGGTCGAGGCCTTGGAGTTGTCGCTCAAGCGCGGCAGCGGGCGCGTCAACGTCTACGCAATGCCCCCACACGGTGAGCCCGACTTGTGGCGCTACTCCACCGGCCTGCACTGCCCCGACAGCGACCTGCGCTACGCCGACCCGCAACCCGCGTTGTTCAGCTTCAACTCGGCCTTTGGCGCCTGCGAGGCCTGCCGCGGGTTTGGCCGGGTGATCGGGGTGGATCTGGGCCTGGTGATCCCCGACACCCGCAAAACCTTGCGCGGCGGCGTGATCAAGACGATCCAGACGCCGGCCTGGGAGTCTTGCCAGAGCGATTTGCTGCGGTACGCCGGAGAGGCTGGCATCCCCAGGGACACCGCCTGGAGCCATCTGTCGCAAGCCCAGCGCGACTGGGTGATCGACGGCAACCCGAACTGGGCCGGCGACTGGAACAAGCAGTGGTATGGCGTCAAGCGCTTTTTTGGCTACCTCGAGAGCAAGGCCTACAAGATGCACATCCGGGTGCTCTTGTCCAAGTACCGCAGCTACACCCCTTGCGGCACCTGCGGCGGCGCCCGGCTCAAGCTCGAATCATTGCTGTGGCGCTTGGGTGACAAGGCCGATGCCGACGGCGTGATGGCGCCCGAGAAGCGCTTTTTGCCGGTGGCCGCGGCCTGGTCGCGTGAGCAACTGGCGGCACTGCCCGGCCTGAGCCTGCACGACCTGATGCTGATGCCGATAGACCGGTTGCGGCGCTTTTTTGATGGCTTGAGCCTGCCCAGCACGATGCTGGACGACGCCCTCAAGCTGCTGCTGGACGAGATGCGCACCCGGCTGCGCTACCTGTGTGATGTCGGACTGGGTTATCTGACGCTGGACCGCCAGAGCCGCACGCTCTCAGGCGGCGAGGTGCAGCGCATCAACCTGACCACCGCGCTGGGCACCAGCCTGGTCAACACCTTGTTTGTGCTGGACGAGCCCAGCATCGGCCTGCACCCG
>JANMXG010000481.1:0-21014 GCA_031394235.1 Betaproteobacteria bacterium
TCAAGAAAGAGTTGTTGTCGGCGGCGATGAAGACGTTCTACGACGTGCGCAACCTGCCCGGCCTGAAGAAAAAGCCCAGCACCAGCGAGCTTCTGGATTGGCTCAAGTTGCTGGTGGCCGAGGACATCCCGCTCGAAGCGCTGCAAAGCCAGGACAACAAGGTGGCCGTGCCGCCACTGGTGGGCGCGCTGCTGAAGAACGAACAGGACGTGACACTGTTCGAAAAACTCGTCTTCATGCAGCGCCACAACCGCTGAACCCATGGCCACCGACCTCCACCAAGCCCTGACCGATGGCCTGACCGATGCGGTCGGCTTCGTCGGCGGCGCCGTGATCGGCTGGCAACTCGGCAAGGCGCTGGGCTACGACGTGTTGGCCAGCGCCAATCCGGACAGCCCCAACGCGGTGGGCTGGATCCTGCTGCTGGCCGGCTGCGGTGCCGGCAAATGGGCGTCGTTGCGCTGGCGTGCCCGGCAAGCGGCCAAGCGCGGCAGTGCTGATGTGGGTAGCGTCACCGCCGGCCCCAAAAAGTAAGGCGTTTCGAGCCCGTGGTCCTGCCTCGCATCACCGAACCCGTCGCACTGCAGGGCCAGCATGTGCGGCTGGAGCCGCTGCGCCCCGACCACGCACCGGCGTTGATCGAGGCCGCGCAGGACGGCCAGCTGTGGCAGCTCTGGTACACCGCAATCCCGGCACCCGACCGGGTAGCCGCCGAGATCGAGCGCAGGCTGGCGTTGCTGGCAGCCGGCAGCATGCTGCCCTGGGCGGTGCTGGACGCTGCCGGCAAGCCGGTGGGCATGACCACCTACATGAATATCGACCACGCCCACCAGCGGATCGAGATCGGCTCGACCTGGTACGCCCGCAGCGTGCAGCGCACCCCCCTCAACACCGAGGCGAAACGTTTGCTGCTGGCGCACGCTTTCGAGGCCTTGCACTGCATTGCGGTCGAGTTCCGCACCCACCGCTTCAACCAGCAAAGCCGGCGCGCCATCGAGCGCCTGGGCGCGCAATTCGACGGCATGCTGCGCAACCACCAGCGTGCCGCCAACGGCACGCTTCGCGACACCGCCGTCTACAGCATCACGGCCGACGAGTGGCCGACGGTGCGTGCGCACCTGGATTTCCAGCTGACCCGCCCCAGTTGACCGGCGTGGCACCAGCCGACTTGCGCCGGCTGCCTTCACAACCCCCACGTTTGCCCCACCCGCCCAGGAGCCCCCATGGCCCGCAAGAAGCCCATCACTGTCGAATGCCTGTGGCAACTGGACCGCCTGGGTCCGCCCAGCCTGTCACCCGACGGCGCGCAAGCGGTGTGCTCGGTCGCCAGCTCGGACATGGCGGAAAACAAGAGCAGCAGCGCACTGTGGCTGCTGTCCACGCTGGGCGGTGCACCACGCCGCTTGACGCAATGCGGCGAGAAGGACGGCCAACCCGCGTTTTCGCCCACCGGCAACCTGATCGGCTTTGTTGCCAAGCGTGAACAGGGCGGCCACAAGGACGAGGCGCCGCAGTTCTATGTCATCCCGCCCGACGGCGGTGAAGCGCGCCGGGTGGGCGACGTGGCCACCGGCGTGGACGCCTTCCGCTGGTGCCCGGACGGCCAACACATCGTGTTTGTCTCCTGGGTCTGGCCCGGCCTGAAAGGCGCCAAGGCCCAGGCCGCCGCGCTCAAAGCGTTCAAGGCCCGCAAGGACACCGGCTACGCCACCAGCGACGCGTTCTACCGCTACTGGGACCACCTGATCCCGGCCGGTCGGGTGGCCCACCTGCACCGCATGAACATCGCCACCGGGAAGGTGCGCGACCTGTTCGAGGGCACCGCCTATGAGCTGCAGCGCGCCGACCCCGACGCCAACTGCTTCGACATCTCGTCCGATGGCAAACGCGTGGTGTTTGCCTACGATCCGGCACCCGAAAAGCGCAGCGACGGCCGCTTTGCGCTCGCCGAACTGGACCTCAAACGCAAGCGTTTCGAAACACTCGCCCAAGACGTGGGCTGGGATTTCAACAACCCGCGGTACAGCCCCACGGTCGGGTCCGCCGGTCAGCAGATCGCCTTCACCGCCAGCCACCAGGCGCTGCGCCACACCATGCCCGGCCACCTGGCGCTGGTCACGCCCGGCGAGCCGGTCGAGGTGGTCAGTGCCGAGTGGGACCACGATGTGCAGGCACCGCTGGTGTGGGAGGCCGATGGCAGCGCCGTGCTGCTGGGCGCCGAGCAGCACGGACAGCGCCACGTCTGGCGATTTGATCTGGCCGACCGGCGTGCCGAGGCCATCGTGCGCGGTGGCTGGGTGCATGCCTTCGACAAGGCGGCTGGCACGCTGGTGACGCTGGCCGACGCCGCAAACTACCCGGCACGCCTGGTAGCCCACCTGCCCGGCGCCGATGCCCGCCGCATCGAATCCTTCAACGACGCCGTGATGGACCGCATCAGCCTGGGCCGGCACGAGGCCATCACCGTCACCGGTGCGCTGGGCGATGCGGTGCAGGTCTGGCTGTTCTACCCACCCGGTTTTGATGCCAACAAGCAGTATCCGCTGCTGCAGGTGATCCACGGTGGGCCGCACACGGCTGTGGGTGACAACTGGCACTACCGCTGGAACAACGCACTGTTTGCGGCCCAGGGCCATGTGGTGGCGGTGGTCAACTACCACGGCTCGTCGAGCTTCGGTCATGCCTTTCTCGACAGCATCACCCACCGCTGGGGTGAGCTGGAGTTGCAGGATATCGAGGCCGCCACCACCGAGATGCTCAAGCGCCCCTACATCGACCCGACACGGGTCTATGCCACCGGTGGCAGCTACGGCGGTTTCATGGTGGCCTGGATGAACGGCCACATTCCCGGCGGACCGACAGGGCGCTATGCGGCCTACGTTTGCCACGCTGGCTGCTTTGACTGGACGGCCATGTTTGCCGACGACGCCTGGGCCTGGCATGCCAAGGAGCTGGGCGGCTGGTACTGGGACGACATGGCGCGGGTCCATGCGCAAAGCCCGCACGCCTTCGCGGCGCAGATGAACACGCCCACGCTGGTGATCCACGGCGCGCTGGACTACCGCGTGCCCGACGCCCAGGGCCTGGCCTACTACAACACGCTCAAGGCCCGTGGCGTGGACGCCCGGCTGCTGTGGTTTCCGGATGAAAACCACTGGATCCTGAAACCCCGCAACAGCCAGGTCTGGTACGGCGAATTTTTTGCCTGGCTGGCCCAACACGGCGGTGGCGCGAGCCGCCCCAAGCGCGGTGGCGCCGGCAAGACAAAACCAGCCAGTACAGCCACCCAGGGCCATACCGGCCGCTGATCAGGCAGCTTGCACGACCTCCAGCGCTGGCCCGTGCCCACGCCGGGCCTGGTCCCGGCCTTCGTGCTTGGCAAGGTACAACGCGGCATCGGCGCGGCGCAGCAGATCCATCGTGCTGTCGTGCTGACCGTGCCATTCAGCCACCCCCACGCTGGCGGTCAACGTCAGTCGGCCGGCCTCACTGGACAGCGGCAGGCTGCGTACCCGGCCGCACAGGCGCTCTGCCAGGGCCAGCGCATCCGCGCCAGAGGTGCCTGGCAGCAGGGCCAGAAACTCCTCGCCACCCCAGCGCGCCAGGTGGTCGATCTCGCGCAACTGCGCGCCCATCACCACGGCCAGGTGCTGCAGGGCGCGGTCGCCCACGGCGTGACCGCAGCTGTCGTTGAGCCGCTTGAAGTGGTCGATGTCGATCATCAGCACCGAAAACGGCAGCGCGGCTTTGCCCTGTGCCGACAGCCGACGCGCCCGCTGCTCTTCTTGTTGCAGCAACTCGTCGATGGCGCGGCGGTTCAGCAAGCCGGTCAGCGGGTCGTGGCGCGACAGACGCTCCAACCGGCTCACCATGCGCGAGACCACCAACGCCACCAGCATCATCTGGATCACCAGCGCCGAGACCATACCGGTCAATGACGAGCCCAGGCTGAGCACGGTGTTTTGCAGCACTTCGGCCGTGACCGTCTCGGGCGACTGCAGGGCGCGCATTGAGCGCGCCGCCAGCATCACGCCGGCCAGCAGCATCGGCGATGCATAAAGCAGGCCCCAGCGCAGGCGCAGGCTTTGCCGCACATGGCGCCACACATCCGTCGCGGTCCAGAAATAGAGTACCGCCCAGACCCCGGCAACCCAGGCGATGCGGGCCGGCACCCAGGCCACGTCCAGCGCCGCCAGTACCGACACCACCGCGCTGGCCAGCAACATCAGGCTCTGCAGCAGCGTCCAGCGGCGCTGGCCGGTGAACGACCACACGCCCCGTTGCAACGCCAGGGTGGCGGCCACGGCCAGCACATTGCCCAGCGCACGCGCCGGGGGATGCTCGGCATGCATGCCGAACACGATCAACAGCAAGGCCAGCGCGCTGCCAACCGCGTGTGCCGCCCACCAGCCCGCTGCGCGGCGCTCGCCCGGCAAAACCAGGGCGGCCACCATCCAGGCCGGCGCCAGCACCGCATACTGCAAGGCCAGCAGCAGCAAGGCTACACCGGAGGGGGTGAGAGACGGTAGGCGCAATGCCAAGGTTTCCATGACAACCATTGCAGCACAGGCTGAGGCCTGTGTGACAGCTCACCCCCCCGAAGTGGGTATGCTCGGCCTGTGAACCATTGCCCGTTCATGCCCCGGAAAGTCCTGCCATGCTGATCAATTTCTTCTACACGCTGCGTGCGGCCAAGCTACCGATCTCGGTCAAGGAGTTCCTGACCTTGCTCGAAGCCGTCAAGGCCGGGGTCATCGACCAGTCGGTGGACCAGTTCTACTACCTCGCGCGCACCACGTTGGTCAAGGATGAGGCACTGTTCGACAAGTTCGACCGGGCTTTTGGCGCCTATTTCAAGGGCATCGAGATGCTGGCCGACTTCACCAAGGACGTGCCGCTGGAGTGGCTGCGCAAGAACCTGGAGCTCGAGCTCAGTGCTGAAGAGAAGGCCAAGATCGAGAAAATGGGCTGGGATGAGCTGATGGAGACGCTAAAAAAGCGCTTTGAAGAGCAAAAAGAGCGCCACGAAGGCGGCAGCAAATGGATTGGCACCGGCGGTACCAGCCCGTTTGGCGCCTACGGCGTCAACCCGCAGGGCATCCGCATCGGCCAGGACAAGAGCCGCAACAAGAGCGCCGTCAAGGTCTGGGACCAGCGCGCCTACAAAGACTACGACGACACGCTCGAACTCGGCACCCGCAACATCAAAGTGGCGCTGCGCCGCTTGCGCCGGTTTGCGCGCGAGGGCGCCGAGACCGAGCTTGACCTGGAAGACACCATCCACTGCACCGCCGCCAACGCCGGCTACCTCGACATCAAGCTGGTGCCCGAGCGCCACAACAAGGTCAAGGTGCTGCTGTTGATGGACGTGGGCGGCACGATGGACGAGCACATCCACCGGGTCGAGGAGCTGTTCTCGGCCGCCAAGACCGAGTTCAAGCACCTGGAGTTCTATTACTTCCACAACTGCCCATATGACTTCATGTGGAAGAACAACCGGCGCCGCTTCAGCGAAAAAACCGCCACCTGGGACCTGATCCGCAAGTACAACAAAGACTACAAGCTGATCTTCATCGGCGACGCGACGATGAGCCCCTATGAGATCCTGCAACCCGGAGGCAGCGTCGAGTACAACAACGAGGAACCCGGCGCCGAGTGGATACAGCGGCTGACGAACGCGTTCCCGAAATTTGCCTGGATCAACCCCGAGCCACAGGGCGTGTGGCAGTACCGGCAGTCGATCTCGGTGGTGCAGCAACTGGTCAACCAGCGCATGTTCCCGCTGACGCTGGCCGGGCTGGAAGGGGCCATGCGCCTGCTGACCAAGTGACCTGCGGCCCGTGACCAACCCACTGCGCGGCGGCGACCGCTTCCGTGGGGCGCTGCACCGGGCTGGCCAGCTGGCGATTCGGGGCTTGGGCCTGCTGACCGTCTTGGCCATGCTCGGCGCCTGCTCGCTGTT
Organism: Betaproteobacteria bacterium; assembly: GCA_031394235.1. GTDB lineage: Bacteria > Pseudomonadota > Gammaproteobacteria > Burkholderiales > Burkholderiaceae_C > Pseudaquabacterium. The sequence continues at coordinate 5,963 of JANMXG010000481.1, forward strand.
GCCCCGGTCGTTGTCCGACCGGATCGCCCCGGCAGACATGCCGGTTTCGGGCCTGCGCCTGGACGTGCAGGCACCGCGCGAACTGCAGTCCTTGCTGGAAACGCACCTGGACCTGGCGCGCTTGCCACTGCTGCGCGGCGACGAGGTGATCGACGAAGAGGAATGGGCGCGCCTGGCCGCGGCAACGCCGGGGCAGACCCGCGAATTGCTGCAAACTGAGGGCTATTTCGACGCCCAGGTGACCGTGCGCCGCACCGTGGACGGCACCGGCCCGGCAGCCTTGCAGCGCGTGACCCTGACGGTGGTGCCCGGTCCGCGCACCCAGATCGCCAGTCTGCAGGTCGAGACCACCGGTGATCTGCAGCGCCGCGCCGCGCTGGGCGAGGTCGAGGCCAAGAACTTGTTCGAGGCGCTGGCCAACAGCCGCGACGGTCGGGTCGGCAAGCCGTTTCGCAACAGTGACTGGGTCGAGACCAAACAACGGCTGCTGGCGCGCTTGCTCGCGGCGGGCTATGCCGCGCCCCGGTTGGCGGACAGCCAGGCCGTGATCGACGCCCCCACCCAGCGCGCGGACCTGAGCGTGACGCTCGACAGTGGGCCGCTGTTCCTGGCCGGCAGCTTCAAGGTCGACGGTCTGAACCAGCACGACCAAGCCACCGTGCTGCACCTGGCCGGCTTTGGAGGTGGCACGCCGCTGACCGAAGCCCGGTTGCAGGGCTACCAGGATCGCCTGCAGAAGGCCGGGCTGTTCGAGACCGTGGGGATCAGCTTCGACCCCGACCCGCAACAGGCTGCGGCCGTGGTGGTGCGCGTGCGGCTGGTCGAGATGCCGCTTCAGCAGGTCACGGCCGGCTTGGGCATCAGCGACAACACCGGCCCGCGCGCCACACTGGAGCACACCCACCGCCGGCTGCTGGGCCTGCCGGTGATCGCCCACAACAAGGTCGAATGGGGGCGTGACAGTCAAAAGTGGACGGGCGACTTCCAGACCCATCCGGGTGAGGGCTTCTACCGCAACCTGTTCGGCGTGCAGATCGACAACATCAAGAGCAGCACCGACGTGGTGCTGTCGCTTCGGCTGCGGCTGGGCCGCACCCAGGACACGCCGCGCATCGAGCGGCTGTACTTTGCCGAACTGCTGCAATCGCGCCAGACCGACAACGTGCCGGTGGTGCGCACCGCCGCTGGCAGCGCCAACAGCGCCGCCGCGCTGAGCGCCAACTACCACTGGGTCTGGCGTGACCTGGACAGTATCCTGCTGCCCACCCGCGGCATCACCTGGGCTGTCCAGGTGGCTGCCGGCCAGGCCAGCAGCCCCGGCGGTGTCGGCGGACCGTTTTCGCGCCTGTACAGCCGGGTCACGGCCTACCTGCCGTTTGGGGACAGCTGGTACGGCCAGGCCCGCCTGGAGGGCGGCCAGATTGTCAAGAAAGACGCCGTCACGGTGCCGGACGCGCTGGGCTTTCGTGCCGGTGGCGACGATTCAGTACGGGGCTATGGCCACCGCACGCTGGCGCCGGTGGGTGCAGATGGTGGCACGGTCAGCGGCCAGTCGCTGCTGACCGGCAGCCTGGAGCTGGCGCGCCCGATCCTGGCCAGCCAGCCGGCCCTCTGGGGTGCGGTCTTCATCGACGCCGGGCGTGCGGTGGGCCACTGGACCGACTACAAGCCCGCGCTGGGCTACGGCGTGGGCCTGCGCTACCGCAGCCCGATCGGCCCACTCAAGATCGACCTTGCCTACGGCGAAGAATTGAAAAAGCTGCGGTTGCACTTCACCGTGGGGATCGCGTTCTGATGGCCACGCCTGACCCGGCCCCACCCGCAGGCACGCGACGCCGGGGCCGGTCGGGCAAGGCGCTGCTGGCCGGGGCCGCGGGCTTGCTCGTGCTGGCGCTGCTGCTGCCGGCCGGCGGTGTGCTGGCGCTGTTGCACTGGCCGGACGCACTGCCCTGGCTGGCCCGACACCTGCCCGGCCTGCAGGTCACCGGACTGAAAGGCGCGCTGGGCGAACGCCATGTGGCCGTCCAGTCGCTGGACTGGCAGCTGCCCGCAGCGGCCGGCCGGCTGCAGATCCAAGGGCTGGTGGTCCAGGGTGGCCGCCTGACCTGGCTGCCGCATCCCGGCGCGTTGATCGGCCTGCAGCTGGACAGCCTGTCGGCCGACCGGGTGCAGTACAGCAGCGGACTGCCGTCGGGCACGGCGCTTGCCGCGCCCGCCCACCTGCGGCTGCCGCTGGCCTTGCAGGTCGACAAGCTGCAGGTGGCGCAGTTGCAGATCGACGAACTGCCGGTCATCGAACGCCTGAGCGCCGGTCTGTCGCTGAGCGTCGATCGGGGTGCCTTGCACCGCATCACCGCCCTGGCGCTGGACTGGCAGCAAACGCATCTGCAAGCCGATCTGCAAATCGGCAGCGCCGCGCCGCTGGCGCTGCAGGCCACACTGCAGGCCAGCCGTCAGGCGCCCGCACCGGATTTGTCAATGCCGTCCGCCGCCGTGGCGGCGCTGGGCTGGACCGCCACGATTGACCTGCACGGTCCACTGGACCGGCTGGCCGCCGTGGCCCGCCTGCGGGGCCAGGCCGGCCCAGTGCAGGCACCGGTCGCCGCGTTGGACGTCCGCGCCACCCTGCTGCCCTTCGCCAGCTGGCCGCTGGGCGATCTGAACCTGAGCACCGACAAGCTCGACCTGTCCGCCGTGCTGCCCGGCCTGCCCCGTACCGCCCTGACCGGCAGCGCCAGCGTGCGGTCCAACGGGCTGGACCAGCCCGCCACCGTCGACGCCACGCTGGACAACCGGCTGCCCGGCGCCTGGGACACCGGCCGGCTGCCCGTACAGCGGTTGGTGCTCAAGGCCAGCGCCAAACCCCGCCAGCCCGATCGCCTGACGCTGGAGCGTTTTAACCTGACCCTGGCCGATACCAGCGCGGGTGCGGGGCAGGTCAGCGGCCAGGGACTGTGGGCCGGCGACAGTCTGGCTCTGGACCTGCAGGTGCAGGCGCTGCAACCGGCCCGCTTGCACCGCCAGGCAGCCGCCCTGGTGCTGGACGGCCCGGTGCTGCTCAAGCTCAGCGGCCTGCCAGCACTCGGTAACACGGTGCCGCCCGCAGTACCCGCAGTACCCGCAGTACCCACGGCAGCGCCGGCCGGATCCGTTGCAGCGGCGTCTTCAGCCACGCCATCACGCCAGCCGTCGGCGCCGCCACCCAGCCACGCAGCCCGTATCGCCCTGCCCCTGCAACTGGTGATCGACACCCAGCTCAAGGGCCGCAAGCTCGACGGCAGCGGCCAGGAGGTGCAACTGCGGTTGGTCGGCAGTGGCAGCGCGCGGCAGTTCAGCATCACCCAGGCCCAGGCCCGTGCAGGTCCGGCCAGCGCCGAGTTTCAACTCGATGCGCGCAGTGAACCGGTCGGCTGGCGGCTGCGCGGCAAGGGGAGGTTGGATCATTTTGATCCCCGGCCCTGGTGGCGCGGCGCTGCAGGGTCCGCCTGGCAACGCGGCCCGCACCAGGTGGACGCCCAGGCCGACATCGACCTGCTGTGGCGCGGCGTGCCCGCCAGCCCCGCGGTGCAGCGCGCCGACACGCCCACCGTCCCGATGATCGAGCGCTGGCTGCGGGCGGCCGATGGCAACGCCAAGCTCAGCCTGAGCAACAGCCTGCTGGCCGGCGTGCCCCTGGCGGCCACGCTGCAACTGCACAGCGTGGGGGCGGGCGCCGAGATCGACGGCCAGATCGACCTGGCCGGTAACCGCGCCAGCCTCAAGGGCCAACGCGTCGTACAACCCGACGCTGACCATTGGCAGCTGCAGGTGCAGGCACCCCTGCTGGCCGCATTGGCGCCGTTGGGCCGCCTGGCGGCCGAACTGGCCCCTGAATCGGCCGCCTACTGGCCCACCGCCGGCAAGCTGGACGGGCAAATGCAGGCCAGCGGCCGCTGGCCGTCGCTGCGCGCCCAAGGCGATTTGCGGGCGCAAAACCTGACAACAGCCGCCGGCGCCGTTCAAACCGCCGACCTGGGCTGGCAAACTGGCGAGAACGCCGACGCCCCGCTGGCGCTCAAACTGCAGGCCAAAGGGTTGGTCTCCGGCGACAAGCGGCTGGACGCAGTGGAGGCCACGGTCAGCGGCAGTCTGCGCAACCACCAACTGCACCTGCGCATCGACAGCCCCGCCAAACCGCCGGTCTGGACCGAAAACCTGCTGGGACCGGCAGGTACCGGCACCCGCTTGCAGGCCGACGGCCGAGGCAGCTGGACCGTGGCCGGCGGTGTGACCAGTCCGAACCGGCCCGGGTCCTCTCGGCTTGGGGCGGCCGGGCTACAACAAGGACTCTGGCGGCTGCAGGATCTGCAATTGCAGGGCAGCGCCCGCGACGCCCAGGGCGGCAGCCGGGCCTGGCTGGCCGCCAAGTCGCTGGCCGCCGAGCTCCTGTTGGCTCCAGATCTGCAACCGCTGGCGCTGACGCTGGCACCGGGTCGGGTGCAATTGCTGGGCACCGCGATCAACTGGCGCGAAGCCCGCTGGCTGGCTGCCAGCACGACCGCTGCGGCCAACCCCGCCGGCACCGCCGGTACACCCGGCCCGCCCCGGGTCAGCGGCCGCGGCCAACTCAGCGTGCAGGGTGAACTTGAGAGCTTCGACGTCGCCGCCGTGCTGGCCCGGACCCAGCCGGCGATGGGCTGGGGTGGCCAGCTGACCGTGGGCGGGCGCTTCGACATCCGCAGCAACGACCGGGTCGATGCCGAGGTGGTGCTGGAGCGCCTGTCCGGCGACCTCAGCCTGACCGACGAGTTGGGCAGCACCCAGTCCCTGGGCATGACCGACCTGCGGCTGGCCCTGACGGTGCATGACGGGCTGTGGCAGTTTGCCCAGGGCGTGGCCGGCCGCAACATCGGCGAGATGGCCGGTGCCCAGGTGCTGCGCACCACGGCCGACCGCCGCTTTCCGCCCGACAACACGCCGCTGCAAGGCGTGCTGGAGTCGAATGTGGCCAACCTGGGCATCTGGGGCATCTGGGTGCCACCGGGCTGGCGCCTGATCGGCAAGCTGCGCACCAGTGCCAGCTTCGGCGGCACGCTGGGCGCGCCGGAGGTGCGCGGCGAAATGCTGGGCAGCGGACTGGGCGCCCGCAACCTGCTGCAGGGTGTCAACCTGACCGATGGTGAACTGGCGCTGACCTTGGCGGGCGACACCGCGCGTATCGACAAGTTTGTTTTCAAAGGCGGCGATGGCCAGTTGCGCCTGACCGGCAATGCCGTGCTGGGCGCCAAACCCAGCGCCAGCGTGAACTTGACGGCCGAGCGCTTTCGGGTGCTGGGCCGCGTCGACCGCCGGCTGGTGGCCAGTGGCAGCGCCGAGATGCGCCTGGACAGCCAGCGCCTGCAACTCGACGGCAGCTTCAACGTCGACGAGGGACTGATCGACCTGAGCCGCGGCGATGCGCCCGGCCTGGACACGGATGTGCGGGTACGGCGCGCCAGCACGGCGGCGTCAGCACCGATATCGCTGCCCCAGGCGGCGACCGCCGAACGTCCGGTCTTGGCGCCCATGCCACTGCCGCTGCGCCAGGCCCAGGTGGCACTCCAGGTCACTCTCGGTCAGAAATTGCGCCTGAAGGGGCACGGTTTGGACACCGGCTTGCGCGGCGAGTTGGCGGTCACCAGCCCGCAGGGCAAGCTGGCACTGCGCGGCCAGGTGCGCACCGAAGGGGGCACGGTGGCCGCTTACGGTCAGAAACTCGATATCGAGCGTGGCGTCGTCACCTTCGTCGGCCCGCTGGACAACCCGCAACTCGATGTGCTGGCGCTGCGGCCCAACCTGGACCTGCGGGTGGGCGTGCTGGTGGCCGGGCCGGCACAAAACCCGCGCATCCGCCTTTACAGCGAGCCCGATCTGTCCGACTACGACAAGCTGTCCTGGCTGGTGCTGGGGCGCGGCCCCGACGGCCTGGGGCGCAGCGACGCCGCCCTGTTGCAAGGCGCGGCACTGGCACTGCTGTCGGGTGAAGGCCAAAGCCCCACCAGCGCGCTGCTCGCTGGCATAGGCCTGACTGACTTCTCGGTGCGCCAGTCCGACGGCGATACCCGGGAGACCATCGTCAGCCTGGGCAAGCAACTCTCGCGCAACTGGTACGTTGGCTACGAACGCAGCGTCAACGCCACCACCGGCACCTGGCAACTGATCTACCGGATCGCGCAACGCTTCACCTTGCGTGCCCAGTCCGGCAGCGAAAACGCCCTGGACATGATCTGGTCCTGGCGCTGGTAGCAGGGGCGGCGCGCCAGCCCGGCCTGGGTGGCATGCGAGAATTCAGCCGCAAACCGCAGCCTGCCGCCGTAGTTCAACGGATAGAACGAGCGCCTCCTAAGCGCTAGATACAGGTTCGATTCCTGTCGGAGGCACCACGTCATCACTCGCCAGCGTCCGCGGCCAGTCAAGAGCAGGTTTTGGGGGCAGGGACAGCACGAGTGGGGGCATGTTGCCCCCGAGGGCATGCCAGCGGGCTTGAGTTGCCGTCTCGGCTTTTAGCAGTGTGGGCAATCGCACCCTCGAATGACGCCCCGTGTTCATTTCGCGGCTTTTCGAACGGCTTGAAGGCACCGGTCTGGGTGTTGGGGTCGCCAGAGATTTAAACCCCCGCCCCTTTTCGCCATCAAAGGGTACCCAGCGTTCGGCCGGCTGGCACCACCGGCGCAAGCACCTGCCCGGCCTGGCGCACCAACTCGCCCACCAAGTCACCGCCGGCCACCGCCGGGGCAGCAGCGGCGGACCGACACCACAGGCAGGCCAGCGGCCCGGTCACCAGGTCGGCGTCGCCCAGTTGGGCCAGCGGGTCAGCAGGTCAGCGTCGACCTGGTGCAGGGCTTCCAGGTGTCGCCGATTACCTGGCCACCGGGGCGGCGTACTGCTGCCGAACCGCGACCACACGCACCCGCTTGAAGCCCTGCAGACGGCCCGGCAGATCGGCGTGTCAGGTTCCCGCGAACGCGGCCATGACTGAACGACCGCCCATGTTCAGGACGCGGCCAGTCTGTCCCAGACCCCGGGCCGCACCGCCGACCGCAAGAGCATTGGCGCGCCAATGGTCGGCGCCCCTCGGGCCTTCCGGGCTCCACGGCAAAACGGCCCGAGCGGCAGTGCAGGCGTCCGCCGCAGAAAGTCCGGTCTGTCGTGGATTACGGGAACGGCGTTCGATAGGTCTGGGGTCGAGAGGACCATGTCGATACGTGGCAAGGCGTGTTGCCAACACTCGTAGGGGCTGTGGTGATCATCGACCAGGTCAATTTCGTCATCGCGGGATAACCAAAACATTGGCAGTGGAGTGAATGCGCGGCTGCGCAAGGTCACCAAAACGCGAGGGCATTTCCCCAGCAATGACGCGACCACCAAAATGATCTGGCTGGCATTGCGCAACATCACGGCCGATTGGCGCCGCGCAGCCCACAACGGGAAGACAGCAATGAACCCCTTCGAAATCCTCTGCGAGGAAAGATTCACCAAGGGTGTCGCGCAGTGTGACGAGCAACTTTCCCAGCGCGCCGGCCGGTACGTCGCAAGTGCCGTCCGCGACCGTGGAAAAGTCTCACACCGCCTGACACACTGAAATACTGACACTCACCCACCGTTGCCAGTTTCGACACCCTGACCCATGACTTCTCCAAAATCGCATCCCGGCTCCGGCGCATCCGACAAGGACGCGCATGCCCTGCTGGCTCGCCTGCGGTGCCCGACGCCCCTGCATGCGCTGCGCGCCCTCGTGCTGGGCCACAACGCCAGCCCCCGCCTGGAGGCCTCACCGATGGCGACGCTGGCGCAGGCCTGGGGCGGAGAGTTGCCAGAGTTAGCCTCGGACGCCGACGTCTAAGAAGTGATGCAAGTGCTCATGCACGGGCTGTGGAACCGGCTGACCGAACACCAGAGCACGCGCAACCCGTTTCGACTGCCGCGTTTCGAGGTGACCGCCCCGCGACTGCCCTTCATGACGTGTCTCGCATGCGCGCCGAGGAGCTCAAGGGTTTTGTCAAAGGATTATTCGGCACCGACGACGAGATGCTGTTGCCGCAAAAGGCACATGAAGCGGTGACTGCCTTGGCCGAGCTGCACGCGATGTTCAATGGCGCGGCCGGGCTTCTCGCCGACGAGTCGAAGCCGGCGCCGGACCCGGAATTGAAGGCCTTGCTGCGCAACGTGCAGCAGTTGACGATCGCCGCTGACGAGCAGATCAACAAGGCGATTCAGTCCTGCAAGCGCGCGCGCGGGCAGCGCCTGGAGACCATAGCCTCGGTCACGTCGAGGAAGATCATGGCCGTTGGCGACGACGATGGCGAAGAAAGCGACGGGAGCGGACGCGACGACGACGAACCCGACTTCGTCGAGTCGCCACTCAGCCAGCACGTGACGCGCAACGGGGTGACAGTCCGGGTGGACATCTATGGCGACGCCAGCGACCGGTGGACCTGGAGATCATCGACGCCGAGAACACCTCGCACGTCTGGGACGAGCACTTCGAGACCGAACAGCAGGCCGTGGACGCGGCACTTCGGCCACTCGATGAGGAGCCGCTCGAGTTGCTGGGGCGCACCGCGCAGCAGCCGTTGAACCGACCGCGGCGGGCGATTTGAGCGGGGGGACGATGGGGCCTTTAGGGTTGGGTAGCTCAATGACGGCACGCACGATCCGAGGCTGATGACGGTTTGCACAAAGGCCGCTTGCCGCGGAATGGTCATCACCGATGGGAAAGTCCGCCAGGTCGGCGATCTGCGCGCCGTGTCCGCCGCTGTTGTGCTGGTGGACTGCGGGGCGGCGACCTACCCCTGGGTTCTCGATTTGAACCCGTTGGTGCGTCGCCGCCTCGTCCGCGCCCCGTCCTGATGATGACCAAGTCGCCCAAGTCCGGTGACTTGAAATTTTCAGCACCACCTTGCGCGAGCGGTTGGATGATCTTGCACCATGGTGTCAGCCGTCGATGGCTTGGGGACGTACGCATCGAACAGGCCTCTGTGCTCGTCGGCCAAGCCAAAGGCGCTCATGGCGATCATCCGGGGTCTGCACTCGGGATAGCAGACACCACCGGCGAGCGCGCGTGCAGCAGCGATGATCGGGCGTTGCAGGTGGGCTCGAGCGCGACTTGCAGGACGCAGATCGCCGCCCCCGTGTGGTGGCCGTGGCCGCAATCGGCATGAAGCTGGGCAACCTGCCCGACAGGGCCCTACCGCTGCTGCAGCAGCTTGAGCGCAGCCCTGCAACTCGTCGGTTGCCCGGCCACGACGTCGATCATGGCCTGACGGCCAGTCGCCGCCGCGTTATCACGTCGGCATGAAGTGCCGCACCAGCCGCGCGCCAACTTCCGCCGGCGCCTCGCGCTGCGGAAAGTGCCCGACACCGGGCAGCGTCACCATCTCGAACTCGCCGCTGAACTTTGTCGGCACCGCGCGCGTCGCCGAAGGCGGGTTGATGCCGTCCACCTCGCCTTGGAAATAAAGCGTGGGCAGCGCCAGCTGCGGCGTCGCCCTCACGCGATCTTCGAGCCAACGGCTCTTCGGATCGGGCTCGGCCTCGTCCCAGCGGGCGCGGTAGCTGTGCAGGGTGACGTCAACCCAGTCGGGGTGGTCCCAGGCGCGGGCGGCGCGCTCGAAAGTGGCCTCATCGAACCAGCCGGGTGGTGACCAATTGACCCAGTGCAGGCGAGCGAAGCCGCGCCGGTCGGCGCGCACGGCGGCAGCGCCGCGCTTCGTCGCCATGAACCAGTGGTACCACTGGCGCTGCGTTTGCTCAAACGGCGGTGTCACCATGCCACCGAGGCGCGGCGGCGTGGCCAGCATCGCCAGCCGCATCACACGGTCGGGCCAGCCGACGGCGAGCGCCTCGGCAGCATTCGAGCCCCAGTCGTGGCCGGCGACCGAGAAGCGGTCGATGCCCAAGCCGTCGAGCAGGGCGATGGCGTCCATCGCCAGCATGGCGCTATTGCCGGTGCGCGCGACCTCCGCCGACGTGAAGCGCGTGGCGCCGAACCCACGCAGCGACGGCGTGATGGCGCGCAGGCCGGCGCCGGCGAGCGCTGCCGCCACCGGCGCCCAGCTCAAGCGGTCGTCAGGCCAGCCGTGCAGCAGCAGCACGACGGGGCCGTCGCGCGGGCCGTCGTCGGCGTAGTCGATCTCGAGGTCGAGTGTGGTGAGTGTAGGCATCGGCACACGCTACACCATGCGGCCGCACACCGCCAGTGGCTGGCCGGCGGAGGGCACGTCGCCCGGCGCGAACCGGGCACCGTGCGAACCGGACAGCCCCTTGCGGGCCAGGTAGGGCGCTTCGCCAGCTTCAGCGGCCAGCAACCACAGCTCGCAGGCGTGCAGCGCTCGCTCGCGCCTCTGGGCCTGCTGCTGCTGGCGTTCGGCGTTAGCAGCAACACGGCGGGCCTCCTGTGCATGGGCATCATCGGCCGCAGTTGCAGGGTGCAGAGCGTGTCTCGGCGTCTGCACATCATCGGGCCGTCAGCTGGCTGCCCTTGCCGGGTGAACCAGCGTGCTGACCGTCACGCCACCGCCGGCCAAGTTGCTGCGCCAGGTGCTGCGGACATCGGCGGCGAGGTACTTCTCGCCGCGCTGGCTCCAGGCGTCGAAGATGTCCAAGCCCGCTTCGCCCAGCTCGGACTTCAGGGCCGTAGCCACGTCGGCCCACGCATCGCAGGTCCCGTCAAGCGACAGGTGCGCCGGCATGGCGCGGTTGGTCTCGGGTGATAGGGGCGTCATGGGGTGGGGTTTTCGAACAGGTCGCCTCGCGGATGCGTCCCGGTCAGTTCGTAGAAGGTGGCGAGGCGCCGGCCGCCGCTGCGGGTGGGCACATGGCCTCGGGTGCGCTGGATCGGCCAGCCTTCGGCGATCAGCTCGCATACCCGCTTTGTGACGCTGGGCAGGCCCAGCGCCGCGCAGGACGTGCGGCCATTGCGGCAAAGCCAGGCAATCAAGCGGGCAGGCTCTGCCTGAATAGGGTCAGGTGCAAGGATGCTTGTCATGTGACACCCGCGGCGCGGACCGGATCGCGGCATAGACCATCGAATCCGATGCCGGGACCTGCACCTGGTCGGCCAGCTCGGCAGGCTTGCGCTGGGCGCGTTCGCGCTCGGCCGGTGACTTCGGCCGCCGCTTCGTGACAAGCCGGGGCGCAGCTTCAACGGTCACAGCATGGCCCGGCCCATCCTCGGCTGGCCGGAAGGCGGCGCGGGCGGGTAGACCGTTTGCGCCGGCGAATGCAGATGCCAGGGAAGGGTCGACAAGTAACGGGCCAGCTTTGCAGGCCCCCGCATGTCGGCCAGCAGCGCCAGGGCAGCGGTGGACAGGGGCACCACTTGTGGCGCCTTCATCTTCGTGCGCTCTGCCGGGATGCGCCACCATGCGGCGTCGCGGTCAATCTCGGCACAGCGGGCGCCGCACAACTCGCCGGGGCAAACGGCGGTCAGCATCAGCAGCCGAAGCGCAGCCTTCGTTGTGGGGTCGCCTGTGTAAGCATCCAGCGCCGCCAAGAAGGCGGGCAGTTTCTTGTCGGTGAGCGCGGATCGGCGGCGCACCTGGCGCGGTTTCAGCAGCTCGGACGGCGTCAAGTCCAACATCGGACTGGTGTCGGTCAGCTCATGCGCCACGGCATAGCGAAACACCGCGTTGACCCGCTGCAGCACCCGGCCGGCTGTCTCGGCCGCGCCCCGGGCCCCGATGCCCTTGATGATGTCGATGACTTCGCGGGGGCGAAGGTAGGCCATCAGCCGGGCGCCGATTTTGGGGAACACGTCCGCATCCAGACTCTTGCGGATCGCGGCCAGCTACTCACGGGCCACCGCCTCAAAAGGCAATTCTGCGTCGCGCTGGGCCTGCGCTGAGGCGCCACGCCTCAGCGTAGGCCGGGTTGTTCCCATGGCCCAGCGCTGACCGTGCCTCGGCCTGGCGCTCGCGGGTGGCCTTCAGGGTCGCCTCGGGGCAAACCCCGAAGGAAAGGCGCTTTTCGTCGCCACCGTGGTGCAGCTTCAGCCGCCACGCTGGCCGGCGGTGGGGCTCGCTTCCAGGTACAGACCGTGTCCGTCCGCGTGCTTGCCGGAGGTGGTTAGGGTGAGCGGCCTGGCATCAGTCAGCTTCATCGCTCGGGCTTCCGCGCGCGTGTCCGGGCACATCTGACAGCACATTTGGAGGCACATTTGGAGGCAGATCGTAGCCCCGCATTGGAAGAACCGGGTATTGCCCTGGGGTTAGACCCAGTGTTCGGCTACTGTCGGAGGCACCAGCCAATCCAGGCCAACCCAGATCAACGCAAGTGCGTCAGAAGCTCAACATGTTCGAGGCCGCAAAGTCGGTGTTGGTGACATCCGGATGCCCGGTGTCGACCAGCCTGCGCTCCAGCATCCGTTGCTTGGTCATCATGCGGCTGATAATGCCGGCCTCTTCCTTCATAGAAAACACGAAGGGGTAGAGCGATCGCTCGGTCGCGGCACGCTCAGGCTGGCCGCCAAACTCGCCGACCTGGGCCATGATGTATGAGAAATCAGACGACAGCAGCACCGCAGGCGCGTTGACGCTGGTGTTGAGCCGCTGACCCGTCAGGACCGTGAAGCCCAACATCCGCTCGTAGTAGCGCACATGGCGGGGATTGACCTCGATCAGCAGCATGTCGAAGCCGCGGATCCGGTGCGCCACGATGTAGGCCACGTGAAACAGCGCCGCCAGCACGCGCTTGGTGCCCACGGTCGGGTCAACCGCGAGCTTGGTGAATTCGCAGATCCGCCGGCCCTGGCTGCGCAGCAGGGTGACCTCAGGGGCAAAAGCATCGTCGGCACTCAGGCGCTTGGGACCGTCGAAAGACACGGTGATCGTGCCGATGGTCGCCTCGTCCTCGATGGCGGAGAGGGTGAATTTTTGAACAGCGCTGTCTGTGGGCAGCGTGACATCCCGGTAGCCGCGCCAGCCGTACCGGCTCTTGAGCAGGCCATTGACCATGCCGCGCCGCTCTTCGGAATCAGCCGCCTTGATCTTGAAGCGACGCGGACCGGCCGCGCCGTCGGGCAACAGGTCGATGCGCGGATCGCTGACCAGCATGTGGCCGGCTTGCCCTCGCCACATCACCGAAGCAGCATAAATCGTGCTTGACTTCAATTTTGTACCACTTCAAAAAACAACGAACACTGAAAAAACCCAAACCTCTTCGATGAAACGATGATAGCGGTTGCACTGCGCAGCAAGTGTGTCAAAACGATGCGGATCGCCACTAATTGACAAAAATGCAAACCCTGAAAAACGGGTACTTTCGGGGTCAATTCTGGGCGTCCTCCTGCGGGATCAGGCCAGACAGCACCGCCAGGCTGTCGGCTTCGTGCAGGGGTTTGTCATGGCGCACCCGCAGCATGCGCGGAAAGCGCAGGGCCACGCCACTTTTATGGCGTGGGCTGTGGGCAATGCCTTCGAAGGCCAGCGCAAAGACCAGCGTGGGCCGAAGGCTGCGCACCGGACCGAATTTTTTCAGGGTGTGGGCGCGGATGACCTTGTCCACCGCCTTGAACTCGGCGTCGGTCAGCCCGGAGTAGACCTTGGCAACGGTCAGCAGTTGCAGTGCGCCGGGGCGCGGCGGCTCGCGCCGGACGATCGCCTCGACCACCGCGCTGGCTTCGGCTGGGTTGGCCGGCGTGCGGTTCCAGACCGCAAAGGTGTCGTCGGTGTACAGCCCGGCGCGCCGGCCGTGGCCGGCCTGGGCACAGACCATCACACCATCCACTGCCATCGCGTCGACTTTCCACTTCCACCAGGTGCCGGTGGATTTGGTTCGACCGCTGCCGTAGGCGGCGTCGCGGTGCTTGAGCATCAGGCCTTCGACGCCGCGCTGCCGGCTCTCACCCCGCAGCGCCGCCAACCCGGCCCCGTCGTTGGCCACCAGCAGCGGCGACAGCTGCAACGGGCTGGCGGCCAGCACCGCCTCAAGTTTCTGGCGCCGGGCGTGCTGGGGCTGGCTTCGCAGGTCTGTCCCCGCCCGCGCCAGCAGGTCGTAGGCGATGAAGCGCACCGGGGCGTCACCGAGCAGCTTGCGGCTCAGCGTCTTGCGGTTCAGGCGCAGCTGCAACGGGTTGAACGGCGCTGGCGCGCCGCCGATCCAGACCAGCAGTTCGCCGTCCAGCACCGTGCCGTCGGGCAGGCCCTGCGCGGCCGCCACCACCTCGGGCAAGCGTTCGCTGATCAGCTCCTCGCCACGCGACCAGATCCACACCTGGCCGGCCTGGCACACCACCTGGGCGCGGATACCGTCGTATTTCCATTCGGCCAGCCAGTCGCTGACCGGACCCAGCGCCTGCGCAAAATCGGCCAACGTCACCGGGACGGCATGGGCCAGAAAAAAACGGGAACGGCTGGCCGGTGGCGGCGGCCGGTGTGGTGTCTGCCGGCGCCAGCAGCGCCAGCAACCGGTCGGCGGTGGGCAGCTGGCGGGCGTGGTCCAGCCCACCAGGCGTTGGGCCACCAGCTTGGGGTCCAGCCCGGCATGCAGTGCGATGGCGCGCTGTCCCAGCAACCGGCTGACACCGACCCGGAACCCGCCCCCGATCAGCTTGCCCAACAAGAAGCGCTGCGCGTTGGGCAACTCGTCCCACCAGCCGCGCAGGGCCTGGACCTGCACCGCGGGCGCCGCGCCACGCAGTGGCAGCAAGCGCTCGACCAGCCAGGCCGCGAGGCCCAGGTCGCTGTGCCCGCGCGGCGGCGGAAGCACCAGGGCGCTGGTCTCGGCCAGGTCGCCGGCCGCCTGGTAGCAGACCTCGAACAGCCAATCGCTGATGCCGGCGACGGCGGTGGCCTCAGCGCGCAACAGCGCAGTGGGCAAGGTCTGGTGCGGCTTGCCGCCGGCCAGAAAGTACAGCGCGCAAGCGGCGTCCGCCGGATCGGCCTGGGCCAGGTAGCGCTGCAGCGCGGCCAGCTTGGCCGGTGGCGATGCTGGCGTCGAGCTCGGCGTACAGGGCGGCGAAGCGACGCAGCAGGCAGGCCCGCCAGCGGCGGTCACGTCGGTCGCGGCGACACCCGGTTCGGCAGCGGCGACGGGT
>JANMXG010000482.1:0-6377 GCA_031394235.1 Betaproteobacteria bacterium
GCAAAAAGAGCGTGCGCCAGAAGCTCAACGCCATCGTGCAGGAGTTTGCCGGCCGCAACGTGCTGTTGGTGGACGACTCGATCGTGCGCGGCACCACCAGCAAAGAGATCGTGCAGATGGCGCGCGAGGCCGGGGCCCGCAGGGTCTACTTGGCCTCGGCGGCGCCGCCGGTGCGCTTCCCCAATGTCTACGGCATCGACATGCCGACGCCCGAAGAGCTGATTGCGCACGGACGCACCCAAGAGCAGATTCGCCAGTTCATCGGCGCCGATGCACTGATCTACCAGGACGTGGACGTGATGAAGCGGGTGGTGGGCGCCTTGAACCCTGCGATCCCCGGCTTCGAGGCCAGTTGCTTCGACGGCATCTACATCACCGGCGACGTCAGCGCGGCCGACTTCGAGGCCATGGGCGCCCAGCGTACCGAGGCCCGCAATGCCGATGAAAACAGCGACGACCGCACCCGTTTGACACTGCAAAGCCGGGCTGAAGCGCCATGACCGACCGAGACTCTGAAGCCGCCCGCATCGTCCGCGCCCGGCTGCCCGACGGCTTGCGCCCCGAGACGCTGGCGGTGCGCACCGCGCTGGCGCCCAGCCAGCACGGCGACAACTCCGAAGGTCTGTTCCTGACCAGCGCCTATGTGCAGCCCGACGCAGAGACCTCGGCGCGGCGCTTTGCGCAGATGGAAGACTTCACCTACTCGCGCACCGGCAACCCCACGGTGCGCAGCTTCGAGGCCCGGCTGGCCGCGATGGAGGGCGCCGAGGCGGCGGTGGCCACGTCCACCGGCATGAGCGCAATCTTGCTGCTGGCGATGGGCCTGCTCAAGGCCGGCGACCATGTCGTGTGCTCGCGCTCGGTGTTCGGGTCCACCATCAGCCTGTTTGCCAAGGAGTTTGGCAAATTCGGCGTCGAGACGAGTTTTGTCTCACAGACCGACTTGGCCGAGTGGCGCGCCGCGCTGCGGCCCACCACAAAATTGCTGTTCGCCGAGACGCCGACCAACCCGCTGACCGAGGTCTGCGACATCCGTGCGCTGGCCGACCTGGCGCACGGTGCTGGGGCCTTGTTGACGGTCGACAACACCTTTTGCTCGCCTGCGCTGCAGCGGCCCCTGGCGCTGGGCGCTGACCTGGTGGTGCACGCCGGCACCAAGTACCTGGACGGGCAGGGCAGGGTGATGGCCGGCGCGCTGTGTACGTCCGACAAACTGGTGCGCGAGGTATTCTCGCCGGTGGTGCGCACCGCCGGCATGACGCTGTCGCCGTTCAACGCCTGGGTCGTGCTGAAGGGCCTTGAGACGCTGTCGCTGCGCATGAAGGCGCAGAGCGAGGCCACGCTTACCGTCGCGCGCTGGCTGGAGGCGCACCCGGCGGTGGCGCGGGTCTACTACCCCGGCCTGGTCTCGCACCCGCAGCACGCGCTGGCGATGGCGCAGCAAAGCGGTCTGGGCGGCGCGGTGCTGTCCTTCGATGTGCGGGCCGACAAACCCGGGGCTGCGCGCGCTGCGGCGTTCCAGGTGATCGACAGCACCCGGGTGCTGAGCATCGCCACCAACCTGGGCGATACCAAGTCCATCATCACCCACCCGGCCACCACCTCGCATGGCCGTCTGACCGAGGCGCAGCGCCTGGCCACCGGCATCGGCCAGGGCATGGTCCGCCTGGCGGTGGGCCTGGAGCATGTGGACGACATCACCGACGACCTGCAGCGGGGCCTGGGCGCTTTTTGCAGCTGACCATGACCACCACCGTCCCCAACCCCGGCCTCATGCCCGTCCGCACACGCATCGCCCCGTCACCCACCGGCTTTTTGCACCTGGGAACGGCGCGCACCGCGCTGTATTCCTGGGCCTATGCGCGCCACTTTGGCGGCAGCTTCGTGCTGCGCATCGAAGACACCGATGTCGCCCGCAGCACTCAGGATTCGGTCGATCAGATCCTGGCGTCGATGCGCTGGCTGGGGCTGGACCACGACGAGGGCCCGGTCTACCAGCTGCAGCGGCTGGACCGCTACCACGCGGTGGCCGATCAGATGCTGGCCGCCGGCACGGCCTACAAATGCTATTGCGCGCCGGAGGAGTTGGACGCAATGCGCGAGGCCCAGCGGGCGCGGGGCGAAAAAACCCACTACGACGGCCGCTGGCGCCCGGCACCCGGCAAGGTTCTGCCCCCGCCGCCCGAGGGCGTGTCGCCGGTGGTGCGCTTTGCCAATCCACCGGACGGCATCGTCACCTGGGACGATCTGGTCAAGGGCCCGATCAGCATCGCCAACCACGAGATCGACGACCTGATCATTCTGCGGCCGGACGGCGTGCCGACCTACAACTTTGCCGTGGTGGTGGACGACTGGGATATGGCGATCACGCATGTCTTTCGGGGTGACGAGCACATCAACAACACACCCTGGCAGATCAACATCTTCAACGCGCTGGGCGCAGCGCTGCCGCAATTTGGCCACTGTCCGGTGATCTTGGGCGACGATGGACAAAAGCTGTCCAAGCGGCGCGGTGCGGTCAGCGTCACGGCCTATGAAGATGCCGGCTACCTGCCCGAGGCGATGCTCAACTACCTGGCCCGCCTGGGCTGGAGCCACGGCGACGAGGAGCTTTTTTCCGTCGCGCAGATGGTGACGTGGTTCGACGGCAGCCATTTGTCCAAGAGCCCGGCGCAGTGGGACGCCGCCAAGCTGACCTGGGTCAACGCGCAGTACCTCAAGCAAGCTGACAACCCGCGCCTGGCCGGCCTGGTGGCCGCGCAACTGCTGAGCCGGGGCGTGATGCTGCCCGCCGATGCACCGGCCCGGCTGGCGGCAATGTGCGCGCTGTACAAAGACCGCTGCAGCACGACGGTCGAGCTGGCCGACTGGCTGGCGATGTACTTTCTGCCAGTTTCACCGGCCGCCGATGAGTTGGCCGCCCATGTCACCGACGCCGTGCGCCTGGCGTTGGTATCGCTGCGAGATCGTTTGGCGGCGCTGGACGCGAACGCCTGGTGCACTGCCGACAAGGCGGGCATCAGCCAAGCGATCAAGGACACCCTGACTGAACACAAACTGAAGATGCCGCAGCTGGCCCATCCGCTGCGCCTGCTGCTGTGCGGCCGGTTGCAAACGCCGTCGGTGGATGCGGTCGTGGCCTTGTTCGACGCCCCAACCGCGCTGGCCCGCTTGCAGCATTTTTGAGGCCTGTGCTATAGTCATGGACTGTCTTGAACAGCACGGGGGTATAGCTCAGCTGGGAGAGCGCTTGCATGGCATGCAAGAGGTCATCGGTTCGATCCCGTTTACCTCCACCAGTGTTTCTGGGATGTTTCCAGCCGACGCGGGTGGCGCTGTTCAAGGCAAGACCGTTTAATTGTCCCCTTCGTCTAGAGGCCTAGGACACCACCCTTTCACGGTGATTACAGGGGTTCGAATCCCCTAGGGGACGCCAAGTCAAGCAACGCCCGCAGTGTGCAAGCACGGCGGGCGTTTTGCTTTGCCGATCTGCCAATGTGCCAATGCGCCAATGCGCCAATGCGCCAATGTACCGAAGTGTCCCGGGCCGTCCCGCGCTGCCAGCCCCCGCTCACATCAAGGCCACGCCCTTGATTTGGGCAAACAGCGCATCACCGGGGTGCAGCGCCAGGGCGTCGCAACTGCGGCGGGTGATGCGGGCCAGCAACCGCACGGCCTCAATGTCGGCCTTGCCGTGCACGCTCGGCGTGCCCACCACCAGCCGCAGCAGCGCGGTGCTGCGGTCGGCGGCAAGCGACTCCAACCAAACCGGCAGCACGTTGACGACGCTGGTTTCAACCGGGCGTTGCCGCGTCACGCTGACGTCGCGTGCCAACACCCGGGCACGCACCGACTGGCCGGGCCCGGCGGTGGTTTCACCCACCCAAAGCGCGCCGCCGCCAAAGACCACCCGCGACAGGCCGTAGGCACGGTCGTGCTCGGCCACGGTGGCCTCGATCACCACGCCGGCGTCATCCTGGCGCGCCAGTGGCAGGTCGGGCCGGGCCAGCAGCTCGGCCAGCGGGCCGGCGGCCAGCAGCCGGCCCGCATCCAGCAGCACCAGGTGGTCGGCCAGGCGCGCCACCTCGTCCATGGCGTGGGTGACATAGAGGATAGGCAGCGCCAGCTCGCGGTGCAGGCGCTCCAGGTAGGGCAGGATCTCAGCCTTGCGCTGGCCGTCCAGCGCGGCCAGCGGCTCGTCCATCAGCAGCAGACGCGGTGCCGTGGCCAGGGCCCGGGCGATGGCCACGCGCTGGCGCTCGCCGCCCGACAGGGTGGCCGTCTGGCGCTGCAGCAGCGGACCGATGCCCAACAGATCGACGACGGCATCCGGCGCAAAAGCCGCCGGGTGCGGCGTGCCGCCCGCACCGACCACACCGCCGAAACGTCTGGCCTCGGCGCTGCGGCGCCGGCCATAGGCCAGGTTGGCGGCCACGTCCAAGTGCGGAAACAGCGCTGCGTCCTGGATCACATAGCCCAGCGGGCGTTGGTGGGTGGGCAGCCAACGCCGGGCGATGTCGTCCTGCCAGACCTCGTCACCCAAGGCTACCCGGCCAACCGCACGCTCCAGGCCGGCGATGGCACGCAGCAGCGTGGTTTTGCCGCAGCCCGAGGGCCCAAACAGCGCGGTGACGCCACGCTCGGGCAGGTGCAGCGCCACGTCCAGCCTGAAGTCACGGCGGGCCAACTGCAAACGGGCGTCGATCATGGCGCGGCGCGGGCAGCGTCGCGACGGGGCCGGTTGACGACATAGAGCGTCACCAGCACCAGCAACGAGAAGGCCACCATGGCGGCGGACAGCCGGTGCGCGTCAGCGTATTCAGTGGCTTCAACATGTTCGTAAATCGCCACCGACAGCACCCGGGTGGCGCCCGGAATGTTGCCGCCGATCATCAGCACGACGCCGAACTCGCCCACGGTGTGGGCAAAGCCCAGCACGCTGGCAGTGATCAGCCCAGGCCGGGCCAGCGGCAACGCGACGCTGAAAAAACGGTCCAGCGGACCAGCGCGCAGCGTGGCTGCTGCCTCCAGCGTGCGTTCAGGGATGACCTCGAACGCCTGTTGCAGCGGTTGCACCACAAACGGCATCGAGTACAGCACCGAGCCCACCACCAGGCCGCCAAAGCTGAATGGCAACCGCCCCAGGCCCAGCCAATCAGTGAACTGCCCTACCGGCCCGTGGGGACCCATCGCCAGCAGCAGGTAAAAGCCCAGCACCGACGGTGGCAGCACGATCGGCATGGCCACCAGCGCCGACCACAGCGGCTTGAGCGGTGACCGGCTGCGCGCCAGCCACCAGGCCAGCGGCGTGCCGACGATCAGCAGCAGCAACGTGGTGACGGCGGCAAGCTCGGCCGTGAGCCGTATAGCGGTCCAGTCGGCAGGGGTCATTCAGGTGACGCCCGCAGAGGGTGGGCAGCGCCGCGGGCGGTCACAGGCCATAGCCCCAGGCCTGGATCTCGGCCCGGGCGGGGGCACTCTTCAGGTAGGCCAGCAGCGCGACGGCGGCGGGTTTTTTGTCGCCAGCCTTCAGCAGCACGGCGTCTTGCCGAATCTCGCCATGCAGCGAAGCCGGCACCCGCCAGTAAGACCCGACAGCCGCCTTGCCCGACAGTGCGGCCAGCGCCACAGGCGCTGTTGGCGCCGGCGCCCCAAGGAGGCGATCCTGGGTTGGGGACGGCCTGGCGCCCATGACCTGGGACAACGCCACGAACCCCAACTCGGCGTTGCCGGTTGCGACAAACTGGTAGGCCTGGCCGATGCTCTCGGCCGTGACCAGCTTGGGCGCCACCACGGCAGTCAGGCCCAGGGTCTTGAGCACCTCCATGCCGGCCGCGCCGTAGGGCGCCAGCTTGGGGTTGGCGATGGCCAGCTTGGTGAACCGACCCGCCGCCAGCACAGCGCCCTGATCGTCCACATAGCCCGGTGTGGCGCTCCACAGCACCAGCACGCCGAGGGCATAGGTGAAATTGCTGCCGGCCACAGCCAGGCCGTCGGCAATCAGCCGCTTGGGCGTCTCGCTGTCGGCGGCGATCAGCACCTCAAAGGGCGCACCGGCGGCGATCTGGCTGTAGAACTTGCCGGTGGCCCCGGAGATGAGGCTCAGCCGGTGGCCGGTGGCGGCGTGGAAGCCTTCGCCAATCCTGGCCAGCGGGGCAACAAAGTTGGCGGCTACCGCCACCTGCACCACGTCGGCCGGCGCGGCTAGCGGCAGGGCCAGGCCGCTAGCCGCGGCCAATGTGCGCAAAGGCCGGGTCCAATGGATCGGGGGCGTCATCGGCCGGTCAGAGAGTGGAGGTGCACGCGCCTATTTTGATGGATTTGCCGCGGCGAAGCGGCGGGTGTTCTGCGCGGCCGTGGGCAGCCTCGGGTGGGCA
>JANMXG010000483.1:0-10570 GCA_031394235.1 Betaproteobacteria bacterium
CGCGCAGGTAAAGAAGGGAGGGCCGGTGGTTGTCCGGCCCGGAATGACACGGAGCGGGGCACGCCAGCCCGGCGCGGTGCGGTCGCTCAGCACCCACGAACGGCAGCTCTCAGGCCAAAAAACGAAAGACAGCAAAGCGTCGATTTCAGCCGCGCGGAGATCTGGCGTCGCCAGCACGGCTTGCCGCTGTCAACACTCCACGATATTGACGGCCAGGCCGCCGCGGGCGGTTTCCTTGTACTTGGTCAGCATGTCGGCACCGGTCTCGCGCATGGTCTTGATGACCTGGTCGAGCGACACGTTGTGGCTGCCATCCCCATGCAGCGCCATGCGGGCGGCGTTGATGGCCTTGTCCGAGGCGATGGCATTGCGCTCGATGCAGGGGATCTGCACCAGCCCGCCCACCGGATCGCAGGTCAGGCCGAGGTGGTGCTCCATGCCGATCTCGGCGGCGTTTTCGACCTGGGCCGTGCTGCCGCCCAGCACCGCGCACAGCGCACCGGCGGCCATGCTGCAGGCCACGCCCACCTCGCCCTGGCAGCCTACCTCGGCGCCGCTGATGCTGGCGTTTTCCTTGTAGAGCAGGCCGATGGCGGCAGCGGTGAGTAAAAAGTCGACCACGCCCACATCGGTGGCGCCAGGCAGGTGGTGCCGGTAGTAATGCAGCACCGCCGGTACGATGCCGGCCGCGCCGTTGGTGGGTGCGGTCACGACCCGGCCACCAGCGGCGTTTTCCTCGTTGACAGCCAGGGCGTAGAGGTTGATCCAGTCCAGCACCTGCAGCGGGTCGTCCGGCCCGCCAAAGGCCGGGCTGCCAGCGCCGGCTGTCACGGCAGCGGCCGGGGCGGTCAGCGTGCGGTGCAGGGCGGCGGCACGGCGCCGCACCTTGAAGCCGCCCGGCAGCACGCCGTCGGTGCTGCAGCCGCGCTGCACGCAGTCTTGCATCACCTGCCAGATGCGCAGCAGGCCGGCGTCGATCTCGGCGTCTGTGCGCCAGTGGCGCTCATTGCGGCGCATCAGTTGGGCGATGGTCAGGCCCAGCGTGCCGCACAAGACCAGCAACTCGTCGCCACTGTGGAAGGGGTGGGCCAGCACGGTGGTGTCGGGTGCAATGCGCTTGAGGCGCTCGCCATCGGCGGCCACCTCGTCGCTGACGACAAAACCGCCGCCCACCGAGTAGTAGCAGCGCTCGGTCAGCAGTTGCCCCGCCGCGTCGAAGGCCGAAAACCGCATGCCGTTGGCATGAAAGGGCAGGGTCTCGCGGCGGTGAAACAACAGGTCGGTCTTTTCGTTGAAAGGTATGCACGGGCCGCCGTCCAGCACCAGCGCCTGGGTGTTGCGCACGCCGGCCAGCAGCGCAGGGATGTCCCGCACCTCGACCGTGTCGGGTGCATGGCCCAGCAGGCCCAGCAGCACGGCGGTATCACTGCCGTGGCCCTTGCCGGTGGCGCCGAGCGAGCCGTACAGGTCGCAGCGCAGCCGCGCCGTGCGGGCCAGCTGGGAATGGGCCGCCAGCCGGTGCACAAACAGCAGCGCTGCCCGCATCGGCCCCACGGTGTGCGAGCTGCTCGGCCCGATGCCGATCTTGAAGAGGTCAAAGACCGAGACGGCCATGGGTAGGGCGCGTGTGGCTTTGTGCCGCTGGCTCGGTGTGGCAGCGGATCAGGCCGGGTCGGCGTAGTCTGACAGCGGCAGGCAACTGCAGAACAGGTTGCGGTCGCCCCAGACGTTGTCCACCCGGCCCACCGGCGACCAGTATTTGCCGCGTTTGAGTGCCGGCACCGGGTACGCGGCCTCGCTGCGCCGGTAGGCGTGCGGCCAGTCGTCGGCGCTGACGGCCTCGGCGGTGTGCGGCGCGTGCTTGAGCGGGTGGTCGTCGCGTGACCAGCCACCCGCGTCCGGCCCGGCCTCGACCCGGGCAATCTCGGCGCGGATCGCGATCATCGCGTCGCAGAAGCGGTCCAGCTCGACCAGTGGCTCGCTCTCCGTCGGCTCGACCATCAGCGTGCCGGCCACCGGAAAGCTCAGCGTGGGCGCATGGAAGCCGTAGTCGATCAGGCGCTTGGCGACATCTTCGGCGCTGACGCCCGAGCTGTCCTTCAGCGGCCGCAGGTCCAGGATGCATTCATGTGCCACCCCGCCACCCTTGATGCCCGGATGGCCGCCGGAGTAGTGGATGTCGTAGTGGTCGGCCAGCCGGGCCGCCACGTAGTTGGCCGACAGAATCGCCACCTCGGTGGCGGCGGTCAGGCCGTCGCTGCCCATCATGCGCACATACATCCAGCTGATCGGCAGCACCGCGGCGTTGCCCAAGGGCGCGGCCGACACCGCGCCGACACCGCCGGCCACGCCGCCGGTTTGGTGCGCCGGCAAGAACGGCACCAAGTCGGCAACCACACACACCGGCCCCACGCCCGGCCCGCCACCGCCGTGCGGGATGCAAAAAGTCTTGTGCAGGTTGAGGTGGCTAACATCGCCACCAAACTCGCCCGGTGCGGCCACGCCGACCAGCGCGTTCATGTTGGCGCCGTCCACATAGACCCGGCCGCCATGGGCATGCACCATCGCGCACAGTGCCTTGACCTGGGTGTCGAACACGCCGTAGGTGCTGGGGTAGGTGATCATGATGGCGGCCAGCTTGTCGGCGTGCTGGCTGCACTTGGCCTGCAGGTCCACCAAGTCGACGTTGCCCTGGGCGTCGCACTTGACCACCACCACCGACATGCCGGCCATCTGGGCCGACGCCGGGTTGGTGCCATGTGCCGATTCAGGGATCAGGCAGACCGTGCGGTGGGCCTCGCTGCGCGACGCATGCCAGCCGCGGATGGCCAGCAGGCCGGCGTATTCACCCTGCGATCCGGCATTGGGTTGCAGGCTGATACCGGCGTAGCCGGTGGCCTGGCTCAGCCAGGCGCACAGCTGCTTGTCCAGCTCGGCATAACCTGCGCGCTGGTTGGCCGGGGAAAACGGGTGGATCTGGGCAAACTCGGGCCATGTGATCGGGATCATCTCGCTGGTGGCGTTGAGCTTCATCGTGCACGAGCCCAGCGGGATCATGCTGCGGTCCAGCGCCAGGTCCTTGTCCGACAGGCTGCGGATGTAGCGCAGCATCTCGGTTTCGCTGTGGTGGGTGTTGAACACCGGGTGCGTCAGGAACGGGCTGCTGCGGCGCAGCGCCGGCGGGATCAGCGGTGCGATGCCGGCCTCGAATGCGGCCACGGTGGGCAGCGCCTGGCCCGGTGCGGCAAACCACGACCACAGCGCCGCCAGGTCGTCGCGGGTGGTGGTTTCGTCCAGCGTCACGCCCAGTTGCGTGGCGGACAGCCGGCGCAGGTTGGCGCCGCCGGCCAGCGCACGCGCCAGGATGGTGTCGGTCGCAGCGCCGGTGTCCAGCGCCAGGGTGTCGAAGGCCTGCGGGTTGCCGATCGCGATGCCCAGCTCGGTCAGGCCCTGCGCCAGGATGGCGGTAAAGCTGGCCACGCGCCTGGCGATGCGCTTCAAACCGACCGGCCCGTGGTAGACCGCGTACATGCTGGCCATCACCGCCAGCAGCACCTGCGCGGTGCAGATGTTGGAGGTGGCTTTTTCGCGCCGGATGTGCTGCTCGCGGGTCTGCAACGCCAGCCGGTAGGCGGGTGCGCCGTGGGCATCGATGCTGGCGCCCACCAGCCGGCCCGGCATCGAGCGCTTGTACGCGTCGCGGCAGGCCAGGTAGGCGGCGTGCGGGCCGCCGTTGCCCATCGGCACGCCAAAGCGCTGGGTGTTGCCCACGGCAATATCGGCGCCAAACTCGCCCGGTGGCTTGATCAGCGTCAGCGCCAGCAGGTCGGCAGCGACGATCAGCGCGCCGTGCTTGGCATGCACCGCATCCGCCACCGGTTGCAGGTCGGGCAAGGCGCCGCTGCTGCCGGGGTACTGCGCGATCACGGCAAAACAGTCGTTGGCGGCCAGCAAGGCGGCCACGTCGCCGACCAGAACGCTCAGGCCCAGTGGCGCGGCGCGGGTCTGGATCACCTCAATGGTTTGCGGGTGGCAGTCGGCGGCAACGATCACCACCTCGCTCTTGCTGCGCACGCTGCGCTTGGCCAGCGTCATCGCCTCGGCAGCGGCGGTGGCCTCGTCCAGCATGCTGGCGTTGGCCATCGCCATGCCGGTCAGGTCACAGACCATCGTCTGGAAGTTGATCAGCGCCTCCATCCGGCCTTGCGAGATCTCGGCCTGGTAGGGCGTGTAGGCGGTGTACCAGGCCGGGTTCTCCAGGATGTTGCGCGCGATGACACCGGGCGTGTGGCAGCCGTGGTAGCCCTGTCCGATGAAGCTCTTGAGCACCTGATTCTTGGCCGCAATCGTGCGCAACTCGGCCAGCGCCTGGGCCTCGGTCAGTGGCGCGGGCAGGTTCATCGCGCCAGCGCGCGCGATGCTGCGCGGCACGATGGCCTCGATCAGCGCACGGCGGGTAAACGGCACGCTGCCTGCGCCGCCCCGGCTGATCACGCCCAGCATGTGGGCCTGGTCGGCGTCGTCCGGGCCGATGTGGCGGGCAACAAATTCACTGTCGTTTTCCAGGTCGGCCAGGGGTGGGTTGGCGGGCTTGAGCATGGTGGTGGGCGCGGTCAGGTGTAGGGCTGGATGAGGCGGAATGGGGCGGGCGGGCGGGCGGACGGACGCGCGGACGGGGCGGGGGGCTTACAGCGTCTTGAGCAGCGCGTCGTAGCCGGGCGGGTCCATCAGCTGGTCAAACTGCGCCATGTCCGACACCTTGACCTTGAAGAACCAGCCGTTGCCCATCGGGTCGGTGTTGGCCAGCGCCGGGTCGCTGCGCAGCGCCTCGTTGACCTCAACCACCTCGCCGCTGACCGGCATGTAGATGTCGGCCGCCGCCTTGACCGACTCGACCACGCCGGCGATATCACCCTGCGTGTAGCGGCGGCCCAGCTCGGGCAGCTCGACGAACACCACGTCGCCGAGTGCGTCCTGGGCATGCAGGGTGATGCCGACAACGGCAGCCTCATGGTCCTCGATGTTGATCCATTCGTGGTCGGTGGTGAACTTGGTGGTCATGGGCAGTCCTTGGTCGGGGTGGTTTTGTTGGGAGGGCGTAGAGATTTGAACGAGTCAGGCCGCTGGCCTGGCGGCGGCCGGCTGCAAAGCAGCACGGCAGGTGTCAGCGGCGGTACCGGTGCGGGGTGAACGGCATGGGTGTGACCCGCATCGGCAGACGCTTGCCACGCACCTCGGCATAGACCTCGTGCTGGATGCCGGCATGGTCAATCGCCAGATAGGCCATCGCCACCGGCTCGTGCACGGTGGGGCCCAGCGTGCCGCTGGTGACCCGGCCCAGCGGACGGCCGTGGCTGTCGACCAGGGCCGTGCCCTCGCGCACCGGCACCCGCTCCAGACCGATCAGGCCGACCCGCTTGAGCAACGGCCCGGTGGCCAGCTGGCCCTCGATCACCTTGGCGCCAGGATAATGGCCGGCGCGGGCGCCGCCAGGGCGCCGCACCTTCTGGATTGCCCAGGACAGGCCGGCTTCGATCGGGGTGGTTCGGGTGTCGATGTCATGGCCGTACAGGCACAGGCCGGCCTCCAGCCGCAGGGTGTCGCGTGCGCCCAGGCCGGCGGGTTTGACCTCGGGCTCGGCCAGCAGGGCGCGGGCCAGGGCTTCGGCCTGGGCTGCCGGCACCGAGATCTCGAAGCCGTCCTCGCCGGTGTAGCCGGACCGGGTGACAAAACAATCCGCACCTGCCAGCGTGAAGTCGCCTCCCGTCATGAAGGCCAGCGCCGCCACGCCGGGGTTGAGCCGGGCAAGTGCGGTCGCGGCCTGCGGGCCTTGCAGCGCCAGCAGCGCGTGATCGGGCATGGGCACCACGCTGCAGCGGTGGCCGATATGGGTGATCAGGTGGCGGATGTCGTCTTGCTTGCAGCCGGCGTTGACGATCAGGAACAGGTGGTTCGCGCGGCGCGTCACCATCAGGTCGTCCAGCAGCCCGCCCTGGGGGTTGGTGAAAAACGCGTAGCGCTGCTTGTCCACCGGCATATCGACCACGTCCTGCGGCACCAGCGACTCCAGTGCGGCGGCGGCGTCCGTGCCCCGCAGCTGCAACTGGCCCATGTGCGAGACATCGAACAGCGCGGCGCTGTCCCGGCACCAGCGGTGCTCGGCCAGGATGCCGGCGGGGTACTGCACCGGCATCGCGTAGCCGGCAAAGGGCACCATTCGGGCGCCCAGCTCAAGGTGCAACGCGTGCAGCGGCGTGGTCAGCAGCGGGGCGGTGGCCGGTGGTGTGGGATCAGCGGACATGACGGAGACCTTTCGAGGGCAATACCAAGCCCCACCACCGGTGGGGGGATGCCCTCGCTGTCCGCTTTACCTGAGAGATTGACGGCCGGGGGATGCCCAAACCGCTTGCCCCTTCGGTGGACGGGCACAGGTCCCAAAGGGACTGGCCCGCCTCTCTCCAGACGAGGAACGCCGCGTTGCGCGCGGCGCTGACCAGTCCTTTTGCCTGAGCGTTTGGGCGGTTGCCCTGCGCCTTCGGCGGCTTCGGATGAAGCTCTCTCCTGGTCAATTCCAGTGTAGCAGCCCGCTGCAATAGGATGGTCTTTTCGACCGGTCGCAGGCTGCCTGCCAACCGATCTCCACGACCGCTTCAACCCACCCGCGGGTGCCTCAACCGATGTTCGAGAACTCTTTGCCGCGCCGTGGGCACCAGGCGTCGACGGCCCGGCAGGCACAGCTGTTGCCGCTGCTGCTGGCGTTGTGCCTGGCCGCTTGCGCCAAGCCCCCGGCGGACCCGGCCCTGCCGCCCATGCCCGAGGGGCCGTCCGGCCTGGTCGCCAAGCCCGGCTGGGCGGTGGCCCGGTTTGCCGTGGCGGCGGCCAATCCGCTGGCCACCGCGGCCGGCGTTGAGGTGCTGCAGGCCGGTGGTACCGCGGTGGACGCGGCGGTGGCGGTGCAGATGGTGCTGTCGCTGGTCGAGCCGCAATCCAGTGGTATTGGCGGCGGCGCATTTTTGCTGCATTTTGATGGCCAGGCGCTGCAGGCCTGGGACGGCCGCGAGACCGCGCCCGCGGCCGTCAACGAGCGTCTTTTCGTGTTGCCCGACGGCAAGCCGATGGGGTTCAAACAGGCGCTGGTCGGCGGCCGGGCGGTGGGTGTGCCGGGTACGGTGCGGATGCTGGAGGCGGCGCACCGGGCCCAGGGCCGGCTGCCGTGGGCGCAACTGATCCAGCCCGCCATCACGCTGGCCGAGCAAGGTTTTGCCGTCAGCCCGCGGCTGCACACCCAGCTGGCTGACAGCCCGGACTTGCTGCGCGACGCCCAGGCGGCCGCCTACTTCTACCGTGCCGATGGCCAGCCGCATCCGGTAGGCCATCTGCTGCGCAACCCGGCGCTGGCCGAGGTGTTGCGCCGCATTGCCGCACACGGCAGCAGCGCGCTGCACACTGGGCCGGTGGCGGCCGACATCGTCCGCCGGGTGCAGGGCCATGCCAGCAACCCGGGGCAGTTGTCCCAGGCCGACTTGGCCGGCTACCAAGCCCAGCCGCGCGAGCCGATCTGCACCGACTGGAAGGCTATTTACCGGGTTTGCGGCATGCCGCCGCCGTCGTCCGGCCACCTTGCGGTGATGCAGATCCTCGGCATGCTGGAGTCCACCACGGCCGCAGGCGCACCGCTGCAGGCCGGCCTGCCCAGTGCGGACTGGCTGCACCGCTACACCGATGCCGCACGCCTGGCCTTTGCCGACCGGGCGATGTACGTGGCCGACCCTGACTTTGTCAACCCACCGGCCGGCCGCTGGACCAGCCTACTCGACTCGGCCTACCTGCAAATGCGCGCCGCTGCCATCGGCGGCAAAAGCCTGCAGCAGGCCCAGCCCGGTGCGCCCGGCGGCCAGCGCAGCGCGGCCGCACCCCAGGCCGAGCAGCCCGAGCACGGCACCAGCCACATCAGCATCGTCGATGGCGAAGGCCGGGCGCTGGCCATGACGACCACGATCGAGGCGGTCTTTGGTGCGCACCTGATGTCGGACGGCGGCACCGGCTTGGCCGGCGGCTTTTTACTGAACAACGAGCTGACCGATTTTTCGATGCTGCCCAGCGATGCCCAGGGCCGGCTGGTCGCCAACCGGGTACAGCCCGGCAAGCGGCCGCGCTCCAGCATGAGCCCGACGCTGGTGTTCGACCCACGCGACGGCCGACTGCTGATGACCCTGGGCTCGCCGGGTGGCGCGGCCATCATCCACTTCACTGCCAAGACCCTGATCGGCACGCTGGACTGGGGGCTGAACGCCCAGCAGGCGATCGACCTGCCCAACTTCGTCACCTACAACGGCCCGACGCTGCTGGAGGCCGGGCGCTTTCCGGCGGCCACCATCGAAGCGTTGAAGGCGCGGGGTCACCGGGTGATCGAAACCGACCTGACCAGCGGCCTGCAGGCGATCCAGCGCACGCCCTCGGGCTGGTGGGGTGGCGCAGATCCTCGGCGTGAAGGGGTGGTGATGGGGCGGTGAGGGGTCGTCTGTTGGCGTAGCCGTCCAGTGCAGCGCGGGCCCCGCTCGCGGCCCGCGGCTACAGTGGGCCGACCTGCCCCACCATCCGGACGGAGGCCGCCATGGCCCAAGACATCAACAACGCGGACACCTTGCGCCGCATCCTGCAAAGTTGCCGCAGCGTCGCCATCGTCGGCCTGTCCGCCGAATGGCACCGGCCCAGCTACTTTGTCGCCAAGTACTTGCAGCAGCACGGCTTTCGCATCCTGCCGGTCAACCCGCGGTATGCCGGCAGCCAGATCCTGGGCATGACTTGCGTGGCCCGGCTGGAGGACATCACCGAGCCGGTGGCGATGGTCGATGTGTTTCGCAAGACCGAGGACGTGGCGCCGATTGCCGACAGCGCGATCGCCATCGGTGCGCGTTGCCTGTGGCAGCAGATTGGCGTGATAAACCTGCAGGCAGACGCACGGGCGCGCGCCGCCGGCCTGCACAGCGTGATGGACCGCTGCGTCAAGATCGAGCATGCACGGCTGTTTGGTGGCCTGCATTGGGCGGGCGTCAACACCGGCGTGATCTCGGCCCGGCGCCTGGCCTGACCCCAGACACAAGAATGCGCCCATGACCGACCGCCAATTCCAGCCCGAAACCCTGGCCATCCACGCTGGCCAGATCCCCGACGCCGCCACCGGCGCCCGCGCGCTGCCGATCTACCAGACCACCAGCTTTGTCTTTGACAGCGCCGACCACGCGGCCAGCCTGTTCAACCTGCAGACCTTTGGCAATGTCTACTCGCGCCTGTCCAACCCGACGGTGGCCGCGTTGGAGGAGCGGGTGGCCGCACTGGAGGGCGGCCGCGCCGCAGTGGCCTCGGCCAGCGGCATGGCGGCCGAGGCGATGGCGCTGATCACGCTGCTGCAAGCGGGCGATCATGTGGTGGCGGCCGGTGCGCTGTATGGCGGCACGGTGACGATGCTGACGGTCAGCCTGGCCAAGTTCGGTATCAGCGTGACGTTTGTCGATGCCACCCAGCCCGAGGCTTTTGCCGCCGCGATCCGGCCCAACACCCGCGCGGTCTACGCTGAAAGTCTGGGCAACCCCAGTCTGGTCGTGCTGGACATCGCGGCGGTGGCCGACGTGGCGCACGCCCACGGCCTGCCGCTGATCATCGACAACACCGTACCCAGCCCCTACCTTTGCAACCCGCTGGCGCTTGGCGCAGACATCGTGGTGCATTCGGCCACCAAGTACCTGGCCGGCCACGGCACCACGCTAGGGGGTGTAGTAGTGGAGGGTGGCAAGTTTCCGTGGGACAACGGCAAATTTCCGGGCATGACCGAGCCATCGGCGGGTTACCACGGCGTCAAGTTTTACGAGACCTTTGGCGACTTCGGCTTCTCGATGCGCGCCCGCATGGAAACCTTGCGGGTTTACGGCGCCGCGTTAAGCCCGATGAGCGCGTGGCAGATCCTGCAAGGCGTCGAAACGCTGCCGCTGCGCATGGAGCGCCACTGTCGCAACGCCCTGGCGGTGGCTGAGTATTTGCGCAGCCACCCGCGGGTGGCCTGGGTCAACTACCCTGGCCTGGCCGACCATCCTCAACACGCGCTGCTGAGGCGGCAGATGCGGGACATGGGCGGCACAGCGGGCGGTCTTGGCGCCGTGCCGGGTGCATCGGGCCTGCTGGCGTTTGGTGTGCTGGGCGGCGCTGCGCCGGGCGTCAAGTTCATCGAATCAGCGCGTTTCATGAGCCACCTGGTAAACATCGGCGACACCCGCACGCTGATCAGCCACCCGGCCTCGACCACCCACCGGCAACTCGACGAGGCGCAGCAGCGGGCGGCCGGCGTGTTGCCCGACATGGTGCGGATCTCGGTCGGCCTGGAGCACATCGACGACATCCTCTGGGACATTGACCAGGCGTTGGCGTCGACCTGAGCCTGAGGTTTGCGGGCATCGGCTTCTCAGGCGCGGCGTGGATTGGGTGGCTGAAATCGGCTCTTTGCGGTCTTTCCTCTGGCGGGGATGCGGTCGTTCGACGTGCGGCGCGAGACGGCCAAGGCCGTCGGGCAACCGGC